>DIUB01000116.1 GCA_002422265.1 Geobacter sp. UBA6169
CCAGTGTATCTGACGCTGGTTGCAGACTCAAGGGAAGGGATTACCGACACCACTGACAGTAACAGTGCGCAATTGACCTCTATCCGTCAGCTGGATGCACCATCAACGCTGCCTTCGTCTATGTTCATGCCGTTGGGGATGCTGTCGTTTGAAGCAGATATCGAACAGAGCGGTATCACCGAAACCTTCAGTATGTTTGTTGACAGCAGTGTTGCCGTAAACGGCTACTGGGTACAAAACCGTGAGGGTATATGGCAGAATCTTGCTACAAAAATAGAAACCGTTGGCGGCAAGATACGGATTGATTTTGTGATTACCGATGGAGGAGCGTTTGACGCCGATGGACAGTCAAACGGTCAGATCGGGATAACGGGGGCGGTAGGTGCTATGCCGCTTTCAATTGTTGGTACAGTCACGACTGCACCTGGAACCGGGTTCTGGTTTTAATACGAACCTCTGCAACCAGCTTAAACTCTAAGGAGATACCAGTATGATGAAAACCTCAGATTGGAAGCGTAAAGGTATGTTGTTTTCTGTTGTACCGTTGCTTGTTGTGGCTGTACTGAATGTTGCAGGATGCGGAGGTGGAGGTGGCGGCGGAACGCCGACAACGCCGACAACGCCGNNCGACAACGCCGACAACGCCGACAACACCGACAACCAGTACAAGTATGAAGGGATTCTGGGCCGGGACACAGGGAACGGCCTCAACCTCAGCCATTATTCTGGCGAATGGAGACAGCTGGCTTGTCTTTCAAGAATCAGGTGTTACGACCAGGTTTGCGCGGTTTCAGACCACAACCAGTGGCTCTAGCTTCAGCAGTACAGGCAACCAGTACCTTTTACAAACCGGCGTTACTGAGGCTGCAAGCGCAAGCGGCAACTTTATTGAGAAGGTGTCGATTGCCGCAACAAGCGGGAGTACTAGCCTGAATCTGGCCTACAACAGCCAGTATGAGATACCGGCCAGCAGTACTGATGCTGTAGGCAGCTGGAAAGGGACCTATGGGGGAGGAAGTAGTACGCTGACCATGAACATAGCCCCCACAGGTCTGCTGACCGGATCCAGCACCACCGGATGCAACTATACCGGCAGTATTCTGCCGCGCACCTCAGACCCCGCTGTCTTTGATCTGGCATTTACTGAAAGCTGCCTGGTTGGGGCTGCCAAAGAACTTGCAGGCATTGCAACCGTGAATGCTGCCAAGACCAGTATTTTCTTTGCTGTTACGACCGCAGACAATTCTCAGGGGGCTTTGTTCAGTGGTACTAAACAGTGAGAGGCTGTGCGTTCTTTTGCCCAGGTCAGTAGTTCAGCGCAGTGTGCCCCCTGCAGGTCAGGGGGCACTGCCAGCCCCAGAAACTCCAGGCACCAGGNNCGGTGTTGTCACGCTTGCTGAGCTTTCTGGGCCTTCACCACAACTGATAAAATGACTGGAGGGCTATTTGTTGGGCTGAAATAACAGACGGGCTTCCAGATAAATTTGAACAAAGCGCCCGAAGCGAAATATCGTTCCGGGCGCTTTGTTACCAAGTCCGCCTCACTCCCATCCCTGTCAAAAACTCGATAGTCTTTTCACGCTTGATTTCACCACCGCTCTTGTGCTAGAAAATTTCGCTATTCATTTCACACGCCCTTAAGTAAACCGGCGGTGTCCCTTGTGACGTGCAGGGATTCAAACGGGGCGGAGGACAAACCAAAGGAGAAACACGTATGTCAAGTATCAGCATGAAGGAACTGCTGGAGGCCGGCGTCCATTTCGGCCACCAGACCAAGCGTTGGAACCCCAAGATGAAACCCTACATCTTCGGGGCACGGAACGGCATCTACATCATCGACCTGCAAAAAACCGTCCGCTACTTCAAATCCGCCTACAATTATGTCAAGGAAACCGCAGAGCAGGGCACCAGCGTTCTGTTTGTCGGTACCAAGAAGCAGGCCCAGGATTCGGTTGCCGAAGAGGCCACCCGCTGCGGCCAGTACTATGTCAACCAGCGCTGGCTGGGCGGCATGCTGACCAATTTCTCCACGGTCAAGCAGAGCATTGAACGCCTCAAGAAGCTCGATACCATGTTTGAAGACGGCACCATTGACGCCTACACCAAAAAAGAAGCGCTCAAGATGGACAAGGAGCGCGAGAAACTGGAGAAAGTGCTGGGCGGCATCAAGAATATGACCAAGCTGCCAGGACTGATGTTCGTAATCGACCCCAAGAACGAAGAGATCGCCGTACAGGAAGCCAAGAAGCTGGGTATCCCGGTTGTTGCCATTGTTGATACCAATTGTGATCCGGATCTGATCGACTATGTCATCCCCGGCAATGATGACGCTATCCGCGCCATTCGCCTGCTGACCGCCAAGGTTGCCGATGCTGTGCTTGAGGGAAATGAAGCACGCTCCGTTGCCCTGCAAAGCGATGCCGAAGGCTCCGACGACGAGCTGGAAGCAGCCATTGGCGATGATGCAGCCTGCGAAGCTGCTGCTGACTAATTCCGTTCCGTTTTTCGATCACTTTTCTAAAATTTTGCATTGACCGCCCGTCAGGGCCGTTCTGGAGGATAGCTACAATGGCAATTACCGCAGCACAAATCAATGAACTGAGGAAAACCACCGGCGCAGGGATGCTGGACTGCAAAAAGGCCCTGGAAGAAATGGGTGGTGATATGGAGCAGGCAGTTGACTACCTGCGTAAAAAGGGGCTGGCTGCTGCATCCAAAAAAGCCGGCCGTGCAGCTACTGAGGGAATGATCACTGCTGCTGTAACTGCTGACGGTACCAGCGGTGTACTGGTCGAGATCAACAGCGAGACTGACTTTGTTGCCAAAAACGATAAATTTCAGGACTTTGTCAAGCAGGTGGCCGACCATGTCCTGCAGCAGCAGCCGGCTGACCTGGAAGCACTGCTGGCACAGCCGTTCTGCGGCGACAGCTCAAAGACTGTCCAGACCCTGCTGACCGAAACGATCTCGGTGATTGGCGAAAACATGCAGATTCGCCGCTTTGCCTCCTATGCCGGTACAGCCAACGGCCAGGTCGGCTCATATATCCACGCCGGTGGTAAAATCGGCGTACTGGTAGAAGCCACCTGCAACACTGCCGGTAACGAGCAGCTGACGGGATGCCTCAAGGATGTTGCCATGCACATCGCAGCCGCCTCTCCGGCTTATTTGCAGCGCAGCGAGGTACCTGTTGATGTGCTGGAGCGCGAGAAGGAAATTTATCGCGATAAGGCACGCCAAACCGGCAAGCCGGACAACATTATTGAGAAGATTATTGAAGGGCAGGTCAACAAGTTTTACGCTGACATCTGTCTGCTGGAGCAGGCCTTTGTCAAAGACCCGGATAAATCAGTTCAGAAGTATATCGACGAGGCCGGTAAGGCCTTGGGAAGCCCGATCTCTCTGACCCGCTTTACCAAATTTATACTCGGTGAGGGTCTTGAAAAGAAGGAATCGGACTTTGCCGCCGAGGTAGCGGCAGCGGCCGGATTGAAATAGGACTGAAAACGCCGGCCTCTGAAGCCGGCGTTTTCGTATCAAAGGGGGAAGTATGGGGCGCAAGGCCTTCAAACGGGTACTGTTGAAGCTGTCCGGCGAATCTTTGGCTGGCGAGCAGGGCTACGGCATTGATCCCTGCACCATCAAAACCATCGCCGCTGAAATCAAGGAGGTGGCGAATGCCGGAGTTGAACTGGCCCTGGTAATTGGCGGGGGCAATATCTTCCGCGGGCTGGCGGCCTCCTCCAAGGGGATGGACCGAGCCAGCGCTGATTACATGGGCATGCTGGCCACGGTAATCAACTCTCTGGCCATGCAGGATGCACTTGAGAAGCTCGGAGTTTCCACCAGAGTCCAGTCTGCCATTGCCATGCAAGAGGTGGCTGAACCGTACATCCGTCGGCGCGCCATACGCCATCTTGAAAAGGGGCGGGTGGTGATCTTCGGCGCCGGTACCGGCAACCCGTACTTTACCACCGATACTGCAGCAAGTCTGCGGGCTATGGAGATCAACGCCGAAGCGATTCTGAAAGGCACCAAGGTTGACGGGGTCTACTCTGCAGATCCCAAAAAAGACCCTGCTGCAACCCGTTATGAAGAACTGTCGTACCTTGAGGTACTGCAGCAGGGACTACAGGTAATGGATGCCACCGCCACCTCGCTTTGCATGGACAACAACCTGCCGATCATCGTCTTTGACCTGACCACACCAGGTAACATCACCAAGGTCATCAGCGGCGAATCAATCGGCACCATCGTACAAGGAGCGTAACCATGTACAAAACTGTTATTGCTGAAATGAAGTCACATATGGAAAAAACGGCTGAGGATCTGCGTAAGGAATATCAGAAGATCCGTACCGGTCGGGCCAGCACGGCCCTGCTGGATGAAGTCAAGGTTGACTATTACGGCAACCTCTCCAATCTCTCGCAGGTGGCAACCCTGTCGGTGCCGGAACCGCGCACCATCACCATCACCCCCTGGGAATCCAAGATGATCGGCCCGATTGAAAAGGCGATCTTGAACGCCAATCTGGGCCTGACACCAGGCAATGACGGCAAGCAGATCCGTCTCAATCTGCCTCCCCTGACCGAAGAGCGTCGCAAGGAGATCGTCAAGGGCCTTAAAAAGATGGATGAAGAACACAAGGTAGCGGTTCGCAACATTCGTCGTAAGGCAATAGACGATCTGAAAAAGCTGGAAAAAGACAAAAGCATCACCGAAGACGAGCTGAAAAAAGCTGAAAAAGAGGTCCAGAACGTCACCGACAGCCTGATCGCCAAACTGGACGAGATCCTGGCCCATAAAGAAAAAGAGGTTATGGAAGTCTGACATGACCACGCTTGATCCCACACGTCTGCCACGCCACCTGGCCATCATCATGGACGGTAACGGCCGCTGGGCAGAGCAGCGTTTACTGAAGCGGATTATTGGCCATCATCGTGGGGCTGAAACCGTGCAGATGGTGGTGGAAGAGTCGAATAACCTGGGAATAGGGTACCTGACGCTCTTCGCTTTTTCATCAGAAAACTGGTCACGCCCCAAGTCTGAAGTACAGGCCCTGATGACACTGCTGAAAAAGTACGTGCGCAACGAACTGCGCCGGATGCTGAAGAACAATATCCGCTTTAACATCATCGGCAACCGTTGCGATCTGCCGGAAGAAGTAAATCAGATCCTTGATGATGCCCTGCAGCAGACTGCAGCCAATACCGGTATGGTACTGACTTTAGCGCTTTCCTACGGAGGACGGCAGGAAATCGTCAGGACTGCGGCAGGCATAGCCCGGCAGGTTGCCAACGGCAGCCTGACTCCTGAGCAGGTTACAGAGGAACTGTTTGCGAGCCGACTTGATACCAACGGTCTGCCTGACCCGGATCTGCTGATCAGAACCAGCGGCGAGATGCGGATCAGCAACTTTCTGCTCTGGCAGCTGGCCTATACCGAGCTGTACTTTACCGAGATCAACTGGCCGGATCTGACCGTCAATGCCTTGCACGGGGCCCTGGCCGACTATCAGTCACGGGAACGCCGTTTCGGCAAGACCAGTGCCCAACTGAGTCAAAGGAGCTGACCATACAACGCCTGCTGACCGCATTAGTCCTGCTGCCGCTGGTACTGCTCACCATCATCAAAGGTCCGCCCTGGCTGTTTGCGATCCTGCTTGCACTGCTCTGTCTGGTTGCCATGCAGGAATTCTTCGGTATGGCCCTGCCTGATCGCAAAGGGGAACTGCTGCCGTTCAGCCTGTTGGCAGCCCTTGCCGTTGCCACGCCGCTTCTGGCCGATGGCCGTTTCTTCATCATGTCCCTGGCAGCCGCTTTTCTGCTGACCGGTTTCCACTTTCTGTTCCGTTTGCGTGACATTTCCAGGGCATCCCAGGAACTTTCCCTTGTTGCCACGGCCTTCCTGTATATACCGTTTCTGATGGCCCATCTGCTGATGATTCGCCTGCTGCCCCAGGGTACCAACTGGCTGCTGCTGATTATGCTGATTGTCATGACCAATGACACTGCCGCCTACTACGTTGGCAGCGCCATTGGTAAACACCGGCTCTACGAGGCAGTAAGCCCCAAGAAAAGCATTGAAGGGGCATTGGGTGGTCTGGTCGGCAGCCTGGGTGGGACACTGCTGGCAAAATTCACTTTTTTTGCTACACTCGGGTTTGCTGATGCGCTCATAACCGCACTGGTCATCGGCACCATCGGCCAGGTGGGTGATCTCTTTGAGTCACTTTTGAAACGGAGCTTCGGTGTCAAGGATTCCGGTACGCTCTTCCCTGGCCATGGAGGTGTGCTCGACCGGATGGACAGCATTATCTTTGCCGCACCGGTCACCTACTACTATGCAGTCTACCTGTTTGGAAGGTTCTGATATGAAACAGATCGCCATCCTTGGCTCCACCGGCTCCATTGGAGTCAGCACGCTTGAGATCGTTGCCGCGCATCCTGATAAATTCCGGGTTCTCGCGCTCTCCGGCGCCAAAAACATCGAACTGCTGGCACACCAGATTCGCGTCTTCAGACCCAAGCTGGCAGCAGTTGCTGATGCAGCCGATGTCCCGCGTCTCAAGGATCTGCTTGGCAACACCGAGGTACAACTGCTGGGAGGCACTGAAGGTCTCTGTGCGGTTGCCACGTACCCAGGGGTTCAGATGGTGGTGGCCGCCATTGTAGGAGCCGCAGGTCTGTTGCCTGCAGCTGCCGCTATCAAGGCCGGCAAGGATCTGGCCCTGGCAAACAAGGAGACCCTGGTGACCGCCGGCCACCTGTTTATGGAGCTGGTGGCTGAATATGGCGTGAAGCTGTACCCGGTGGATAGTGAGCACAGTGCCGTATTCCAGTCAATTGAAGGCCATCGCAGCCAGGACATCAGCAAGATCATCCTGACTGCTTCAGGAGGGCCGTTCCGTGCCACGCCGATTGAACAGCTACAACAGGTGACCATTCAGGACGCCTTGAATCACCCCAACTGGAGCATGGGCCGCAAGATCACCATTGATTCTGCAACCATGATGAACAAGGGGCTGGAAGTGATTGAGGCGCGCTGGCTCTTTGATGTTCCTCCTGACAAAATCAGCGTCAATATCCACCCGCAGAGCATCATCCACTCAATGGTTGAGTATATCGACGGCTGCGTTATTGCCCAGCTGGGCACTCCGGACATGAAGGCACCCATTGCCTACGCCCTTTCCTATCCGGTGCGTGTCTCCACCGGCGTCAAGCCACTGGATCTGACCGACCTGTCCGGCCTGACCTTTTTCAAACCCGATCTTGAGCGGTTCCCCTGCCTGGGTCTGGCCTACCGTGCCATGGGCGAGGGAGAAAGCATGCCCACCGTCATGAATGCCGCCAATGAAGTGGCAGTAGAGGCGTTCCTGCAGGGGGAAATTTCCTATTTACAAATTGCAGCGCTGATCGAGAAAACCATGGATAGCCATCAGGCCCACCCGCTGGGCTCTATTGAAGAGGTGCTGGAGGTGGACCAGTGGGGTCGTGCCGCCGCACATGAACTGAGCAAAACGCTCCAAACAGGCAGGTCACTATGATCGTTATCAACTTTATTCTGGTACTCGGCATTCTCATTTTTGTCCACGAACTGGGTCATTTCCTGGTGGCCAAATGGTCAGGGGTCAGGGTGGAAAAATTTTCGCTTGGCTTTGGCCCAAAGTTGTTCGGTCGCCAGATTGGCGAAACCGAATATCTGATCTCTGCCTTTCCGCTGGGCGGCTATGTCAAGATGTACGGCGAAGGCGGGTTCAGTGAGATCGAAATGATCGAGATGGAGTATGAACGGGAGGGAGCTGCCGCCGCAGCGGTCGAACCCTACAAACTGACTGAATCCGACAAGGCCCGTTCTTTTGCGCACAAGACCATTCCACAACGGATGGCCATTGTCTTTGCCGGCCCACTGTTCAATATGGTCTTTGCCTGGCTGCTGCTGATTCTGCTCTATCTTGCCGGTATGCCGATCATGAAGGCTGCGGTCGGTGAGGTGATGCCTGACAAACCTGCGGCCCAGGCCGGTATCGTCAAAGGAGACCTGATCACCGCGATCAACGGGTACAAGGTCAGGCAATGGGAAGATTTCTCGAGTCGCATGTCCGGCGTGACCGACTCGGTCACCCTCTCAATCCTGCGTGAAGGTCAGCCGGTTACGATACAGCTCAAGCCACAACTCGGTGAAACCAGAAACATGTTCGGCGAAACCATTACAAAACCGATCATTGGCGTTTCCCCGTCCTACGAGGTAGTTACGGAACGATTCAGCCTGATTGAATCCCTGAAACTGGGCAGCGACAAGACAGTGGAGATCACCAAACTGACCGTCTTGTCACTGGTCAAGCTGTTTCAGGGGGTCGTTCCGCTTGACACCCTGGGCGGTCCGATGATGATTGCCGACATGGCCAACAAGGCAGCCCAGACCGGCGGCTCAACTTTCTTGATGCTGCTGGCAGTGGTTTCGATCAATCTGGGAATCCTGAACCTGCTGCCCATACCGGTACTTGATGGCGGCCACCTGATGTTTTACACCATAGAGGCAATCATTCGGCGACCGGTGCCGCAGAAAGTGCGTGAATACGCCCAGCAGGCCGGCATGATCATGCTGGTAGGATTGATGGTGCTGGCCTTTTACAACGATATCATCCGCTACTTTTTCAGCGGAAGGGTATGATCACCCTCTGTATTGAGACCGCCACCGCACGGGCAGGTATCGCCCTGACCCGTGAAGGTCGGCTGGTGGCAGAGACGCTGCAGGATGCGCCCGGCGGTCTGCAGAATCGTCTGTTGCTACCAATGCTTCAACGACTACTGACAGACAGCTGTCTTACTTTTAGTGATGTAGACCTGTTTGCCTGCGCAGCAGGCCCCGGTTCCTTCACCGGTATACGAACCGGCATTGCTGCAGTGCAGGGGTTGGCGCTGGCACAGGGAAAGCCCTGTATCGCGCTATCAAGTCTGGCCATGCTGGCCATGAACCTTCCCCACACCGGCCTGTCGATCTGTCCGATGCTGGACGCCCGTAAAAATGAGGTTTACACTGCCCTGTACCGCGTGACAGACCATCCTGAGGTTGTCATAAACGACTGCGTGGCCGCTCCTGCTGATTTCCTCAGCCATGTCAGCTCCCCTACCCTTTTCCTGGGCGAAGGCGCAGCCCGTTACCATGATCTGATCGTCAAACAGAGTGGTGCCTATGCCATTTTTGCTGCTCCATTTCTTTCAGTGCTCCGACCGGCTTCCGGATGCCGGTTAGCCGAACACCTGTACCTGTCTTCAGGCGGTGTTCCGCCGGAACAACTGCTCCCCACCTACCTGAGACTCTCCGAGGCAGAATTGTCACGCCAATCAAAGTTTTAGCCAAACCATATATTTTTATCAGCAATAAATAGCACTTGTAGTCCGGGTAAAGACTGGTATAGTGTTCTGTATACACATAATCCCAGGGAGGGAACTATGAATATCCACGAATACCAGGCAAAGGAAATCTTAAGCACCTACGGCATCCCGGTCCCTCGCAACCGGGTAGCCCTGACCGCCGATCAGGTGGAACGGGCAGCCAAGATGATGGGTGGCCACTGTGTGGTCAAGGCCCAGATCTATGCCGGTGGACGGGGCAAGGCCGGCGGGGTGAAGGTAGTGCATCATCCGGAACAGGCTGCCGACGTTGCCAAAGAACTGTTCGGCAAACGACTGGTGACCAAACAGACCGGACCGGAAGGGCTGAAAGTACGGCGGATTCTGGTTGAAGAAACCGTTGAGATCGCCCGTGAATTCTACCTTTCCATCACCCTGGATCGGGAAACGTCCCGCTACTGCCTGATCGCCTCGGCTGAAGGCGGCATGGATATTGAGGAGGTTGCCCAGAAGGCGCCGGAGAAGATTCATGTCCTGACCATTGACCCGTTCACCGGGCTGCGTACCTACCAGGCCCGCAAAATTGCTCTGGCTCTGGGCCTTTCCGGGGCGGTCTGCGAAGACTGCGTAGAGCTGATCCTGAACACCTACAAATGCTGTCTTGAAAAGGACTGTTCACTGGTTGAGATCAACCCGCTGGTGGTCACCAAGGCCGGTTGGCTGCTGGCCATGGATGCCAAGATATCCTTTGACGATAACGCCGTCTATCGGCACCGCGAATACCCGGACATGATGGACTACTCCCAGCTGGATCCACTGGAAATAACTGCGGGCAAATACGATCTGGCTTACATCAAGCTGACCGGCAACATCGGCTGCATGGTCAACGGCGCCGGTCTGGCCATGGCCACCCTGGACGTATTGAAGGAGTTCGGCGGAGAACCGGCCAATTTTCTGGATGTAGGGGGCGGGGCTACCAGAGAAAAGGTGGCCGAGGCGTTCAAGATCATCCTGCAGGACTGTGACGTGAAAGCTGTCTTTGTCAACATCTTCGGTGGCATCATGCGCTGTGATGTCATTGCCCAGGGGATCATTGAGGCTGCCAGTGAAGTCCATTGTGCCTTGCCGATTGTAGTCCGGATGGATGGCAGCAATGTGGAAGACGGCAAAAAACTGCTGCTTGAGTCGGGCCTGAATGTCCAGATCGGTGAAAACCTGGGTGACGGCGCACAGAAAATTGTTACCATGCTGGCACAGGCCTAAGGGAGGAACACAGCCATGTCAATTCTGATCAATAAAGACTCAAAAATATTGGTGCAGGGGATCACCGGCAAGAGCGGCCTGTTCCATACCCAGCAGTGCCGGGCCTACGGCAGCCAGATCATTGCCGGTGTTACCCCCGGTAAAGGCGGCGTGCATATTGAAGGTATTCCGGTTTTCAATACCGTAGCCGAAGCGGTCAAATATACCGGCGCCACGGTCTCAATGATCTTTGTGCCTCCTCCAGGCGCTGCCGATGCCATCCTGGAGGCCTGTGACGCCGGATTGGAGCTGGCGGTCTGCATCACGGAAGGGATTCCGGTGCGTGATATGGTCGTTGCCCGCGCCGTACAGGCCCAGAGCAAGACCCGTCTGGTGGGCCCCAACTGTCCCGGCATCATCACCCCTGGCCAGTGCAAGCTGGGTATCATGCCTGGCTATATCCATTTACCGGGCAAAATTGGCGTGGTCTCACGCTCCGGCACCCTCACCTATGAGGCGGTCAAACAGCTGACCGACATGGGCATGGGACAGTCCACCTGCGTCGGCATCGGCGGCGACCCGATTATCGGCATGAAGTACATTGATGTCCTGAAGATGTTCAATGAGGATCCTGACACCGAGGCGGTCTTCATGATCGGCGAGATCGGCGGCGGAGCTGAGGAAGAGGCAGCCCACTGGATCAAGGAAAACATGAAAAAACCGGTGGCGGCCTTTATTGCCGGTAGTACTGCCCCTCCGGGCAAACGGATGGGCCATGCCGGCGCCATCATCACCGGCGGCAAGGGCAAGGCAGAAGACAAGATCCGCACCCTGCAGGAGTGTGGTGTCACCGTTTCCACCTCACCCACCGGCATGGGTCAGGCCATGGCCCAGGCTCTGAAAAAATAGCACCCACGTTTACCATCCGCTTGTGCGAACGGCCTGCCCATGTACTGTGGCAGGCCGTTCGTGAATCGGAAAATCGGGTGTCAACCACCTTCCTGTTACTCCTTGAAAATTCCGCTGATTGAACCTGCAGGATAGACAACGTTCTTCACCGCCAGCACACTGGTATCAAGATTGAAAATACTGGCACCCAGGCCTGCACTGTTGTTGCTGAACTGCCCCCCTTCCACACTGACCTCGGTTGCCTCCAGTTGCGATGCGCGGCTGATCACATAGATGGCACCGCCATGTTTCTGTGCGCTGTTACCCGTAAAGGTGCTTTTGCTGAAGGTTACATGGGAACCGTAATCAGCGTAGTAGGCCCCACCGTCAATCGTGGCGCTGTTTCCGCTGAAGGAACAACCTGTGTAGCTTGAGCGATTCCCCTCACGATCCATCACAGCGCCACCGTACATCGCCCGGTTGTTCTCAAAGGTTGTGTCCGTTACCGTCAATACAGCCTTGCCAAAGGCGTACACAGCCCCACCCTCCAGCGCCTCGTTATTCTCAAAGCGACAGTTATTGATGACCATGGTAAAACCGATGGCCGGATCGTGGGGCAAAAAGGTTTTGCCGGCATGATAGGCCAGCAGACCGCCTCCCTTGCCATTATAGGTCATGCCGTCCGCCTTACCGTCACGGATGGTCAGTCCGTCCAGCACCGCATTGTTCGCGCCGTAGATCACGTGGGGATAGCGGAACTCCCCGGTGACTGTCCAGGCGCTGAGAATGGTGGCTTGACCCGTACCCCGTTGATTCAACGCAGTTTCTGTGCCGCTGAAACCTCCGTAGAGTTTGACATTGTCATAGAGGATAAAGGCAGCGATCCTCCCTGCTTCACGTTGCAACGGACGGTAGGTACCGGCCTTGATCCAGACCGGTGCCTTGCTCAGTGAAGCCAGTTCAATCGCCTGCTGCAGGTCGGTAAGGGGACTGTTCCATGAGCTACCGTCACCGCCGGACGCAGCATCGGCTGATGGAACCACATGGATCACCGCCGCTGCAGAAGCCGTGCGGTTAACTGCCGGACGGACATATTCATCCCGATAGGTAATGGTGGCCTTATGTTGATTAAGGAAATTCAGTAACTTGCCAACCAAGGGATGCACGAGCAGACCATTGCCGTCCAGCGTTGGCTGGTACCCGGTACCAGTGTCCGGCAGATCGCGCAGGTCATCCTCACTAATCTGACCGGCCAGATCACTGAGGGACACGAAACGGTTCAGCGGTACAGTCTGCCCTTGAGGCACGGTTGAATCGAGTACGGCAACCAGATCCTCATGCCAGTTATAGATGTCATCAACGATCGACTTGATCAGCACCGGGTTGTTGTTGGCTCCGGTCCCCTGATAGAGTCCGCCACCCAGTCCGCTGTCGGCACGGTTGTTCCTGATGGTGACGTTGACCAGCAACGGTGACGAGCCGCCGTCGTTGCCGATGCCACCGGCGCTGACCGCACGGTTGTTCTCAAACAGGCAGTTAAGCAGCAGCGGCGAGGCAGCAAAATCATTGTACAGTGCCCCGCCTTTATCCTGACTACGGTTATTGAGGAAGCGGCAGTTTATAAAGACCGGCATAGCCCCCAGATCGTTGCTGACTGCTCCGCCCCGTACCTGTGCGGTATTTTCGATAAAATCGACATTGATGAATTTAGCCTGTATACCGCCCGGCTTGTGGACGTTGTAGACTGCCCCGCCCTTGGGAGAGTAATTGTTTTTGAAAGTACAGTTGCGCACGATCGGGCTGACCATGAAGTTCCGCATGCCGCCGCCAACGGCCATATCATTTTTCAGGATGTCGGCCGGCACCAGATGCATCCGCGCCTCGTCAACGGCATAGGCATCCGAGATGGTGAACCCGTCAAGAACGGCATTGTTTGCCCCCATAACGATGGTGCTGGTGTTACGGGTCTTATCCCCCTTGCCGATGTTGCCGCTCAGGATGGTGGGATACTTGCGGATATCCCGCTGCTCCCGCGCTGTTTCCGTGCCGCTGAAACCGCCGTAGAGCGCCGTGTTCTCCTTCATAACAAAGGAGATCTTCGGATCGGCTCCATCCGGGTAGTAACTGCCCTGGGCAACCCAGACCTCGTCCCCCTCTGACACCACTGCAAGGGCGTTCTGCAGGGACCGGAAGGCGGTGCCCCAACTGCGGCCATCCTGGCTGCCGCTAACACCGGCATGATTGACATACCAGATCCGGTCAGCGGAGGCCTGAGTCGTCAGTGCGATCATAATGGCTCCAATCAGCACAAAGATGCGGAAACAGGTCATCAAGCATCTCAGCATGGCCGTCCCTCCTCAGGATTTATTGTTTGCCCGCCAGACTGTCAAACCATGCTTTTTGATCCAGCACCCCAAAGATAAAGGTGCCACGGTGGTCGGCCTGATCACCGGCAAACACCGCTGTTGCCGCAGCCCCTCCCACGGTATCCTGGTAGGCGATCGGCAGCGTAGCAATATAAGGGGTGATCACTTCATCTGCTTTGCCGTAATAGTAGCGGCTGGGGGTCGTGTAACGCCATTGGTAGGCCTGGTTTTCATGCAGTTGCCGGTAAAAACGATTCGCCATCAAGGAGCTGGCAGCGGCAAAATCTTGCTGGAACAGTTCGCCGATCGATTTCGGCAGTACTTTTGACGCCTCACTCCAGCCGATACGATTCTCATAAAAATCACGGGCAGTCTGCCAATACTGCGGCTTGATCGCCGCGCTGCTCAATCCCGGCAGGCCGTAATAACGCTCGTACGAGTTTACCAGCAACGCCGCGCTCCCCACCAGCCAATCAGCATCCAGGGTAGTACGCCGGTTGATCCAGCGGCTCACGAGGAGATACAGGTCAGCGGGGGTGCTGGCAGCGGCAGCGGCCTTTACCGGCATTCCCAGACTTTCAAGCCGGTTACGGAACTGCATGGTACTCCAGGCCCCCTGGGACCATCCGCTCAGAAAAAAATCGCCGGTGGCAAGCTTCAGATCGGCAAGCACCGCCTGTGACGCCACCAGCATATCATAGCAGGCCTGCACCGTACTCTCCTTGACCATATAGCTGTCCGGCACCGTTGCCCCAGAAGAACCTTTTCCGATGTAGTCGGCAGCGATCACAATGTAGCCATGACCGGCAAACTGGGCGATCATCAACCGGGTTTCCATGGACTGTTCCGGGAATGAGGGTACCTCGTTTCGGGAAAACACCGTCCCATGCTGGTAGGAAACCAGGGGATAACGGGCAGCGGCCTTATCCGGAACGGCAATCAGACCGGTTACATCCACCGGTTTGTTGTTACGCTCAGGGATGACCGTACGGTAGCTGACCCGGTAGAGCTTCACGCTGTTTTGCGCAGGAGCCAGAGCAAGATCACTTTTAACAGTCTTGAACTCCTGCAACTCCGTGGTGCCGATCCTGTTCAGCCGGTCCTGATTATATGTGCCGATCAACTGATAGCTGACACCGTTTGCAAGTCTGATCACAGCATCATTCTCAGCTGCCAACGAAACCACCGGCAGCAGCAGCAACACCATCCAAGATATGAACTTAGCCATTGTCGCCTCCTGTACGCGATACCTGAACAGCGTACCGATATTTTGCAGGCACGTTACCGGATTCAGCGGCTCGCTGTCTATTGGGGGAAACCCCTAGACGCCTGAAGGGCGAGGATCGGAAAGAGGAAGAGTTCAGATCTGTTCGGCGATGAATGCCCAGCGGGCCAGTGAAGCAGCGTTATTGGCATCAAGCTTGTTCATCAGGTTACTGCGGTGGATCTCGACGGTCTTGACGCTGATTCCCAGGTGTTCGGCAATCTGGCGTGAGGTATCGCCCCTCCCCACAAGCAGCAGCACTTCGTGTTCCCGAGGAGTAAGCTGTTCCCGCAGCCAGGCCAGCTCTTTATGGAACGATGGGGTAACAGGGCTGTGTTTGATACTCCGCAGCCGGTTCAGACGACCGATTACGGCGGCCAGCAGCTCTTCAGCGGTAAACGGCTTGGTTAGATAATCGTCGGCTCCGGCTGCCATGGCCCTGCGCAGTTCAGCCCGGTCAGCCAGGGCGGTAACATAGATAAAAGCCACCTCAGCGAACAACAGATCCTTTTTCAGGATGTCGAACAAGGCATGGCCGTCCATTACCGGCATCATGATGTCGCAAAGGATCAGGTCAGGCAGCTCTTCTTTCAGGGATGCAAGCCCGGAGCACCCGTCCTTGGCAGTGCGAACCCTGAAACCTTCCATTTTCAGGATCATCTCGATATTACCCCGATAGGAAGGATCATCCTCAATGACCAGAATGGTATAGGCCTGCTCTGATGATTCGTTCATGATTCGGTCTCCGAAAGCGGAAGTGTAACCTGCATGGCGGTTCCCGCACCAGGTGCGCTGGTAATTGTGATCGATCCCTGTAACAGCTCCAGCGATTCTCTCACAATGGCCAGGCCCAGGCCCAAACCGCGGCGAAGCCCGGCATTGCTTCCCCGGTAGTAGGCTTCAAAGATATGGTGCTGATCATCCTCGCTGATCCCGATGCCGGAATCAACCACTTCAACTACGAGCTGTCCCGCGAGACGCTTGGCCCGCAGCGTCACAAACCCGTCCGGCGGGGTATAGCGGAAGGCGTTACTGAGCAGATTCTGCAGCACCCGCCGCAGCAGAATCTCATCCAGAAACGCACTACCGCAGCCGGCATCAATGGCAAGCAGCAGGGTATGACCGTTACTCCAGACCGTTTCAGCCTCACCGGCAACGGTACGGCAAAACTCCGCCAGATCCACCTGCCGAAGAACCGGCACGTATCCGCCGCTTTCCGTCTGATTGTGACAGATGATGGCATCGGTCAGCTCAGACAGCTGCCGGGCTGCACTGCGGATACGGCTGTTTTGCTCGCTCCGTTCCGTCTGATCCAGCCGATCCCAGTAGCGGTCCAGAATATCGGTACTGGAAGCCAGCAGTCCCAGCGGCGTGCGGAATTCATGGGCCACCATCTTCAGAAACCTGCTCCGCGCCTGGTTCGCCTCTGCCAGCTCCTGATTCTGCTGCTGCAGAAGTTGCTGCTGCGCCTTCTGCTGAGTGATGTCGGCAACCGAAAAAACGGCGTAGGACTGCACCCGCTCAGGAAAAATAGAAGAACCCTGCACCCAGGCCCAGAATGGTTCGCCGTTTTGGCGCACCATTGCCACCTCACCGGCAAAGGAGCCGTTACGATCTATTGATTCGTATATAAGCTGACCATACCGCTCGCCGGCCTCCGTACTTTCATAGAGAGAGGCCACCGGTTTACCGGCCATGGTGCCCGGTGCATACCCGAAAATCACCTCAAGAGCCGGGTTGCAGCGCTCGATGATCCGATCTCGCAGAATGGCCAGCCCGGTCGGCAGGGTTTCCAGAATGGCCTTTTGCTCTCGCAGTGTTGCAAGCAGTGCCCGGTCGCTCGCCTCTTTGGCCAGGAGCAGCATACTGAAGCCGCTGATCAGCATCATGCAATAAACAGCCGGAAGCATGACCTGATAGATCAGAACACCAAACAACAGATGGGACTGTGCCGGTTCCACCAGCGCCCAGACCGCCCTGGCACCGAACAGCATGGCCAGCAGACAGAAACTGCAGCCCAGGCCACGCCGCAACAGTGACGTTTCTCCCTCATACCTCAAAAGTGCCCAGGCAGGCAGTGCATAGAAGATCGTGTGCATGAAAAAACTGACTGCAATCCGGTTCGGCGGCGCAAGGTACAGCATAACAGCGCTGACTGCCACAATGGCAGCTGTTGCACCAAGGTGCAGGTGGCGGCTGACCCGACGACCGGTTATATGAAAGATAGCCCACCCTTCGTAGGCACAGCCGCCGATCAGCAGACTGTTAGCCATCAGAACCGTTATGAAGTCAGGGGTTATCTCCCGAAAATACAACAGCAACGAACCAGCCCCTTGCATAAACTTGGCAGTTACCCAGAAGGGTATCCGCAGAGCCGGTTCCTTACCGTACTGGAACAAGGCCAGTATCGCGCCGAAAACGAATGACCCGATTGCCAGCGTCAGAATGACGGTTTTTATATCCATCACAGTCTCCTTGCACACTGCAGTACATGCTTGCGGAAACGTAACAGGTTGCAATGAGTCGCTCAATACAAAGTACCACGTAATCCAAGATATAGCGTCAAAACCCCGACATTGACACTACATCTTGTCATAAGGCATACTCCGTACCTTGATAGCCACACCGGGAGACTGCCCAGATGGAAGCACCTGAAATTAATCCTGTTACCCCCTTTGTTCACCTGCACCTGCATTCCCAATACTCGCTCCTAGACGGCGCCATCCGGATCGAAGACCTGGTTGCCAAGGCCAAACAGCATCAGATGCCTGCCTTGGCCATTACCGACCACGGCAACATGTTCGGTGCGGTTGAATTTTACCTGAAATGCAAGAAGGCCGGGATCAAGCCGGTGATCGGCTGTGAACTGTATATCGCCCCGGACTCCCGCTTTTCAAAGGATGCCAAGGGGATCTCCGAGGCAGCCTATCACCTGATCCTTTTGTGTGAAAACCTGGAAGGATACAAGAACCTCTCCTACCTGACCTCTGCCGGCTTCAAGGAGGGGTTCTACTACCGTCCCCGCATCGACCGCGCCCTGCTGGAGCAACATAGTGAAGGGCTGATCGCCCTCTCGGCCTGCCTCAAGGGTGAAGTGGCCATGCAGTGCGGTCGCGGCCGGATGGACGAAGCCCTGGAAACTGCCCGCTGGTACAGCGAGCTGTTTCCNNGCCCGCGAGCTGCACCTGCCGCTGGTGGCCACCAACGACTGCCACTACCTGAACCGTGAGGATGCCAAGGCCCACGAGGTACTGCTCTGCATCCAGACCGGCAAGACCATGGCTGATCCCACGCACATGAAGTTCTCGGCTGACGAGTTCTACGTCAAGACGCCGGAGGAGATGGCCGCTGCCTTCCACTATGCGCCGGAGGCCATCAGCAACACGGTGGCCATAGCTGAGCGTTGCAACCTGGAACTGCCGCTGGAGAAAGAATACTATTTCCCCCACTTTGAACCACCTGAAGGTAAGACCCACGACGATATGCTGGAGGATCAGGCCGTAGCCGGCCTGACTGAACGGCTCAAGACCATCCGCCTCAAGTATCCGGACATGCCCCCGGAGCAGGAGCAGGCCTACTGGGATCGGCTGCGGATCGAGCTTGATTGTATCCGCCAGATGAAGTTCCCGGCCTATTTCCTGATCGTGGCCGACTTCATCAACTGGGCAAAAGAGCAAGGGATTCCGGTGGGACCGGGCCGGGGGTCGGCTGCCGGTTCACTGGTGGCCTACGCCATCCGGATTACCGACCTGGATCCTCTGCCCTACAACCTGTTGTTTGAACGTTTCCTGAACCCGGAACGGATCTCTATGCCTGATATCGACGTGGACTTCTGCCAGGACCAGCGGGAAAAGGTGATCGAATACGTGGTGGAAAAGTACGGTCGGGAGCGGGTCTGCCAGATCATCACCTTTGGCACCATGAAGGCCAAGGCAGTGGTGCGGGATGTGGGCAGGGCCCTGGGGATGCCCTACAGTGATGTGGACAAGATCGCCAAACTGGTGCCGGACGACCTGAAGATGACCGTGCCCAAGGCACTTGAGCAGGAGCCTCAGCTGCGTGAACTGCGTGACAGCGACCCCCAGATAAAGGAGCTGCTGGAAACAGCCATCTGCCTGGAAGGCCTGGCGCGCAACGCCGGCACCCATGCCGCCGGAGTAGTGGTTGCCCCGGACCAGCTGGAAGAGTATCTGCCGGTGTACAAGGATCAGAAGACCGGCGGCATCAACACCCAGTACTCTATGAAGTATGTGGAGATGGTCGGTCTGGTCAAGTTCGACTTTCTGGGTCTGAAGAACCTGACCGTGATCCAGAACGCAGTACGGATGATCCGTGACGGACAGAACCCGGCGTTTGACATCACCCGGCTGCGGGATGACGACCAGGCCAGCTACGACCTGATCTCATCCGGCAACACCACCGGTATCTTCCAGCTTGAATCCAGCGGCATGAAGGAGATGCTGGTCAAACTGAAGCCATCCTGTTTTGAGGATGTGATCGCGGCCTGCGCCCTCTACCGTCCCGGCCCGCTGGGAAGCGGGATGGTTGATGATTTTATTGAACGCAAACATGGCCGCAAACAGGTGGTCTACGACCTGCCGCAACTGGAACCGATCCTGAAGGACACCTACGGGGTCATTGTCTATCAGGAACAGGTGATGCAGATCGCCCGCTCGCTGGCCGGTTACTCCCTGGGGCAGGCCGACCTGCTGCGCCGCGCCATGGGGAAAAAAGACGACAAGGAAATGGCCCGTCAGAAGGATCAGTTTCTGGCCGGAGCGCAGGCCCAGCAGATTGATCCCAGAAAGGCTGAGGCGATTTTTGACCTGATGGCCAAGTTTGCCGAGTACGGCTTCAACAAATCCCACTCGGCCGCCTACGCCCTGATCGCCTACCAGACCGCCTACCTGAAAGCCCACTACCCGGTGGAGTTCATGGCCGCCCTGCTTTCCTGCGACATGGACAGCACCGACAAGGTGCTCAAAAACATCAGCGATTGCCGCGAACAGGGGATTGAAGTCCTGCCGCCCGACATCAACAGATCGGGCCAGTCCTTTACCGTGGTGGGCAACTCGATGCGCTTCGGCCTGGGGGCGGTCAAAGGGGTCGGCGGTGGCGCCATAGAATCGATCCTGGAGGCCCGTCAGGACGGGCCGTTTACCGACCTGTACGATTTCTGCGAACGGGTAGACCTGCGTCGGGTCAACCGCAAGGTATTGGAGGCATTGGTCAAATGTGGCGCCTTTGACTCACTGCACCAGTTCCGCGCACCGCTGATAGCAGCTCTGGATGACGCGGTGGCAGCCGGGCAGCGTTTTCAGGAAGAACAGAACAGCGCCCAGGTCTCACTGTTCGGTGACCTGCCTGAGACCACCGGCGGTACCAAGACGGTTCGCAAACTGCCGGTGGTTGATGAATGGCTGGACAAAGAAAAACTGGGCTACGAGAAAGAGGCGCTGGGTTTTCTGATCACCGGCCATCCGCTTGATCGTTATGTGCACGACATCAAACGTTTTGCCTCGGCCGAGATCACCCGTCTGACCGACCTGCCGGAAAACAGTGAGGTACGGGTCTGCGGCATTGTCACCTCCCTCAAGGAAATCACCACCAAGAAGGGGGACCGGATGGGCTTTGTCACCATTGAAGACCTGACCGGCCAGATCGAAATCACGGTCTTCTCCGATATGTACATCCAGTTCAATCACCTGTTGAAGTGCGATGACCCGCTCCTGATCACCGGCAAGCTGGAAAAAGGGGAAAAAGGCTGCAAGCTGCTGGTGATGAAACCGCAAGAGGGCAACGGTCGTAAATTCCCCGGTCAGGTCAACGTCAATGGTGACATCAAACTGTTAGCCGACGCCCAGGAACAGCAGACCACCCGCATCAGTCTGACGTTGCGCCTGCCGGAACTGACTAACGAGAAACTGGCACCAATCAGGCAGCTGCTGGAAAACCACCCCGGCACCCTTCCGGTGCAACTGCTGCTGGAGATCCCCGCGCGGAGCCAAACCGTGATCAAGCTGCCGGAACATCTCAAGGTGGCGGCCAGCGATGAATTTAGACTGGCGGTAGAACGGTGTGTCGGGTATAATGCCGCGATCTTTGAGTGAAACAGCCATGATAATGGCACGCGAAAAGGCCTGATTCAGACGGATAAACGCTGATAAACAAAAAACATAGCTTCAAGGTCATAACCTGATTCCTGTTTTTTGCATGTTTTACCCATCTTTATTGTGCCTTTTATCCGCGTTAACCCGTTCAATCCGCGTCATCCGCGTGCTATTACAGAATCGAAACAGACCAGAATTGGAGATGCCGATGGCAGCTACTGTCTACATGGAGTTTGAAAAACCGATTGCCGAGCTGGAGAAGAAGATCGAGGAGCTGCGCGCCCTGGGTGCTGACGGAATGGCGGCAGAGATCGACGCGCTGCAAGGCTGTGTTGAGGCCAAGCGTCAGGAGATCTTCGATAACCTGACCCGCTGGCAGAAGGCCCAGGTGGCCCGCCACATCAACCGCCCCTTTACCCTCGATTACATCCAGCACCTGTTTACCGATTTCAATGAGCTGCACGGTGACCGCAACTTTGGTGATGACCATGCCATTGTGGGTGGCCTGGCCCGCTTTGACGGCCAGCCGGTGATGGTGGTGGGACACCAGAAGGGGCGCGACACCAAGGAAAAGGTGTTCCGCAACTTCGGCATGCCCAACCCGGAAGGGTACCGCAAGGCACTGCGCCTGTTCCGGATGGCCGAGCAGTTCGGCCTGCCGATCATTACCTTTGTGGACACCCCCGGTGCCTATCCCGGCATCGGCGCGGAAGAGCGGGGCCAGGCCGAGGCCATTGCCCGCAACCTGCGTGAGATGGCCGAGCTGAAAGTGCCGATCATTGTCTGCATTACCGGCGAAGGCGGCTCCGGCGGCGCCCTGGCCATTGCCGTGGGCAACCGGGTCCTGATGCTGGAACACTCGGTCTATGCCGTTATCTCACCGGAAGGCTGCGCTGCCATCCTCTGGTCCGACGGCACCAAAGGGGCACAGGCAGCCGAGGCACTCAAGCCCACCGCCCAGGACATCATCGGGCTGGGCGTGATCGATGAAATCATCCATGAACCAGCCGGCGGCGCCCACCGTGATCACGAAGCCACGGCCCAGGCCATGGGTTCGGCCATCCGCCAGCATCTGGCAGAGCTGCAGGAAATGACACCGGAACAGCTGGTTGAGGATCGCTATCAGAAGTTCCGTGCCATGACCCGTATGGCTGACTAAGCTCCCATTGTAACTCAAGGCGACACTTTTACAGGGGCGTTGAAACAACGCCCCTTTCGCGTTTACTGCAACCTATGCGCACAAACAACCGGCTACTCAAATGGCTGTTGATCAGCATCGGCCTGCTCTGCACCGGGCTCGGAATCATCGGCATCTTTGTGCCACTGCTGCCCACCACCCCGTTTCTATTGCTGGCTGCGGCCTGCTTTGCACGCAGCTCAGAGCGGTTTCACACCTGGCTGATTGAACACAACCATTTGGGACCAATGATCAGCGGCTACCTGGATGGTTCCGGCATCCCGCTCAGGGCCAAGCGCATTGCCATCACCCTGGTCTGGCTAACCTTGGGTTCTTCCACCCTGCTGCTGGTGAAACCGATCTGGGCGCAGGGACTCCTGCTGCTGCTGGCGATCGGCATCACCTGGTATTTGTGGCAGCTGCCGGTTCGCACGGAGACACGATGAAACTGCAGATTTTGAAATATCTGGGTATGATTGGCGGAGGCGCCCTGGTTGGCGGTCTCTTCGGCTGGATGTCCCAGTGTGCCGGAGGCGGCACCTGAGCCATGATGAGCAACCCCTGGTCAGGGGCTTTCTATGGCGCTGTTATTGGACTATTTTTGGCACTGATACCGGGTGAACCAAAGCCCCAACCTCCTGAGGACAAACCATGACTGAACGTCTGCAGAAAATTATTGCCGCTGCCGGTATTACCTCTCGCCGGGCTGCAGAAGAGCTGATCCTGGCCGGACGGGTAGCCGTCAACGGCACCGTAATTACCGAACTGGGCAGCAAGGCTGATCCCCACAAGGATCAGATCACCCTGGACGGCCAGACGATCAAACCGGCTGAAAAGCTCTACTACGTGCTGCTGCACAAACCAGCCGGCTATGTCACCTCCTTGAAGGACCCCCAGGGCCGCCAACTGGTGACCGAACTGGTCAAGGATATCGGTGAGCGGCTGTTCCCGGTGGGCAGGCTGGATTACAACTCTGAAGGACTGCTGCTCTTGACTAATGACGGTGAATGGGCCAACCGGCTGATGCACCCCCGCCATCAGGTTGACAAGGAATACCATGTGCGGGTGCGGGGCAAGATTGATCCGCAGCAGATCAAGAAACTGGCAGAGGGTGTCGAATTGGAAGACGGCCCCACCGGTGCCTCCACGGTGCGCCTGCTGAAAAATGACCAGAGCAACGATTGGCTGTCCGTCACCATCCGTGAAGGCCGCAACCGCCAGGTCCGCCGGATGTGTGCTGCCGTTGGCCTTTTTGTGGTACGCCTGCGTAGAATCCGCTACGGCAACCTGACGCTGGGTGGCCTGCAACCGGGCGAATACCGGCTGTTGAGCAAGGAAGAGGCCCAGGCGCTGGATGCGCCACCAGCACCCAAAAAGCGAGAGTCACGTGCCGTAACGCCAGCCAAATCATCGCAACCGCCAACGCCAGCCAAACGGCCACCGCGCAGGAAGATTATTGAACGCTAAAAACAAAAAACCGGAAAGGCCGTTCACAGCGACCTCTCCGGTGGACACACCGCAACAACAGTGCAAAGCCGGTCAGTTTTTTCCTGATCCTGCTGCTTTAGCCAGCAGTTCAAGACCGCGTTCTTTTTTGCCTGCCCCCAGCCTAGAGCGCACTACAAAGCGGGTCTCGGTATCAAACTCGGCAAGCAGTAGTGTTGTCACCTCATCCAGCAAACGGTTCACACTCTGCCCACGCTGATGTGCCAACTCCTTCAACCTCAAGTATTTTTCATCCGGCAAACGTAGGGTCAACGCACTCATAATTTCATCTCCTTGCAGAGTGTCTCAGGAAACACCGCTTTCAAGCCGGGAAACAGCAACTCCATACTGGCCACATCCCGCAGATTGCGGGTTACGATGTATTCCGCGCCACCGGCAACTGCCAGCTCAACCAGGTGATTATCCCCCTCATCCCGCAGATTGGGGCGCCATCCATAATAAATCCTTGTCCAGCAACAGGTTGCAAGAAAAATGTCCAAAAGCTCCGCCCGTTCAGCAGCATTCAAGCGACTGCGGGCAAACAGCTCTGTCCGCCCCAGAACATCCTCATATTCAGCAAACAGCGCCACCCCCATCAACGGTAACAGTCTTTCTTCAAGACAAGCGGCAATGACGGCACGACACGCCCCTTGCCCAAGACATGCGCCGATAAACACATTGGTATCAACAACTACTTTCATGCCAAAAACGGTAGCACATATGCAACCAGATTATCAAACTAAAACCGGGAAGTGCCATTACAGCGTCCCCGGTTGCTACCTCACAACACAATACAGCCCAG
>DIUB01000018.1:0-1381 GCA_002422265.1 Geobacter sp. UBA6169
ATGTATGCCCATGATATTAACCAGGGCTGATACGTACATCGGTCATCCCTCATGTGCCATTGCCTGTTCAACGTAGCAGGGCAGTTCAAGGCACGATACCCGGTTGCGGCCTTCCTTCTTGGCATGATACATGGCGTGGTCGGCATCGCGCTGGATGTCGGCAATTGATTTGTGGTGCTTCATGCTCGATGCGACACCGATGCTGGCAGTAACCTGGAGCGGCTTGCCTGCAATGGTTGGCATCAATTCCTCGATCCTGATTCGCAGCTTTTCCGCAACAAGCAGCGCCCCGTCGTGATCGGTTTCCGGCAGAAAGATGGAGAATTCTTCCCCGCCGACCCTGCCGATAACGTCACTCTCTCTGCTGCCTTGTTTCATACATGCAGAAACCGCCTTTAAGACCGTATCGCCTGCATCATGGCCGTAGGTGTCATTAACCCTCTTGAAGTGATCCAGATCAATAAAGAGTACCGAAAACGGCTTGTTTTCACGGCGGGCAACGCTCATCATCCGGTCACCCACCTCGTAAAAGGTGCGGGCGTTCAATACCCCGGTCAATGAGTCATGCGAAGCCAGATACTGCAGCTGCCGGTTGGCCTCGGCCAGTTCGCGCTCAATCTGTTTGTTTCCGGTGATATCCGTCAGGGCGACCATTTCGCCAATTGCATAGCCTGAGCTGTCCCGCACCGGTTTGACAGAAACAAGATAAATCCTGCCCTCTATCTCAACTTCATGATCCGGTACGTCCTGCCCGGCGTCAAAAAACCGGAAGTCACGCCTGATGTTTTCGCCGCTCTCTTTGCTCAGATCTTCAACCTTTTTGCCCACCAGAACGTGAGCGTCAAGTCCGCTGAAGTCAGCCAGCGCCTGGTTCAGGGCAACATGCCTGCCCTCCCTGTCGATCAGGGCCATGGCCACCGGCATGGATTTAAAGAGAGACTCAAGTGTGATACTTTCATGCTGCAGCTCAAAGCGATTGGTCATGTTGCCTCCGTTGTACGGGCAGTATTTATATGATCGCGCCACACAAGTTGCGATGCCAAAGGATCATTTTTTGATAGCAGATGGTTGAACAGACAGGTACTGCAGCTCATGACTGCAGTTGCCGCGTTGGTATTTGTAGGTTCACTTTGAGTCATCATGCAACAAAAAACTGGCTATGTTGCCGGTATTCGGTATAGTTGCCGTTCAGGAGGCCGAAAATGCAGACCCCGCAGCTTGAACAGATGCTGGAACAGCTGATGCGTGTGGTTGAAAACCTCTCGATGGGACGTTTTGCTGCCGATGATCAGCTGTTTGCCATGACTGATACGGAGCAGTATCCCCCCTTTATTGCCCGCTTTGCCGAAGCCTTTGCCATGATGGCGGTCAAGGTGGAGGC
>DIUB01000018.1:1488-2902 GCA_002422265.1 Geobacter sp. UBA6169
ACCGATTATCTGGCTGGACAGCTCAAGGAGCACCGTGACTGGTATGAGACGGTTCTTGACATGGCTGATGCGGTCCAGCGTGCCGATACGGTTATCAAGGGGTTGCTGGATTTTTCACGTTCTGAGCAGCTTGAGCTGAAGCCGGTTGCCATTCGGCAGCTGATTGACGAATCGCTGCTGCTGGTTCGTCATGAGCTGACCGGCAGGCTGATTACGGTGCGGTGTGAGCTGTCTGACGAACTGCCGTTACTGCTCCTTGACGGTAACAAGATCAAGCAGGTGTTCATCAATCTCTTTGTCAACGCAGCCCATGCCATGCCGGAGGGGGGCATCCTGAGTATCAGCGGTTCACGCGGTACGGTGAGTGATCAGGATATGGCTGTTTTCGGCAACTGCAACGGGCAGCTTGCCGTAGGGTGCCCGGTGCTGCGGTTGGCGGTTGCCGATACCGGGACCGGTATTACCGCATCGGCAGCAGCAAAGCTGTTTGATCCGTTTTTCACCACCAAGCCGGTCGGGATCGGCACCGGTCTCGGGCTGTCCGTGACCCGTAAGATTCTTGAGCTGCACCACGCCGTTATCACACTGCAGAACCGCAGCGACCGGCAGGGGGCCGTAGCACTGATGCTGTACCGGTTAGACCATATTCCGCAACAGGAGGGACAGACTGTATGAAAAAAAGAATTTTGCTGGTGGATGATGAGGCATCAATCACCAGGATGATGCGACGCAACCTTGAAGCAACGGGGCGCTTTGAGGTGCTGGACGTGAACGATCCGACCGCCGCGTTGAACCTGGCCCGGCAGTTCAGGCCCGATCTGGCTGTGCTGGACGTGATGATGCCGGATAAGGACGGTGGCGAGCTGGCCGCCGATTTTAAAAATGATCCGCAGCTTTCATGCGTACCGATTGTCTTTCTGACCGCCATCGTCGGCAAAAAAGAGGTCAACCCAACCGGCAGCGTCATCGGTGAACATATTTTTCTGGCAAAACCGGTCAGGCTTGAAGATCTGCTGGCCTGTATTGACGAACAGCTGACACCTCACTGATCAGCACAGTGTCGGCTCTTGCGGAACGCTCCGTTGTGCCGGGGATAGCTGATTGAGTTGCCGGTATATCGGCCATCGCTCTATTGACAGCCGCATACGGTGCGCTACAATGCAGCACTTTTTACCTGAAATGAGCAGATAATGGGACTCCTGGCTTCCTCCGGCAGAGCGCATGCCGGGTTACATCCACATACGGTTCTGCATCCCCGGACATGGCGACTGTTTCGCATCAAGGCGTTCCTTGTCCCTGTGCTGCTGTCCGCAGTCCCAGCCATTGCAGCCGAAACCCTCACTCTGGCCGATTGTATCCAGCTGGCCCTCAAAGAAAACCGCACCATCAAGAATGCCTATCTTGAGCGTGTGTC
>DIUB01000207.1 GCA_002422265.1 Geobacter sp. UBA6169
TTTTTTACATGAAACACCGTGAGATTGAAACCAAAATTGTCAATCCGCTACTGGGCAGCAGCATCCCCCTGCCCGGCTACGCCACCGAAGGTTCAGCCGCCCTTGATCTGCGTGCCTGCATAAGTGAGCCGATCAGTGTGGAGCCGGGGCAAACGGTCACTATCCCCAGCGGTCTGGCCATCAGTATCCATGACCCTTCCCTGGTGGCGATCCTGGCTCCCCGTTCCGGCCTGGGCATCAAGCACGGCCTGGTACTGGCCAACACCATCGGTGTGATCGACAGTGATTATCAGGGAGAGATCAGGATCGGCATCCGCAACCAGGGCATTGAGCCATACTGCATTCAGCCGGGAGAGCGGATCTGCCAGATGCTATTCATGCCGGTGGTGCAGGCAACCCTGCGGGTGGTGGAGCAGTTCAGCGAAGAGACAGTGCGGGGTGATGGCGGATTCGGCCATACCGGCAGGCAGTGATGGGGCTGCAGCGCCCTGCAGGGCGCCAAGGTCAGGCTACAAGCAGATAAAAGCCGTCTTGTCAGCCAGACAATCAGCATCCACCTTGCCCATGATCTGGATGTTGAGCGATTCGTCACGGAACAGAGTATTGGCCAACTTCGTCAGGTCTGCCACAGTTACAGCATCAAACCCGGCCATCACCTCATCAAGGGGCTGGTAGCGGCCAAAGTTGAGGTAGCTGCGGGCCAGACGCGACATGTAGCTGTCACTTGATTCAAGCGACATCAATATCTTACCCTTTATCTGTTCACGTGCTGCAGTAAGTTCATCCTGGGGGACCGGCTCATCGCGCAGACGTGCCATCTCTGCCAGGATGATCTTCAGAGCCTCACAGCTGCGGCCCCGCTCCGTACCGGCATACACTGCCAGGGAACCGGCATCGGTATAGGAAGAGGCATAGGAGTAGACTGAATAGGCCAGCCCCCGTTTTTCGCGGATCTCCTCAAACAGGCGCGAGCTCATACCGCCACCCAGAATCGTATTCATGATCATCAGACTGTAACGTTCCGGCGCTGTAGCGGGCAACCCCTCGGTGCCCAGACAGATCANNCGCTGCACCTTGTCAGTAACCCGGCGCGGCTCACCGGGTACAACCTGCGAAAAGGGGCCGTGCAGCAGCTCCACCAGTGCCTGATGCTCGACGGCTCCGGCAGCAGCAATCAGAATCTCGCTGGGACGGTACCAGTGGTTTCTGAACCCCAGAATGACATCGCGGGTCATGCTGCTGATGGTCGCATCGCTCCCCAGAATCGGATGACCCAGCGGGTGCCCTTTCCAGAAGCTCTGGTGCAGCCGGTCATGGATCGACTCCTCCGGCGCATCATCCCGCATCTTGATCTCCTGTAGCACCACCTTGCGCTCCCGCTCGATCTCTTCCGGCGGGAAGACGGAGTGCAGAAACATATCGGAAAGGATGTCGATCACCCGGGGGACTGCCGAAGCCAGGGCCTTGGCATAGTAGCAGACATACTCGTAACTGGTGAAGGCGTTCAGCATTCCTCCCAGCGAATCCATTTCACGGGTGATCTGGCGGGCAGTGCGACGCTCGGTACCTTTAAAGAGCAGATGCTCGATAAAATGGGCCACACCCTGTTCGGCAGGCTGCTCAAAACGAGCACCGTTGGCCACCCAGATCCCGATGGAGACCGTGTGCATACCGGGCACCTGCTGGCTGATCACCCTGACGCCGTTGTCAAATGTCGTTTCCTGTACCATGGCAGACAGCTTACCGCAGTTTTTCACTTTTACCAGTCCCTCCGACAACTATTCACAATTTTTCTCTGATCTGTTAAGACAGGACATCATTCAAAAGGAGCAACTACCCCATGCAGTGTATCACCACCCCTCTTAACGGCGTCCTGATCCTGGAGCCCAAGGTCTTTGGCGATGATCGCGGTTTTTTCTTTGAAAGCTATAACGAGCGGGCCTGGCAGCGGCTGACCGGCCTTGAACGACGTTTTGTCCAGCACAACCACTCCAGATCAGCCCGTAATGTGTTAAGGGGGCTTCATTATCAGATTCAGCACCCCCAAGGCAAGCTGGTTCGCGTGATCAGCGGTGAGGTCTATGATGTAGCCGTGGATATCCGCCGCTCATCCCCTACCTTTGGCAGATGGTTCGGGGCAACGCTCTCAGCTGAGAACAAGCGTCAGATGTGGGTGCCGGAAGGGTTTGCCCACGGCTTTTGTGTCACCTCGGATCATGCCGAATTTCTGTACCTGACCACCGATTACTGGGCGCCGGAGTTTGAACGGACCATTGCCTGGGACGATCCGGCACTGGGGATCAGCTGGCCGCTTTCAGGGGAACCGCTCCTTTCAGCCAAAGACACTCAAGGCCGCCTGCTGGCCGAGGCAGAACTGTTTGAGTAAGGAACGCTCTGATACGGTCTGGCTGTTGACCCTCTGCACCAGCCAGATCTTCATCATGCTGGTCTTCATCAACTACTCAGCCATCCTTCCGATCCTGAAAACAGAATGGGACATGACCAACACCCAGGCCGGGGTGATTTTCTCCGTCTATCAGCTGGGGTACATCGCCTCAGGGGTGCTGCTCAGCACCTTGTCCGATCGTCTGAACATCCGCTGGATCTTTATCACCGCAGCCTGCTGGTCCGGCATTGCCAACCTGCTGTTTGCCCTGCATGCGGATGATTATTACTCCGGCCTGATCCTGCGGGGCCTGACCGGTATCGGCATGGGCGGCACCTATATGCCGGGGCTGAAACTGGTGGCGGAGCGGTTTGAAAGTACCCGTCGCGGTCGGGCAGTCGGCATCTATGTGGGGGCACTGGTGCTGGGTGCCTCACTGTCGCTGGTGGTGCCGGGTGTGATTGCCGGCAGCCACGGCTGGCGCATGGCCATGATCGTCTGTTCACTGGGGGTTTTCTTCGGTACCGCCTTGTCGCTGCTGGTCTTTCGCGGCTACCGGCCGCCAGCGCCGCAGCCCAGCCCACGCGGGTTCAGCGGCGAGATCCTGCAGAACCGGCCGGCCCTGCTGGTTATTTTCGGCTATGCCAGCCATATGTGGGAGATGTACGGCATGCGCAGCTGGCTGGCCCCATTTTTTGCCGCAGCACTCACCGGCTGGGGATATCAGAGCGGCAAGGCTACGGCCCTGGCATCAATCATTGCCGCTGCCCTGGTGGGGCTGGGCACCTTTTCCACCGCCATTACCGGCAGCCTTTCCGACCGATTCGGGCGGACAGCCACGGTCAGCATCGTCATGCTCGGCTCGGCCTGCTGCTCGTTTTTGTTCGGCTGGCTGATCAACACCAACCTCTGGCTGACTCTGGCAGTCGGTATTCTCTACGGCTGGCTGATTGTGGCAGAATCACCGGTCTTTTCCACTGCCCTGACTGAACTGGTGGCCCCCGGCTACCTGGGAGCGGCCATGGGAATGCAATCTCTGGTTGGCTACACCATGGGCATGATCTCACCAACGGTCTTTGGCTGGGCCCTTGATCATTTCCAGAACTGGCAACCGCTGCCCGGCATGAATGGTGCCTGGGGGATCGCCTTTATCACTGTCGGTCTGGGAGCACTGGCGGGGCCGGTCTGCATGTGGCTATTGCGTCGTGATCCTGCCTCCTGCAAGCTGGCCGAGGGACGACGTTAACCGCAGTTTGACATTGGATTTTTTTCCGGTATAGAAACCCCATGGCAAAAAAATACGACATAGCCGGCACCTGGGAACCCCAGTTCGTCAACGACCTGGTCCAGGTACTGATTTCAGTACTGGAATCCCGGGACAGCTACACCCAGGGGCATATCAAACGGGTGGCCGAGATCAGCCTGGCCATCGGCTCCCGCCTGAAATTATCCCAGATAGAGCTGCGGGATCTGTATGCCGCCGCCATCCTCTATGATATTGCCAAAGGGGTCGGTACCGACAAGCAAACCCTCAACAAACAGCTGCCCCTTGACCAGCGTGAGGCAACCATCATACGCGAACATCCCTACAAGGCCGGCCTGCTGGTGGTGGGTGTTGACAGTCTCTCCCACCTCATGCCTTCCATTCTCTATCATCACGAACAATGGGACGGAAACGGCTACCCAGCCAGACTGCGTGAAGAATCAATTCCGCTCTATGCCAGAATCATCAGCGTGGCTGATGCCTTTGACGCCATGACATCAGCCCGTTCATTCCGTCCGGGTATGAGCCGTGAGGAAGCGGTTGCCGAACTGATCCAACAGAAAGAAAGACAGTTTGATCCTGATATTGTAGACATCCTGATCGATTGCCTGGAAGAAAACCGGCACGAATGGAAGGATTTCAGCTTTTATTTCTGACACCACGCAGCTGCCTGAACAGAAAACAGAGACAAAACTGGGCAAAGGCCAGCATAATAATGGTGGCGCCTGACGGCAGATTGAACAGGAACGAGAGCAGAATCCCCCCCACCACAGCCAGCAGCGCAATCACCACCGATATAACCACCGTCATCCTGAAGCCACGGGCTATCTGCAAGGCAGCCGAGGCTGGCAGGATCAGCAAGGCCGAGATCAGCATCACCCCCACCAGTTTCATGGCCAGCACCACGGTCAGGGCGGTCAGGGCCGCCAGCAGGCTGTTCAGAAAACGTACTTTAATGCCGCTGACCACGGCCAGCTCTTCGTTAAAGGTAAGGGCCACCAGCTCGTGGTAGTAGAGCCAGAGCAGTCCCAGCACCGCCGCAAACAGACCGGCCGCCACCAGCAGTTCAGTGGTACTGATGGCAAGAATGCTGCCAAACAGATAACTGAACAGGTCAACCCCGTAACCCTGCCCCATCACCGCCAGCATCACCCCGGTTGACACCCCCAGCGAGGAAACGATCCCGATGGCGGCATCTCCTCCCAGACGGGCCCGGGCAGCCAGTTTCAAAATCCCCAACGAAGCCAGCAGCACCACCGGCAGCGAAACCAGCAGCATGGCCGCCCCCTGCAGACCGGCAAACAGGGCCAGAGCCACACTGCCAAAGGTCACATGGGCCAGACCGTCACCGATCAACGACAACCGGCGCAGCACCAGAAACACCCCCAGCACGGCACAGAGTACACCGATCAGGATACCCGCCAGCAAGGCTCGCTGGATAAAACCATATGAAAACAGCTCTATAAATGAGGTCATACTGTTCCTTGTTTATTACGCTGCTGCCTTCAGTTCAATCTCTTCCAGCAGGTGGATGATCCTGGTGGCCCCTTCATCCCCGAACAGGCCGTCAAGTCCTTCATTGTGCAGATCAGTGAAGGGTGGTTCATACAGCAGGCCGGGGTCCATGGCGCCGTTCTGGGTCAGGTAGCTGATGATCTGCTCAATGAATCTGATCTGGGTGGCGCTGTAGGTGCTGT
>DIUB01000121.1 GCA_002422265.1 Geobacter sp. UBA6169
ACAATCAAACCGGCAGGCCGTCCCTGGTCATCATAGGTGGGCACCTTGATCATATCAAAGGTCTTGCTGCTGCCGTCGGGCCGGGGCATCTCCTCATCACAGCGCAGAACACTGCCCTGCAGCCAGGCCAGGCGGTCGCTGTCCTTGCTGGCCAGAAACGCGTGCCGGTAAAAGGGGCTGTATTCGGCCAGTTCAAGATCGGTCCTGCCAATGTAATCAACCCCCTCAAGGCCGAACAGGGCGATAGCAAAATCATTGGCCACCAGCCACCTGCCCCCGGCGTCCTTGAAGCAGACGATATCCGGCATGGCGTTGATCAGTGCCCGCAGTCGGGCTTCACTGGTGACCAGATCCTGTTCCGCCTGCAGCCGCTCGGTTGATTCCTTGATCAGCCGCTTGTTCAGCCTGAAGAACATCAGGGCCAGCCCGGCAAGGGCGGCAATGATCAGGCCGCTGACCAGCAGGGGCAGCAGCTGGTAATGGCCCAGCGCGGTGTCGCCATTCCCGTGGCCCAGGGCAGGCAGGGTTGTGCTGAGCAGTACCAGACAGCAGCTGCAGAGAGTGATACACAATCTGATCATGCGGTTTCCTTTATAATCGGCAACTGTACGATAAAGCGGCTGCCAGTGCCCGGTTGTGATTCCACACGGATGCTGCCACCCATCAGGCCGGTCAGCCGGTTGCAGATGGCCAGCCCCAGGCCGCTGCCGCCATATTTGCGGGTGGTTGAGCTGTCTGCCTGGGCAAAGGGGGCAAAGATCTGCTGCTGCTGTTCCGGTGCTATGCCGATACCGCTGTCCTCCACCACCAGCTGCAGCTGAGGCGGGCAATCCGGCTCCTGCAGCAGCGCTGCCCGCAGGGTGACGCTGCCCTGTTCAGTAAATTTGATCGCATTGCCCAGCAGGTTCAGCAGGATCTGTTTCAGCCGCAGCTGATCCCCCACCAGCTCATCCGGCAGGTTGTCTGCCACAACAGTGGTCAGCTGCAGCCCTTTCTGCTGTGCAGTGGCGGCATGCAGGTTTACCGCCTCCTGGATGGTCCGGCGCAGCAGAAACGGGCGTTCTTCAAGTTCAAGCCGCTCGGCCTCTATCTTTGAAAGGTCAAGGATGTCGGTTAAGAGCACCAGCAGGTTTTTGGCGCACTGATTGACCGTATCAACATATTCCTTCTGATCGCTGCTCAGCCTGGTGTACTGCAGCAGCTGCAGCATCCCCATCAGTCCGTTCAGCGGGGTGCGTATCTCGTGGGACATATTGGCCAGGAACTCGCTCTTGGCCCGGTTGGCGCTTTCCGCTGCCAGGCGTGCCGCCTCCAGCTTCTGCTCATCGTGCTTGCGCTGGGTGATGTCCCGTGAAAGCACCACAAAGCGGGGTTGATCATCAAACACCCCTTCTTTGCGGGCAACGGAGAGTTCAAACCAGCTGCTGCCGGTTGGCAGCGGCAGGCAGAACTGGTGACCGTGTGAATGGCCGCTGCGGTGGGCCTCCTGCAGGGCCTGCAGGCAGGTGGCCGCTGCAGCGGGGGGGAGATGATTCTGCAGGTTGCTGCCGATCAGCTGCTCAGGCGGGGCTGCCAGTTTGTCCAGGTCGCGGGTAAAGCAGGCGTAATAATGGCCGTCAAGCCCCACCTCAAAGAGCAGGTCCGGCACTGCCAGCACCAGACTCTGCAGGCTGGCCCGCTCATCGGCCAGAGCCTGCTCGGCCGCGATATGGCGCTCCATCTGCAGAAACAGCAGGCAGACCAGCAGGGTGGCCAGGGGGTAAACGGCCAGCACCGGCAGGGTGATAGAAGCCTGCACCGCGCTCCGCACCGGCTCAGGCAGCAGCAGCATGCAGCCTATCATCCAGAGATGCACCAGCAGACCGAACAGGTACAGCCCCCACCAGCTGTCTGCCCAGGAACGGGTGCGGCGCAGGTAGTGCCAGGCTGTGCCGATGGCGGCAGTGCCCAGGATAACCGCAATACCCATCGGTGCGCCGACACCCCCCAGCCAGCCCCGATATCCGGCGGCAATGGCGGCGCCAACTGCAGCGGTCAGCGGGCCGCCAAACAGGCCGGCCACCGACAGGATGATGGAGCGCCCGTCAAAGATCAGACCCGGTGCAAACTGCATCGGTGTCAGCATCCCCACCAGGGCGACACCGCCGAACAGCAGGCCCGACACCAGCGCATAACCGTTGCCGTCCCTGCTGAGGCGGCGCATCAGCAGGCCGTGCACAAAGCTGAGCGCCACCAGAAGCGCCACATTCTGGATCAGGGACAGGTAGATCATCAGTTATGCCCTGGTGCGGCCGGCCATTACCCGCTGCAGCTCGGCCAGCAGCTCCTGCAGCTGGAACGGCTTGGCCACGTAGCCGTCAAACCCCTCGGCCAGCAGCCGTTCCCGATCACCCAGCATGGCATGGGCCGTAACCGCGATAACCGGCAGGTGGTCATCACTGCCCTGTTCTCGCTGGCGGATGAACCGCAGCGCCTCATGGCCGTCCATGACCGGCATCTGGATATCCATCAAGATCAGATCCACGCCGCCGCCCAGCCAGTAGGCCACGGCCTGTTTGCCGTCACCGGCGCAGAGCGTTGTCAGCCCCAGCCTGGTCAGCAGCCCGGCTGCGGTCTTCAGGTTGGTCTCGTTGTCTTCTGCCACCACGATTTTCAGATGCGGCCCCTCCCAGACCGGCAGCGGACTGTCCTGGGCGTCGGCAGGCGGTACAGCGTCATTTTCAACCGGCTGCAGCGGCAGTTCCAGGGTAAAGCAGCTGCCCTGGCCCGGACTGGAGCTGACCAAAAGGACGCCCCCCATCCGCTGGGCCAGCTTGCGGGAGATGGAGAGACCAAGGCCGGTGCCGCCGTACTGGCGGGTATTGGACATGTCGGCCTGTACAAACGGTTCAAAGATCCGCTCCTGATCCTGGGGCGCAATGCCGATGCCGGTGTCGCAGACCATGAGCCGCAGCCGCAGCCGGCCGCTCTGGTCAGGCGCGGCATCACCCCGGATGCTGATTTCCCCCTGTCCGGTGAACTTGACCGCATTGCTCAGCAGGTTGGCAATAATCTGGGTCAGCCGGCGGGGGTCGCCCTTTACCTGCTGCTGCAGGCTGTCGGCCAGATCAACGGTCAGCACCAGTCCCCGCTCCTCCAGGGCCGCACGGTGCAGGGTCACGGCCAGATGCACGCTGTCCGGCACGCTGAACGGCTCTTCCACCAGCTTGACCCCGGCAGCCTCCAGCCCGGCCAGGTCCAGCAGGTCGTTGACCAGAGACAGTTCATTGGAGGCCGAGGTTCTGATCATCTGCAGATATTCAGCCTGCTCGTCATTCAGCTCGGTCATCTCCAGCAGCTGGGCACCGCCCATCACACCGTTTAGGGGGGTGCGCAGCTCATGGCTCAGGGTGGCCAGCAGTTCACTCTTGGCCCGGCTGGTGGCCTCGGCGGTCTGCTTGGCGCTGGTCAGCAGTTCCTCAACCTGCTTGTACTCGGTAATATCCTGCAGAGTACCGGCAATATGCGGCTCTCCAGTCCCTTCCAGTCTGCCGATGCAGCGGAAATCGGCCCAGAACCGGCGACCGGTGGCAGAAATCATCCGGCAGTTCAGCCGGAACGGCTCGCCGGTGGTAAAGGCCTGCTCCAGGGCCTGCTGTACCTGGGGCATGTCCTGCGGATCAAAGTAGTGGAAGCAGCCTTCGTGGGACAGGGGCTGATCGGCCGGATGCTCCAGGATCTGGTACATGGCATCGGTCCACTCCAGCAGGTCGGTATGGGGGTTGGATTTCCAGCCGGCCAGCCGTGCAATGGCCTGGCTCTCGTTCAGGAACATGGCGTTTTCAGCCAGCTGGGCCTCAACCTGCTTGAGCCGGCTGATCTCGGTGATGGTGCCCACATAGCCACTGATCGTGCCGTTGGTGCCCACAATCCGGGCTGCCTGGCCCAGCACCCAGACCGTGCGGCCGTCCGGCTGGGTAAAGCGGTATTCCAGGTTAAAGGATGCCGTGCCTGCCACCAGCTGTTGCCAGGCATCGCAGACCCGCTGCCGGTCGTCCGGATGCAGGACAGCAGTCCAGCCGTTGCCCAGGGCCGCTTCCATCGGCAGACCGGTGATGGCACTCCAGCGGTCGTTGACATAGCAGCAGCTGCCGTGCAGATCGGTCTGGAAGACCCCGGCCGGTGATGCGGTGGTAAGGGAGGCGTAGAGGGCCTCCTGGGCCCGCAGCTCTTCTTCTGCTTTCCATTCACGCTGCTGCTGACGGTGTTTGTACAGGCTGACCGTGGTGATCCCCAGCATCCCCACCAGCCAGATGGCGCCGTAGGCCAGGTTTACCCCGCGCATGCTGGTGACTGCAGCCTGATGGTGGGGGGTCATCGGCACGGCTGCACTGATGCCGCCCCGCAGGCCCCCCACCGGTATCTTGGTGTCGGCATGGCACTTCAGGCAGCCCTGCTCCATCCGCATCGGCAGGATCAGGCGGTAATAGGGCTCACCTTCAATATCGGCCAGGGTGCCCACTGTTTTCTCTCCCTTTTCCAGACGGATCAGGGCATCCCGTTCCCAGGGGTCCGGGGCGTTGACGGGATTCTTGGCAATCAGGCTGGTGATGCGCCCTTTGATGCCGTACTGATCGCCAAACAGCTCCATGACCTGACGGGTCATGTAGGCCGGGTTCATCAGGGTCAGCCGGTCGCCGTCCGTGGTAACCACATCCCGCTTGGGCACGCTCAGCCACTGGTTGGGCGGGGTCTTTTCCGTGGGGGGCACATAGACCCCGCCGTGCATGGTGGCCCAGCGCCGGAAGGCCAGGTCTTTGTTGATGACCGTAACGGCCTCTTCGCGGGCATGCTTGGTGATATGCTCAGTGACCAGATGCCGGTTCCAGGCCAGGGAACAGCCGATAACCACGGTCCAGAGCAGGCCCCATTGCAGCAGTGTTATCCAGATGGTACGGTATTTTTCCATGGTTGGTGCCCCCGGTATGCAACGTGCGTACTGATTGTATATATGAAGCAGCGATTTTTACGCCGACAAACCTCTCCCCCCTCCCGGCCTCCCCCCGCTGGGGGGAGGAGTAACGGCCGTCTGCCCCCAGGAGGGGGAGGAGTAACAGCCAGTCTCCCTCCCAATAGAGGAAAGAGTAACAGCCTGCCTCCCTCCCCAGGAGGGGGAGGGCCGGGGAGGGGGGTGTGTCTGCAACCCTGCAGCGTTACGATTCAGCAATCCCCAGATTCAGCTCAACAAAGAAGCAGGAGCCGCTGCCCGGTGCGGATTCGACCCGGATACGTCCTCCCATCAGCTCGGCCAGGCGTCGGCAGATGGCCAGCCCCAGGCCACTGCCGCCGTATTTGCGGGTGGTGGAGTTGTCGGCCTGCTCAAAGGGGGTAAAGATCCGCTTCAGCGTCTCCTGATCCATGCCGATGCCGGTGTCCTGCACCTGCAGACAAAGCTGCAGCTGATCAGACTGCTGTTCCTGTATGACCGCCCGGATGGTGATGGTGCCTGATCCGGTGAATTTGACGGCATTGCCCAGCAGATTGAGCAGGATCTGCCTGACCCGCAGCGGATCGCCGATCAGCCGTGCCGGCAGCTGTTCCGGAAGTTCCACCTGCAGCTGCAGTCCTTTTGCATGGATGAGCGGCTGCTGGATGGCCACCACCTCATTGATTGACTCCTGCAGGCTGAACGGGGTCTGCTCCAGCTGCAGCTTGTCCGCCTCGATCCGCGAGAGATCAAGGATGTCGTTCAAGAGCGTCAGCAGGTTCTTGCAGGAAAACTCCAGTGTGTCCAGATACTCGGTCTGTTCCCGGGTCGGGCCGGTAAAGCGCAGCAGCTGGGCCATGCCCATCACGCCGTTCATCGGGGTGCGGAT
>DIUB01000192.1 GCA_002422265.1 Geobacter sp. UBA6169
CAGGATCAGGTCATGCAGTGAGAACAGGATGGTTAGATTGTGGCTCCGGCAGAGCCCCTGCAGTAAGGTCAACAATTCATATTGGTACCGCAGGTCAAGTCCTGCCAACGGTTCGTCAAGCAACAAGGTTGTACCGCCCTGGGCCAGGATCATGGCGATAAAGGCCCGTCGCCGTTCACCTCCACTGATCTGGGACAAGGGGGTCTGTTCATGGCCTTCCAGTCCCACCGCTGCCAGCACTTCCCGGCAGGAAAGCAGATGATCTGTACGGGCTGCAGCACGGCCCATCTCCACCAGTTCACCCACCCGGAACGGTAACGGTGCTTCAATGGATTGAGGCAGGTAGCCAAGTCGAGCCGCCCGCTCTTCACCCTTCCATGAACGGACCGGCTTACCATCCAGCTCCACCTGTCCCACCGTGGGGGCCAGCAGACCTGCCCCCAACCGCAGCAGGGTGGATTTGCCGGAGCCGTTGGCACCGATCAGTCCCACCAGTTCACCTTTGGCCAGACTGCAGGAAAACTGTACCACGCAGGGGGCGGTGGCGTAGCTGAAGCAGACCTGATCAAACCTGATCCTGCTCATCGTATGCCTCCATTGGTGGCCTGGCGCAGCATGATCAGAAACCAGGGGGCGCCGATCAGGGCCGTGACCACCCCGGCCGGGATCTCCACCGGCGGCAGTACGCTACGCCCGACGGTATCAGCCAGACAGAGCAACATGCCGCCACCAAGGGCAGACAGCGGCAACACCCGGCGGGCATCAGCACCCACCAGGGCACGCACGGCATGGGGTACCATCAGCCCCACAAAGCCGACAATACCGCCCAGGGCAACCGAGGCCGCAGTCAGCAAGGAGGCTGCCAGCACCAGCAGGGCCCGTTCGCGCCCTGGCTCCAGGCCGAGACCAAAAGCAACCTCATCCCCCAGGGCCAGGGCGTTCAGGCCTCGCCGACGCGTCAACGCCAGGAAAAATCCGACCAACATCAACAGGCTGGCCACCGGCACCACGGACCAATCTGCTCCGGCCAGATCGCCGGCCATCCAGAGCAGGGCCCGCTTGACCCCGTCGGCCTGGGCCAGGGACATGACCAGCATCAGGATGGCAGACAGGAAGAACCCGATCCCAACCCCGGCCAGTAGCAGGCGTTCTGCACGTACGCCCCAGGCATCCCTTCCCAGAGCAACCACTACGGCGCTGGTGACCAATGCGCCAGCCAGTGCCAGTGCCGGCACCAGCCAGGCTGCTGCACCATGGGTGGCCAATAAACCAAAGGCAGCTGCCAGAGCTGCTCCACTGGAGGTGCCCAGCACATAAGGATCAGCCAGCGGGTTGCGGAAGATTCCCTGCAGGATCGCTCCGGCCACCCCCAGTGAGGCCCCCATCAACAATGCCACGACGATTCTGGGCAGGCGCAGGTCAAGGATGATCTTGAGCTGCACCTGGTCGAGGTTAAAGGGGTTGATGGTCTGCTGGCCCAGGAAGAGCGACAGCAGTATAACCACTGTCAGGCTAGCCAGCATCAGTATGACCGGGTGACGTTTCACGGGCGCTGACCTTTACGCACCAGCTCAAGGCAATGGCGCAACTCGGCGATCCCTTCCGGGATGCGGGGGCCGGGACGGTACAAGGCATCACTGACGGCGCAGACCCGGCCTTGCTTGACGGTATCCAGTGAGTTCAGGTGGGTCAGCATCCGCTTCACCGGCACTGCCAGCTTTTCTCCCTGCCCAACAATGATCAGTTGCGGGCTGCGGGTGATGACCGCCTCAAGGGAGAGGCGGGGATAACCGGAGCGGGCATCACCGGCAATGTTGCTCATACCGGACAGCCTCATGGCATCATCCAGCATGGAGCCGGGACCGGCAGCCACCAGCGGGTCCGGCCAGATTACAAACATGGTCTTAACTGATGTAGCGGCTTTAAGCGGTTTCAAGGACTGCTCAATCCGGCTGGCCAGCTGGTTGGCCGGCTGTGGAACCCCGAGATCAGTACCCAGTTGCCTGATAGCCGGTGCCAGCTTGTCCAGGCGAGAGCCGTGGAAGGTGACAGTCTTGATCCCCAATTTTTGCAGCCGCTGAGCCAACTTGGAGCCGATTCCCTCTTCATCCACCAGCACAACATCAGGTTTCAGATTCAGCACCGCCTCCAGCGACGGGTTGGCTGGCCCCCCCACGGTGGGCTTGCCTTTTATCGAAGCTGGCCGGTCGCAGAAGGTGGTCACCCCCACCAGATTGTTCTCCAGCCCCAGAGCGCAGGCCAGCTCGGTCAGGCTGGGTGCCAGGGAGACGATCCGTTTGGGCGGCTCCCCGGCCCAGCCGGGGGGTACTGCAAGACAAACAATAAAAAATAATGAAACACAGAGACACAGAGACACAGAGCAAAGCGTGTCATGACGAAACAAGCCTGTATAAGGGCTTGCTTTCCAGACGGGTACACCATTGCCAACTGACGTGGCGTGATGAAAACCTCCGTGTCTCCGTGCCTCTGTGTTGAGTGTTTGTAATGGTTTCATATGGTTCAAAACGATACCTTTACGCCGCCATAGGCACCAATGCCGGGGGTGCCGTAGCCGGCCACCTCTTCGTACTGGCGGTCAAACAGATTGTCTACCCGTCCGAACAGCTGCAGGTTTTTGGTGACATCATAGGAACCGGCCAGGTTGACCAGCAGGTAATCCTTCATCTTTTGGGTGTTAGCGGTATCACTGTAACGGCTACCCACATAGACCAATCCAAGGTTGATGGTGGCCTTTTTCAGGAAACTGTAGTTGGCGTCAAAGGTCAGCTTGTTTTTGGGACGTCGTGCCAGCTGTTTGCCGGTCAGGTCATCTGTGGCCTCCAGATAAGTGTAGGCGGCCTTCAGGGTCAGATCATCTGCCGGTTGCAGTCCGGCGGTCAGTTCAAGCCCCTGGCTGTGCGTCTTGGCAACATTGGTGTATTTCCAGGTCTGTCGGTTGAAATCAATCATCTGCGTATATTCGTTTTTGAACCAGGTCGCTCCCAGTGTGGCCTTCATAAACGGCAGCTCCTGCTCCAGGCCGATGTCCCAGCCGATGCTCTTGTCCGGCTTCAGGTCCGGCGAGCCGTAGATGGAATAAAGCTGGTAGAGGGAGGGCGCCCTGAAGCCGGTACCGTAGCTTCCCTTGATCCTGGTGCCGCTCTGTTTGATCAGATAAGCGGTGGTGAAACGGTAGGTCACTTCAGTGCCGAACTTGCTGTGATCATCCACCCTGAACCCCAGGGTTGAGAACCATGCATCCCACAAATTAAGCTGGTCCTGCAGATAGAATCCGGTGGTGCGGGCATAACGCTCTGGCCAGGGTTCGTTGTACGGGCCGAATGAGCTTTCAGCATAATAGTTTGATTTTGCGTTCTCCTCGGTGGTTTCAGCACCCAAGGTCAGGGTGGTGGTTTTGTGCAGGTTCAGGACATGCTGCCAATCTACTTTTACATTCTGGCCGTGGAAGGAGCTGCGCAGGAAATTGAGCGGGTGCATACTGTCGCGGTCATTGTCGTCACTCCAGGAAAGGTCTGAAAACGAGACCCCCAGCTTCTGTTCCCACAGCCCGCCGTATAGCGACAACCAGCCCTGGGTACGGAAATTCAGTTCATCCGATCTCATGATGTGATTGGGATCATCCATGCCGGGGCCGCCGCCATTGTCGATGGCGGTGCGGGAATGGTTGTAGCGCAGGATCAGATCGATTTCCGAGTTTTTGGTGGGGGTGATGCCCAGACGGGCCGAAATGGCACTGTTCTGATGACCGTCCCGCTCCATGTTGCCGAAGCGCTCAGCTGCCGCCGATACACCGCCCGTATCCAGACGTGAGAGGGTCAGCGCATACTGCAGCAGATCCGTGCCGCCGCTTACCCCGGCCGTCTCCCGTGCCGTGTAGAAGGAGCCTCCCTCAGCTGACAGGAAACCCTTCAGCTTGCCGTCACCCCGTTTGGTAATGATGTTGACCACCCCGCCTATGGCTCGGGAGCCGTAAAGGGTGCTTTGGGGGCCGCGCAACACCTCGATCCGTTCGATGTTATCGGTGGTCAGGTTGGCAAAGTTGTAACCACCACCGGCTGCCGAGGGGTCGTTCAGTTCGATGCCATCGAGCAGTACCAGAGTGTGTTCCGACTTGGCGCCACGCATGAACACCGCTGTGCCGCCGCCAAAGCTGCCGGTGCGGACCAGATCCAGCCCCGGCACCATCCGCAGCGCATCGGCCACGGTCCGTTTCTGCTGCTGCTCAATCTCTTTGGCCGTGACCACGGTGATTGAGCTGCCCACCTGTTCAATCGGCACCTCATCACGGGTGGCGGTCACCACCACTTCACCCAGTTGCGCAGTCTTTTCCTCTGCCAGCGCAGAACTGCTGATTGCCAGGACCAACCCCAATGCTGCTGCATACTTCTGTCTACTCCGTTTCATCTGCTGCTACCTCCCTCGGGTTATTCAGATGGAGCGGTATTCCGGCTACAGGCTACCTATTTGTCCGCCTTCCCAGTTTCCCAGTGGCTTTTTGCGCGTAGCGCAATGGACGTTCGTTCCCTTCACGGCTGCGGGGCAGCGGGGGCATTGAACCCCTCTTCCTCGACTCCATCTGTTTGAAAATTACTTCAACTCAAATCCGTTCTGCTTTTCCAACGCCTCCAGCACTGCCTGATGCACTGCCTTGGCTATCAGGTCGCCAATCCGGCTGTGGCCGCCGGTGTAGGTGACCTTGGGGCCGCTGCTGCCGGATATCACGATCACGCTGTCCGTGCCGGTACCGGTGGCCTGTACCCCTTTGGTGTAGCTGCTGGGTACCTTCAGATCATCCAGCGCTGCGGTCTTGGCCTCGGTAATGGTCACCACGGCCCGGGCCAAAGCGCCGTCAGTCAGGCGGGCATTGGTCAACAGTATGATATTAATGGTTCCGGCTGGCGGATCGGATGGCTCAATATGGATGCCTTCATCGGTTCCGGCACGCAGAGCGTTGTTCGTGACACCGGCCGTAACCAGAGCAGTGACGGTAAAGGGCGGAAACGTTCTGGTGACCACGGCAAGGTTGTCCATGTCGGCAGCAGTGCCGACCAGGGTCAGGTCTGCAGGCTGCAGCGCAAGATTGCGGGCAATAATGGCCTTGCGCTGCTGTTCGTAGACCTTGCCGCCGCACTGCTGCTTGGTGGCCAGCTCAACGGCCAGTTTCTTCCAGAGCAGGGGATGGGCAGCATGGTTGATCGCTCCCAGACCGTTGATGATGCCGTCGCTGGTGGAAAGGAGATGGCGGCGTTCAGGTAGCTGCACGATCAGGCTCTTTTCCCAGAGGCCGTCCCGTGTCGTAGTGAACACCCGGGCAGATGCTTCGAGCTCGGGCGGGAGCACCAATGCGGCGGCCTGCGTTGCTGCAGATACAGTGAGCAGGTAAAACACGACAAGAAGGACGGGCTGCAGAATAACAGTACGGAAATACCGATGGTACATGAAGTGCCTCCCCCGAAGCGTGCGAATGGAGCGGTATTCCGGCTCAGGGCCACCTACTGGTCCACCTTCCCAGGAATTGCTTCCCAGTGGTTGTAACCGCCTTTACGACGGCCGGACGTTCGTTCCCTTTACGGCTGCGGGGCAGCGGGGGGATAGCACCATGGCGGGCGGCACCCCTCTTCCTCGCTTCCATTCGATGTGTGAAGTGTGCTATCTGATTTCATTATTTGCTGTAGGAGTCAAGTGTTTTCTCATGATCAATCAGCTGCAGCACCATCGTCACGGCGGCAATCTGCGTGCCTTGAGTCAGGCAGCAGGCCTGCCGCAGGGAGAGCTGCTGGACTTCTCCGCCAACATCAACCCGCTGGGGCCGCCGGACTGGCTGCGACCTTTGATCGAAAGCCGGATCAGTGACCTGATCCATTATCCAGACCCGGACGCCACCGAACTGGTGGAGACGCTGGCAGAGCTGCACGGTATCAGCACTGATCAGGTACTGGTGGGTAACGGCGCCACGGAGCTGCTGCACCTGTTGCCTCGGGCCCTGGGCTGCTCCTCGCTGCTGCTGCCGGTGCCCAGCTATGCCGATTATGAGGGGCCTGCCCGGCTATCAGGCCTGACCATTCAGCAGCTGCCCCTTTGCCCGGAGAACGGCTTTACCCTTGATCCGGCCTGCCTGGTGCCATTCCTGAAACCGGCCCAACTGGTGCTGCTGGGCCAGCCCAACAACCCCACCGGTCGAACCTTTGATGCTGAATCCCTGCGTGTAATCGCCTTAGAACATCCAGCCACCCTGTTTGTGGTGGATGAGTCGTTTATCGGCTTTACCGATGGCAACCGGAGCCTGCAGCAGAACCGGCCTGAAAATATCCTGATCCTGACCTCGTTGACCAAACTGTACGCCATTCCCGGACTGCGTCTGGGTTACCTGACCGCTGCTGCAGCCCACATCCGGCAGCTGAAAACCTATCTGCCTAACTGGACCGTCAACAGCCTGGCCCAGGCCGTGGGGGTGCGGGCAGTACAGGATGCAGAGTACCTGCAGCGTACCCGCTCGTTTGTCAGCCAGCAGCGGCAGCAGCTGTCTCAGGCGTTGGGTCAGCAGCCCAGCCTGACGGTCTTCCCCGGCGAGGCCAATTTTCTGTTGTTGCGGCTGGATCATCCCCGGCTGGATGCGCAACAGCTGGCTGATCTGACCCTGCAGCAGGGGATCGCCCTGCGGGTCTGCGGGAATTTTGCCGGGTTGGATGGCCGCTACTTCCGTGTGGCAGTACGGACTGAACCGGAGCAGCAACGGCTCTACTCTGTTTTGCATAGTATCCTGGCACCCGGACAGCAGCGCCCGGTCAAACGCCAGACCCCGGCGATCATGTTTCAGGGCACCGGTTCCAATGCCGGTAAGAGCATCCTGACTACGGCACTCTGCCGGATCTTGAAACAGGATGGCCATGATGTAGCGCCGTTCAAGGCCCAGAACATGTCGCTTAACTCCTTTGTAACCCGCCAGGGAAGCGAGATGGGACGGGCCCAGGTGCTGCAGGCCCAGGCCTGTCGCCTTGACCCGGACGTGCGGATGAATCCAGTGCTGCTGAAACCCAACAGCGAGACCGGCTCCCAGGTTATTCTGTGTGGTAAGGCGATTGGGACCACCCATTTCAAGGACTATGCAGAGCAACGGGCTGAGATCTTTAAAACAGTACAACGTTGCTACGATGAACTGTCTGCTGAATATCAGATCATGGTGCTGGAAGGGGCGGGCAGTCCGGCTGAGGTGAACCTGAAGGCCAATGATATCGTGAACATGAACATGGCCCGCTATGCTGGGGCGCCGGTGCTGCTGGTGGGGGATATTGACCGGGGCGGCGTTTTTGCCTCCTTTGTGGGCACCATGGAGGTCTTGAGCGAGGCAGAGCGGGCCCTGGTGGCCGGGTTTGTGATCAACCGCTTTCGGGGCGATGCCAGTCTGCTGGGGGATGCACTGGCCTATATCCGCTTCCATACCAATAAGCCGGTGCTGGGTACGGTGCCTTATCTGCCCAACCTGGGTCTGCCGGAAGAGGATTCGGTCGGTTTCAAGCAGGGCCTGCTGCCCTGCGGGGCAAAGGATAGCCAACGGCTTGATATTGCGGTGCTTGACCTGCCCCATATCTCCAACTTTACCGACCTTGATCCGCTGGGGCTGGAGCCGGATGTGGGCCTGAGGATTGTCCGGTCAGTGGCGGAGCTTGGTCAGCCCGATGCCCTGATCCTGCCCGGCAGCAAGAATACCTTGGCGGATCTGGCCTGGCTGCAGCAGACCGGATTGGCAACCGCTATTCCTGAGCTGGCCCAAGCCGGACAGGCTGAGATCGTCGGCATCTGCGGCGGATTTCAGCTGCTGGGACAGCAGATCAGCGATCCCCATGCCGTTGAATCTGCAGCCGGGGGCCAACAGGGGCTGGGCTTGCTGGAGATTGCCACGGTCATGGCACAGGAGAAGACCACCCGCCAGACCCGTTGTCGTCACCTCCCGTCCGGCTGCCTGCTTTCCGGCTACGAGATCCACCACGGCATCACCAGCGGAGAACCGCTACAGCCGCTGATCACCAGCCCTGACGGCAACCTGCTGGGCAGCGCAAACGCCAGCGGCATAGTCTGGGGCAGCTACCTGCACGGCCTGTTTGATGCCGACCCGTTCCGGCGCTGGTGGCTGGATCGGTTGCGGCAGCGTAAAGGCTGGCAGAGCGATGGTCTGATCCGTAGTTGTTATGATCTGGAACCGGCGCTGGATCGCTTGGCTGACTGCGTACGGGGTAGCCTGGATATGCGGGAGATTTATCGGTTGTTGCGGTTGTGAAGCATTAACCTGCAAACGGCAGTTACTCACGCGGAGCCGCGAAGCTCGCGGAGAAAATCAAGCAGTTACCTGCAATAAACGATCAACCCTCAAGGTGAAACAAGGATATGCTATAAGTACGCGATAGTACTCTTCGCGTCTCCGTGCCTCCGCGTGAAACTGCTTTTTCTGGGATTAATCATGCTGTTTAGGCAGTAGTAACGGCCGATTATTACCCCCGCGAGCATGAAATACCACTATAGCGATATTTAACTTGTCTGAAGTCGCAGGTCATGTACCACTTCTCCCCACCTGCCGCCTGAAGCAGCACCATCCGAGGCACTGCAACGCATTTCTTGCCAACCTGTTGCCGGGGGCGCTGGCTGGATGAACTCTCGCTTATCCGCGTGCTATTAACCGTCTGATATGCAGGAGCAGTACCGGTTACCAGACGATCTGAAGACCGCTGACGCCAGCCAGCTTTTTGTCCGATGTCACCAGCCGTGCCTTGTTCAACACAGCAGTTGCGGCAATCAAGCGATCTGCCGGATCACCGTGGGGGCAGAAATCAGCCAGCACGCTTTTTGCGGCAATCTCCGCTGTGACGGGCTGCACTTTAATGGCGCGGGCTGCAAGTACAAGCTGGATAAAGGTCTTTGGATCAGTGCCCGGATCAATACGACCTTTGGCTATCAACATAGCGATCTCCCACAGCGATATATCCGCACAGGCAAGCGTACCGGCCTTGTCGGCCTGCTTGATTGCCGCAGTTGCCTTGGCGCTGAGGCGTTCCGGGGTCAGTGCGTCAAAGATCAGGGCGCAGGTGTCAAGAATCAGCACGTTCTGCCTCCCATTCAGTATCAATCGGCGAAACCACATCGCCAACGCGGCAATGGACACGAAGCGCCTGCAGTTGTTCCCGTGCGCTTAGGCGCGTATCCTCCGGTGGCACTAGCCGGGCAACTTCCCGGCCTCTAGAGGTGAGAGAGAGCTCCTCACCCTGGCGGACCTTGCCCAGATATTCCGGGATATGTTTGCGAAACACCGTTACGGGTACTTGTTGCATGGCTGGCTCCTTCTGTGTGTTAATGTACACTTTAAATGTACGCTATTGGATTTGGGTGGTCAATAGATTTGGGGTAACGACAGGGCAGAATCTTAGTCGGACGGCACAGCCGGTTTGTTGGCAAAGGTTCTTTATGAATCAGATTGCCGGGCCTTCAGCCCCCGTTGTATATCAATCTGTGAAAATCCGTTCAATCCGCGTTATCCGCGTGCTATTAACAGTCTGTGATCCCTCTCTACCAACAGATACTCCTGGCCATTCTGCTGGACCTGCTATTGGGTGACCCCCGCTGGTTGCCACATCCGGTGCAGGGGATCGGCTGGCTGGCCCAACGTTCTGAAGCTCCATTACGCCGCCTTATCCCCAATCCAAAACTGGCTGGTATAGTTGCAGTTGTGTGGGTGGTGAGCAGTACGACCCTGATCGGCTTTGGTCTGTTAAAGGGGGTTACCCTGCTGCATCCGCTGGCCGGAGATATCGTGGCAATTCTGTTGCTGTACACCTGCCTGGCAACCCGCAGCCTGCATGACCATGCCTTGTCAGTCTATCGTCCTTTGAAGGCCGGAAATCTGACTGAAGCCCGGCTACGGGTGGGTTGGCTGGTGGGGCGGGATACGGCTGACCTGGATGAAGCAGAGGTGACCCGCGCAGCGGTGGAGTCGGTGGCGGAAAACACGGTGGATGGCTGTACAGCGCCGCTGTTGTTTGCCTGTCTGGCCGGGCCGTTGGGGGCAGTGGCCTACAAGGCGATCAGCACCCTGGATTCTACCTTTGGTTATAAAAACGAGCGCTACCTGCAGTTTGGCTGGGCATCAGCGCGGTTGGATGACCTGGCAAACCTGTTGCCTGCCCGGCTGTCCGCCCTGTTGACCGTTGCGGCGGCTTTGCTGCTTCGGCTGCGTGCCGGAAATGCCTGGCGGATTTTCCGGCGTGACCGCCACAATCACCCCAGCCCCAACGGTGGTCAGATTGAGTCGGCCGTGGCCGGTGCCCTCGGGGTACGGCTGGGCGGGATCAATAGCTACTTTGGTCAGCCCAGCAGCAGGCCGTTCATGGGTGATCCGCTGCAGCCGCTGCAGTCACACCATATCTTGCAGGCGGTGCGGCTGATGTGGCTGGTGTATGGCATAACGGCTCTGATCAGTCTGTCCCTTGCGTGATGCAACGCAACGACGTTGCATGCAACGTGTGGTTGATTGAAGTGAAAACGGTATGTTGTGTTAACAGGTAGTGGCCGGTCGTTGCAGCTAAACGTGCAACAAGGGGTGATGATATCTGGTTGAATGAGGGCTGGTAGTGCGGGTGTTTCAGCGTAACGTTATGTTATTAAATGAGTTTATTTTTTTTGTCGAAAATATGGATGGTTTGGCATGCTTGCTGCTAATACTAAAATCAAAGCGGCACACAATGACAAAGCAACACCGTGCCACCACAACATCCAATAGTACGTTACCTACCATTCAAACAGACAAAGGAGAGTGTCATGAAAGCAAAAAATAATTTTTCGGTCCTGTTGGCAGAAACCACCGCAAAAGGTAGCCTCGCAATCTTCGCCGGTGCTGCAGTATTCCTCGGCGGTTTCATCACCTGGTCAGCAGCAGGTTCCATCAGCGGTATCCTGAGCCTGTTGAGCTAACACAAAAAACAAACCATACTCAATTCCTGAAGGAGGAGCACCATCATGAAAGTAAAAGTCAGTTATTCCGATTTAGATGACAGGAAGTATATCGGCAGGGTCCTTGGCGTGTTCGGTCTGTTTGCTGCCGGTGCCGCCCTCAACATCGCCTGGCCGGCCTTAAGCCACATCGGAGCAAAGCTGGTCGGTTGATCCAGCAACGCCAGATGCACAAAAAAACCCGGCAACAGCCGGGTTTTTTTGTGCATACTGAAACTGAGTACGGCAGGATCAGCGAATCTGCTGAACCTCTACGATCTCGGGAATCTGCTCCTTGATCGCCTTTTCAATCCCCATCTTAAGGGTCATGGTGGACATGGGACAGGAGCCGCAGGCCCCTTGCAGCTTTACCTTGACAATGCCGTCTGCGGTTACCTCCACCAATTCCACATCACCACCATCACGCTGCAGCATCGGGCGTACCTGATCAAGCACTGCCTGGACTTTTTCCATCATTGGTTTGTCTCCTCACAAAAAAGGTTTACGTTGACAGTGTCCGGTACAGGACACAATTTGTCCTTTTATAGCTGTTTCAGGCCAAAAACGCACGCGTTTTTTTGGCTAGAGCAGCATGCCGATAATACCACTACCCAGAATCATCACCATCGGATTGATTGACGTCCAGCGGAACAGACAGAAGGCGACAATCAGCAGCGTCCATTCGCGCAGGCTGCCCAGCGTGGTCCCCAACGACCAGGCAGCCGAGGCAACCAGACCAACCACCGCCGGTAAAACGCCATCCAGTGTGGTCCGTATCAGGTCAATCTCCTTGAGCCGGGCGTAATACTTTCCCACCAGCAGCATCAACACAACACAAGGCAGAAAAATGCAGACCGTGGCTACCAGGCCTCCGCTAAAACCGGCCACCCGTACACCGGTAAAGGTGGCCAGCATTGCCAGGGGGCCGGGGGTCAGTTGCGAGATCGCCACACCATCCAGAAACTCCCGCAGGGTCAGCCAGCGGTACTGCTCCACCAGCAGGTGCTGCAACAGCGGTATCAGCACATACCCGCCGCCAAAGAAGATCAGGCCGATCTTAAGGTAGGTCCAGGCCAGGGTCAGCATCTAGCTCAACCTGCGCCGGTACAGGGCACGGCCAAAGGCCCAAATCACACCGGCAGCCAGTACCAGCGCAACATTTATCTGCAGGAGTGCTGCTGCCGCAAAGGCGGCCAGGGCCAGCAGCCAGCCGGAAAGCCCCTGCACCTGCTTTTTACCCATGTCCAGCACCACTGCGCAGATCAGGCCGATCACCACCGGGTTGGTACCCGCCAGGGCTTTTTTGAGTAACTGCAAGTGCTGAAAACGGAGATACAGCCAGGCCAGTAAGGAGACAATCAGGAATGAAGGCAGCAGAAAACCGACTGCCGCCAGCACACCGCCAGGCACTCCTCGCAGGCGATACCCCACGAAGGTACAGGTATTGAGTGAGAAGGGACCCAATATCTGACCAAAGGCCAACCCGTGCAGAAATTCCTCAGCCGTGACCCACTGCTTTTCCTGCACCACCATCCGTTCGGTCAGGGCCACAATCGCCATGCCGCCACCAAAACCGATCGCTCCCACTTTGCAGAACAGGGCAAAGATCTCCCAGAGGGTGACCTGCGGAGGGTGGTGAGCTGCAGTGGGCATCATGGCATCCATCTGTGTGACCTGAATCTGGGTGTAAAACCTGGTACATGCAGTAAGTTTAAAACCCCTGAGGTGTACTGAGCATGGGGTGGTGATTTGGTGCTTTAAAAAGAAAAGAGCCAACAAAGATTGACGCCTGAAGTCAGATGACTTAAAAATACGGCTCGTTTGCAGGTTGGGAGCCGGCTCTCCGGTACCGGAGCGGCAGAAGCTAAACAAAAGGGGCCACGCTATAAAACGCAACCCCTTGAATTTAAGATGGTCGGGATGACTGGATTCGAACCAGNNGCTCCCGAAGCAGGTGCGCTACCAGGCTGCGCTACATCCCGAAAGATGCTTTCTATAGCGCCATCTGTTATTATTTGTCAATACTCAAGTCATGGAGGGGGCATGTCCACCACTGCTATCACTACTGAAATCCGTCGGTTGCTCACAGAGCGCAGGGCGGTGCTGCTGGCCCACAACTATATGCGTGATGAGGTGCAGGCCATTGCCGATATTACGGGCGATTCGCTGCAGCTTTCCCTGGAGGCGGCCAAGACCGATGCCGAGGTGATTGTCTTCTGTGGCGTCCACTTCATGGCCGAGTCGGCCGCCATCCTTTCGCCGCAGAAGACCGTGCTGTTGCCCCGTGCCGATGCCGGCTGCCCCATGGCCGACATGGTTGATGCAGAGGGCCTGCAGGCACTCAAGGCCAAGCATCCCGGCGTGCCGGTGGTGACCTATGTCAACTCTACGGCAGCGGTCAAGGCAGAATCCGACATCTGCTGTACCTCGGCCAATGCGGTCTCGGTGGTTCGTTCGCTGTCGGAACAGCAGCTGATCTTCGCGCCGGACCGGAACCTGGGGCGCTGGGTTGCCAGACAGGTGCCGGACAAGGAGTTTATTTATTGGGAGGGGTACTGTCCCACCCATGAACGACTGACCGCTGTCAAGGTGCAGGAGATGAAGAACGCCCACCCGGATGCCCTGTTTATCTGCCACCCTGAGTGTGCACCGGAGGTGTCGTCCCTGGCCGACCACGTCTGCTCCACCAGCGGCATGTATCGGTATTGCAGCACAAGTCCGGTTAAAAAATTCATCATCGGTACTGAGGCCGGTATTCTCTACAAGCTGCGGCAGGATAATCCGGATAAAGAGTTTATCCTGGCCTCGCCGGCCCTGATCTGCCCCAACATGAAGCTGACCTCGCTGGAAGACCTGCTGCTGGCACTGCAGACCATGCAGCCGGTGGTGACGGTTGCTGATGCCGTACAACTGAAGGCCCGGGCCGCTCTGGACAAGATGCTGGCCGTGCCGAGGGACTGAGCTATGGCTGACTATCTTGGTGCCCATATGTCCATAGCAGGTGGTCTGCACAAGGCCATCGATCGGGCTGTTGCCGCCGGGTGCGGCACCCTGCAGATCTTTACCCGATCCTCTAACCAGTGGCAGGGCAAGCCGGTCAGCGACAAGGATGCCGACCTGTTTCGCAGCAGCTTTGCCGCATCCGGTCTGCATGAGATCATCTCCCACGATATCTACCTGATCAACCTGGCCGCACCGCCAGGGGATACCCGTGA
>DIUB01000072.1:0-872 GCA_002422265.1 Geobacter sp. UBA6169
CATTTCTGGGAGGATTCTATCTCTGTCTGGTCGGCTCAAAGGTTATGCTTGCCGTTGGTGTGGGCAGATCACGGGCACTGCTACGCGGCAGGCCCTATCTGTACAGTATGCGCCTGCTCGGTCTGCTGCTACTGCTGTTTGCCCTGCTGCTGCTGAAGGATGGCCTGAAGTTGCTGGGAGCTATTTGACCGCACCACCGCCGCAATCAAACTGCAGGCAGTACAGCCGGGCATATTCTTCCCCCTGAGCCAACAGCTCTTCATGACGTCCTTCTTCCACTACCCTGCCCTGCCGGATTACCACAATCCGGTCGGCATCCCGCACGGTGGAGAGACGGTGGGCTATCACCAGGGCGGTCCGCCCTTGCAGCAGCCGCTGCACCCCTTCCTGGATCAGCCGTTCACTCTCGCTGTCCACACTGGCAGTGGCCTCATCCAGCATCAGCAGTTCAGGATCAAAGGCCACGGCCCGGGCAAAGGAGAGCAACTGCCGTTCTCCCAGCGACAGGTTGCCGCCCCGCTCTGCCAGCCGGGTGTCATACCCCTGGGGGAGCTGCTCGATAAAACGGTGAGCCCCCACCACCGCAGCGGCCTGACGTACACGGGCTGCAGCCCGTTCATCCCCCAGGCTGATATTGAAGGCCACCGTACCGGCAAAAATGAACGGCTCCTGCGGCACCACCGCCATCCGGCTGCGCAGCTCGTGCCGGGGGAGCTGACGGATATCCACTCCGTCCACCAGGATACAGCCACTATTCAGCTCATACATCCGCCCCAACAGCCTGGTCACCGTGGTCTTGCCGCCACCGCTCTCCCCCACCAGGGCCAGCCGCTCCCCCCGCTGCAGGGTCAGGTTGAAATCTGTCAGAATCG
>DIUB01000072.1:958-17633 GCA_002422265.1 Geobacter sp. UBA6169
CATCTCACCGCTGCCGTACCAGATGATCAGGGCAATGGCGATGGAGGAGAGCATCTCCACCACGGCATACAGCGAAGCATCCCAGAGGATCACCGGCCGATTGGCCCCACGGTGGGCTGCGTTCAGGGCCGTGAACCGGGCCTGTTCTTCAGCCTCTCTGCCGCAGGCCTGCACCACCGACATGGCGCCGATCACCTCGGCCAGATGGCCGTTCAGCCTGCCCAGCCGTGCCCGGACCTCGCGGAAGGCCTGCCGCATGTTACGTCGAAACAGCCAGGCCACCAGCAGCAGGGGAGGCAACACACTGAAGGTAACCAGAGACAGCTCCGTATCCATCCAGAGCATGACCGTAACAATACCGGCCAGCAGCAGGAAATCGCCGATCACTGAGATGATACCGGCGGCAAACATCTCCCCCAGTGCCTCAATGTCGCTGGTGATGCGGGTCACCACGCCACCGGCAGCGCTCCGGTCAAACCAGCTCACCGGCAGCCGCTGCAGACGGGTAAACAGGGCGGTACGCATATCCGCCATGACCCGTTGGCCAACCAGCTGCAGGCCGTACACTTCGCCCCAGGTCAGGGCCGCCTCCAACAGCAGCAGTCCCAGGAACGCCAGGGCCGGCTGCAGCAGCAACTCAAGCCTGCCCGGCGTGATGGCATGGTCAATGGCATATTTTAGCAGCAGGGGTTGGCTGAGACGGCAGAGGGTGGTCAGCGGCAGCAACAGCAGGATACCGACTACAAGAGCGCGATAGGGCTTGAGAAACGGCAGAAACCGGCGCAGCAGCTGCAGATCGTAGACTTTTCCGGTTATGGCATCTTCATGCAGCCCGCCGTGGTGCATTGTAGCTCCTGCGATCATCGGAATCAGTGGTCTGCAGAGAGTGGCAAAGGGACCGGGCAATGTCAACGGCAAAGGTTTTGACAGCACCGGCATCCCCTGCTACAAAAGCGGCACCAAAGGAGACCACAATGCCTGTCCACACCCTGATTACCGGCGGCGCACGCAGCGGTAAGAGCCGCCTGGCAGAAACCATGACCGCTGCCAGCGGCACGCGCCTCTGTTACCTGGCCACAGCCCAGTCGCTGGATCTGGAAATGGCCGACCGGATCGAGCGCCACCGCCATCGCCGGGGTGATTGTTGGGAGACCATCGAAGAGCCACTGATGATCCCCCAGACCCTGGCCAGAATCGACGGCATCTATGCAGCAATACTACTGGACTGCGTAACCCTTTGGCTTTCCAACCTGCTGCTTTCCTGTGATGAAAATGACCCGACCGCTGAAGAGCAGGTGCTGGGCCATGTCCACCGGCTTGCCGTTACCCTGCGGGGGATGAGCACGCCGGTGTTTCTGGTAACCAATGAAGTGGGGCAAGGGATTGTGCCGGACAATCCCCTGGCTCGGCTCTACCGTGATCTGGCCGGGCAGGCCAACCAGCTGCTGGCTGCCTGCTGCGACCAGGTGTATGTCACCATCAGCGGTATTCCGCTTAAACTCAAATAGTCCCATACTTCCGAAACATTGAGGTAGTGTATGCACAGTACGACCCGCCTGTATCTGATCCGCCACGGTCAGGTGAAAGGCCATGAAGAACGCCGCTACAACGGCCACACCGATGTAGCCCTGACCGACCTGGGCATTGAACAGTACCACCAGCTGAAGGACCGGCTGGCCGACACACACATCGCCGCCTGCTATTCCAGCGACCTGACCCGCTGCAGAGTCGGTGCCGGTATCATCTGCGAACCGTTCGGCATCCAGCCGGTCCATCGCCGCGAACTGCGTGAAGTCAACATCGGCATCTGGGAGGGACTCACCTGGCAGGAAATCCAGAGCCGCTGGCCTGATGAATGGCAGGCACGGCTGAACGACCTGGTCAACTATCGGGTACCCCAGGGAGAAAATCTGCTTGAAGTGCGTCAGCGAGTGATGTGTGTGGTCGCAGAAATACTGGAACGACATCGCGGACAGGAAATTTTGCTGGTGGGACATGGGGGAATCAACCGGGTCATCCTGCTGGAGACCATCGGCGCACCGCTTGCCAACATGTTCTTTATTGAGCAGGACTACGGCTGCCTGAATATCATCGACTTTTTCTCTGATAACCGGGCCACCGTCAAACTGCTGAACGGGTAAAGCAAGAGGCCCGGCAAACTGCACACCGGGCCTCTTCTGTCATCTTTCTGAGAGCCTATCAGCCCTGCTGCTGTTCTTCTGCCTCACCCTGCATAAACTCGGCCTGGGCCTTCAGGATCGCCTGCATCTGGGACAGCTGCTCCCCCAGCCAGGAATGCACCATGGCTGCGGTCTGGAAGTTCATGGTAACACCCGCTTCAACAAAACGTATCATTGTGCCGTTCAGGTTTTTGGGGTCTGATTCGACCAGTGCGCCAATGCCGCCCTCCGGCGTAATCTCGTGGGTAATCTCTTTAGGCAGGGCAGGACGTTCCTGATAAAAGTGCATCACCAGCTCACCACGGGGGGTAAAGCCCCCCTGTACGCCGTTGGCATAGCTGGGGTTGTAGGAGTAGTTGAAGATGTAGTTAAAGTTGATTTCAGGCTTGCGTTGATGACTCATGGTGATCCCTTCCTCTTGGCTGGATGTGCAACAGAACGTGGCTGTATAGCATGATTTTATCCCGGCTGGCAAGCATGCAGCAGGCCGTACAACAGGAAAGGCCCGGTGAAAACCGGGCCTTTCCTGTCCCTTGGGAGGGGTATGTTACTGAGGTGATTGATTAGCCAATCAGCCGTGAACCGATGTGGCTGAGTGCAGGCCAGGCTATGTTGAGGGCAGCGCCGGCGGCAAATACGCCGAACAGGGCCAGGGTAGTGCCGATATATTTGCGATCATTCAGATCAGAGTAACTCAGTTTCGCTTTCATGACGATATATCCTCCTTGATTTTACGAATTGTATTTAGCTCAGAAGACTGGCCAGACCACTGATGGCACCGGCTGCGGACCAGGTAATGAAGCCACCAAGAAATACGGCGATGCCTGCGAAGATTGCCAAACTACCTTTTGCGGTGGTTTCTGCCAACAGGACCGAGTAATTAGATTTCGCTTTCATGACATCCTCCTTGTGTTGTGTTTTTCTTGTGGGGTGAACCGGAATCCGTCCGGATGCGTTGCTTTTGTTTTTACTATTACAACTGCCGTGCCAAAATAAACAAAGCATGCATATCAACAAAAAAACAGCTTATTAACAATAAGTTACCCAAATGCATCCTTCAGATCACCGCGTAAAGACAATTGACTGCCTGCCGTTGCACCTGCAACAGCAACAAATCAGCCCCCCTACAACCCTGCATACAAACAGGCTCCGGCAGCTATGTTGCATCGCAACGCAGTTGCATTGCAACAACAAGCAGACAATCAGCACCGGCCTTGAGGAACTCAAGCAGGACAAAAAAGAGAGGATTGAACAAAAAACAACGGGCCGCAATTCACCACAAGGTGACTGCGGCCCGCCAAAATTCAACCTGATGAAATCACTCGAATACAACCGTTACACTATACTCCTGCACGCCCTGGGGTAAATTCGGATAGACCGTATAGCTGCCGGGTTGAAGCGTCTTGCCGATCAATTCAGCAACTGATCCGCACATCATCTTGACGCCTTGAATACACAACCCTTCCTTACCCCCTTCGATCCGCTTGACCTTGGCTGGTGCCTTTAACACCACCGGCGTGCTGACGATCTGCGCATTACGCCCCGGAACTCCGCGTATCTGCTTACCCCGCAGTTCGAGAGCTTCACTGACACCGGCACTGACCAACACCGCCACTCCAGCTACCATCAACATTGCTCCTAGTCTCATACATCCCCCTTTATCCTGAAAGATACGTTACAGCTACTCTTGTACATACCCCCAAAACCACCGAAGTCAAGCGCCCATAATACTTGACTTACACAGCCTACCTCCACTATTGTATATTATTTCGCCAACAGCCAAGGAGTTGTAATGAAACCGCTTTTTCTCAACCCGCCCACCTTCGAAGATTTTGACGGCGGCGCCGGTGCCCGCTACCAGGCTTCACGCGAGGTCACCTCATTCTGGTACCCCACCTGGCTCTGCTTTCCTGCCGGCATGATCGAAGGAAGCCGCGTGGTGGATGCACCGGTGCAGAAACTGGATCTGCCTGCCTGCCTGGAGATTGCCAAGCAGTTCGATATGGTGGTGATGTATACTTCTACCCCCACCCTGCAGCTGGATATCGAGACCGCACGCCGGATAAAGGAGGTCAAGCCGGATATCGTTACCGTGTTGACCGGCCCCCATGTTACTATTCTGCCTGAAGAGTCGCTGAAAGCCGGTAGCGGCATCATCGACATTGTCTGCCGGGGAGAGTTCGACTACTCCACCAAAGAGTTATGCGAAGGACGTGAATGGCAGAAGGTGGACGGCATCAGCTTTGTCAAGGACGGCAAGGTGATGCACACCCCGGATCGCCCACTGATCGAAGACCTTGATGCCCTGCCGTTTGTGGCGCCGGTCTACCGTCGTGATCTGCCGATTGCCGAGTACGTGATCCCCCACTTCAAAAATCCCTATGTCTCGATCTACTCCAGCCGTGGCTGCCCCTCAAAGTGCATCTACTGCCTCTGGCCCCAGACCTTTTCCGGTCGCCAGATGCGGACCCGCTCACCGCAGAACGTCTATGACGAGGTCAAGTGGATCGTGGACAATATCCCGGAGATGCGGGAGCTGTCCTTTGACGACGACACTTTTACCGCCAGCCGGCAGCATGCCCGCGAAGTGGCCAGGCTGCTCAAGCCGCTGGGAATCTCCTGGACCGCCAACTCACGGGCCAACTGTGATTACGAGACCCTCAAGATCATGCGTGAGGGAGGCCTGCGCCACGTGGTAGTAGGCTATGAATCAGGCAATGAACAAATCCTGAAGAACATCAAAAAGGGGGTCACCAAAGAACAGGCGATCCAGTTCACCAGGGACTGCAAGAAGCTGGGGCTGTCAGTCCACGGCGCCTTTATCATGGGGTTGCCGGGCGAAACCAAAGAGACCATTCGCGAGACCATCGAGTTTGCCAAACAACTTGACCTGAACTCACTGCAGGCCTCGCTGGCCTCGCCCTACCCCGGCACCGAGTTCTACACCCTGGCCAAAGAACAGGGTTGGATCGCCTCGGACGACTTTATCGATAACACCGGCCACCAGAAGTGCGTGATCAACTACCCCAATCTGACCAATGCCGAGATCTTCAACTCGGTGGAGGAGTTNNAAATTCTATTTCCGCCCCAAATACATCATGCGCAGTATCGGCAAGATGCTGGTGGATGGAGAGGAACGCCGCAAACTGCTGAAGGAAGGCAAACAGTATCTGGAGTATATGCGCAAGCGCAAGCAGGGACAGTGTTGAAAAAGCTGGTAATCAATGCCGATGACTTCGGCCTTTCTTCCGGCGTCAACCGGGCTGTGGAACAGGCCTGGCAACAGGGAATCCTGACCCAGGCGTCCCTGATGGCCGGTGGTGATGCCTTTGATGAGGCGATAGCCATTGCCGAACGGAACCCCGGCCTGCAGGTGGGGTTGCACCTGACCCTGGTGCAGGGCAGACCGGTACTGCCGCCGGACAAGGTTCCCGGACTGGTGACTGCCAACGGCTGTTTTCCTGACAACCCGGTACTGATGGGAATGAAGCTGTTTTTTGACCCCACCATCCGGATGCAGCTCAGAAACGAAATCGAGGCACAGATCCTCAAGGTCAAGCAGGCAGGGATCCCACTCACTCATATTGACGGTCATCTCAACATCCAGATGCACCCCACCGTTTTTTCGGTCTTGTCTGAACTGATGCAGCTGCACGGGATTACCAGCTTCAGGATCACCCGCGAGCGATTGTTACAGAACCTGCGCCACGACCGTACCCGCCTGGCAGGAAAGCTGGCCGAACGTCTCATCTTCGGCGCCCTGGCCTCCCATGCCCAGCCCAGCCTGCGTTATCACGACATCACGACAGCATCCGAGGTCAAGGGGGTTCTGAATTCCGGCAGGATGACTGAAGACTATCTGCTTGCAATCACCGAGAACCTTAGACCCGGACTGACCGAGTGGTATCTGCACCCCGGCTGCCTGCCTGACCCCGAGATCAGCCGCCGGATGCCCGACTATCACCATGAGCAGGAACTGGCAGCCCTGCTGTCACCCCGGCTGCGCTTCCGGCTGCAGGAACTGGGGGTTACCCTGACCAACTATCACGGAGAGACCAAACCGTATGCTTAAGACCTTGATTATGATGCTGCTGGCAGTCACTGCCGGCACGGTAGGCGACATCTTGCTGGCAAAAGGGATGAAGGAGCTGGGCGACCTCTCCACCATGAACCTGCGCGGCATTCTGGAAACCGCAGTACGGGCCATGACCGATTGGAAAATCGTGGTGGGCACCTTCATGCTGGCCCTGTTCTTTTTCCTCTGGTTGGCAGTACTTTCCTGGGAAGATCTCTCGGTGGCCCTGCCGATGCAGGCTCTTAACTACGTTCTGGTGGCCGTGCTGGCCAAGTATCTGCTCCACGAGCAGGTTTCACCGCTACGCTGGGCCGGTATCACGCTGGTCTGCATTGGGGTGATGCTGATCACCAAGAGCAGCACTGCCGACAAGAAAGCAGCGGCGGAATTAAACAATCCACCGGCCATACAGGCCGGAAGCACTCACGGAGATTCGGCATGTTGATGAACCTGACTATCGGCTGCATCGGCGGCGGTAACATGGCCGAGGCGATTATCAAAGGCCTGCTGAGCGGCGGTATGGCGCCCCGATCCATTCTGGTGGCTGACCCGGTGCTTGATCGCCGCGCTCACCTGGCCACAACGCTCCAGATAAAGACCACGGACGACAACAACGAGGTTGCTCAAGCGGCTGATCTGCTGGTGCTGGCCATCAAGCCGCAAATGGCGGCCAGTGTCCTCTCGGGCCTGGAAACATCGGTTACGCCCGACAAACTGGTGGTTTCAGTCATGGCCGGGGTGTCAACCACCATGATCGAAGAGTCGCTGCCAAGCGGCTGCCGGGTTGTGCGAGCCATGCCCAATACCCCGGCACTGGTCCAGGCCGGGGCCACAGCCCTTTGCGGCGGCAGACGGGCATCCGATGAAGACCTGGCTCTGGCAGAGGAGCTGTTCCGGCTGACCGGAACGGTCTATCGGGTGGGAGAACGTCAGATGGATGCCGTAACCGGCCTCTCCGGCAGCGGTCCGGCCTACGTCTTTTCCTTTATTGAGGCTCTTTCAGATGCAGGAGTTAAAAACGGTCTTGCGAGAGATATCGCAACCGGCCTGGCGGTGCAGACGGTATTGGGGGCTGCGCAGCTGCTGCAGCAAAGTAACGAACATCCGGCAGTGCTTCGTGACCGGGTTTCTTCACCCGGCGGCACCACCATCGCGGCCCTGCACACCCTGGAAAACGGCAGGTTGCACGGCCTGCTGATGGATGCCGTGGATGCGGCGGTCAAACGTTCCAGAGAGCTGGCCGGAATCAAGCTGTTGTAATCAGAAACCTCCCTCTTTCCTGTTCATCGCCTCGTACAGCGCAATCTGTTCGGCCATTGACAACTGTTTACGACAGCAGTTCTTTTTCAGACAGAGATTACAGCGGTCATCAGAGCACCACTGGCAGAAACGGCAATCAGGACAGGGGTGTTTCTTGGCAGGAGATATGGATTCCATGTCGTCTCAGTAGGCCACGTTGCGCTTGACGGCATTGCCCTGCAGCAACCGGGCAAAGGCGGTATCCCGATCAGCCTGTACCAGCAGGTAGCGGGGTAGAATCTGCAGTTTTTCCCGAGAAGTGGCATGGCGGCGCTCAATAGAGAAGGTTGCCGTATAGCCCGCCTCCCGGGCCTTCTGCAGCAGATGATCATCGTAGATGCCAAACGGCCAGGCCAAGAGATCCACCGGCCCGCCCACCTCCTGCTCCAGCTTCTTGCGCGACTTCAGTAACTGCTCCATCACCAGCTTTTCGTAGGCCGCCGGAGCCAGTTTGCGCTTCTCTCGCTTGAAGTTGGGGTGCCAGTAGGTATGGGACTGGATATCGAACAGGCCGGTCTTCTTCAACTCCCGCAACTGTTCCCAGGTCATGGCGTACTTTGCGTTTGAGATGGCTGAAGGATAGACAAAGATGGTCACCGGATAACGATACTTGCGGATGATCGGCAGCATGTCGCTGTAGACCGTCTTGTGGGCATCATCCTCCACAATCACCACCGATTTTGGCCCAGGCGTCGGCCCCTTGCCCTGATACCACTGCACCAGCTGGCGCAACGGAATCACCTTGTAGCCGTTGTCATGCAGGTACTGCATCTGGGATGCAAACACCGGGGTGGTGATGGTCATACCGTCGGCCACCGTGGGGCCAAAGCGATGATACAGGAGAATGGGGACCGAGACGTCAGGAGCTACGGCGGAAAACGCGGGAAAAACGGAGACGAGCAACAGGAAAAACGCAACAAGCAGACGATACATGGGGCAAACCTTTCAGGCGCGTACCAGATAAACCGAGCAGGGAGCCAATTCAGCTACACGGCGAGAGACACTCCCTTTCAGGCGACGTTCGAGAAACCCTTTACCGGAGCTGCCGATCACGATAACATCAACCCCTTCCTGCTTGGCAAATTCCACCAGCTTTTCAGCAGGTTCACCGGCCTCAACGATCATCTCAAGGGGTACGTCATACTCGGCAGCACTCTTCTCGATGATGTAGAAGATCCGCTTACGGATATCCTCCCACTGCTCGGTTTCAGTCAGCGGCTTAACCGGCACGAAGTCTGAGTAGCTGGAACTTTGGGCATTGGGAACCACCAGCAGTGCAAACACCTTGCTCTTGAACTGACTGCGGCTGCCAGCGGCCATACGTACCGCTTCTTCAGCCGCCTTGTCCGAATACGGTGAACCATCTATAGCCACAAGGATTTTTTTCCTGAGATTCAACATAGCGGCTCCGCTCTGTTTTATTTTCAGAATGCCAAACTAATAGGCAGACCAGTGATAATGCAGAAATATAATGCAATTAATCGTACTTGACAATTATAAAACAAGATTCTATATACTATACTGAACCGTTGGTTCAGTCGGAATAAACACGATCAAACTACCACTACCTTCAGGAACCAAACCCATGGCAAAGAAAGAAAAATCAGAATATCTCATACAGGCTGTTTCTCACGCACTTGACCTGCTGGAACAATTCCACGACGATGTGGACGAACTGGGAGTAACCGAGCTCTCAAAACGGCTCAAACTGCATAAGAACAACGTCTTCAGGCTGTTGGCCACCCTTGAGTCCCGTGGCTATATTGAGCAGAACAAGGTAACTGAAAACTACCGTTTGGGGCTGAAAACCCTGGAGCTGGGTCAGACCTTTATCAAGCAGATGGGACTCTTGCGTCAGTCAAAGCCGGTCTTGGAAGAGATGGTCAAGATCAGCAATGAAACCACCTACGTTGCGGTACTGAAAGACTTCCATATCATCTACCTGGACTGCATCGAAACCAGTAAAACCGTACGGGTAGTACCGCGGGTCGGCTCACGACTACCGGCATACTGTACGGCTGCCGGCAAGGTGCAGATTGCGTACATGAGCAGTGAAGAGATCGACCATTACCTGCCCAGCCGCGACCTGCAGAAGTTCACTGCCAACACCATCACCGACCGCGAAGAGTTGAAAAACCAGCTGGCGCAAATCATGGAACAAGGCTACGCCATTGACAACGAAGAACTTGATGAAGGGGTCAAATGCGTCAGTGCGCCGATCCGCGATTACACTCGCCGTATCATTGGTGCCGTCAGCATATCCGGGCCATCAATGCGCTTTTCAGACGACCGGATCAACCGTGAGCTGATTCCACTGGCTGTCCGCGCAGCAGAAGAGATCTCATCCAAGCTGGGCTACCAGAAATAACCATCCAGCAACTGGCAGACTACACGGGGATGGCGCTCATTAGCGTCATCCTTTTTTTTGGGACGTGGACCTTATGGTTAAAAAAGCGTGTCCCGGTTCAGAATGCCATCCAGAAATCCGGCCCCTTTGGGACCTTTGTAGTCAACACACTTTGCCCAGACCACCAGGGTCTGATCGATATCCTTTTTCTGTTCACTGCTCATGCTGTCATAACCAAACTCTTTGGCCGGTGTCAGCAGCAGATTGACAAACTGGCGATAATCGACTGACGCCGGCAGCTTCTCCACCACACAGGTGCAGTAGCTCTCAACACCCACCACCTTCATGCACTGCTCACGTTTGACCGGCAGACTCTGTTTTTTAAGCTTGAGTGCCGTCAAATCGGCAATCTGCTGTTCAAGCAGCTTGATTTTTTCCAGCAATTCAGCCTGCTTCTTGGGATCTTTCTCTTCCGCGGCCAGAGCCGGATACGACCCGCACAGACACGCTGCAGCAAGCAGCCCCACCAGCAATCGTTTCATCAGTCACCTCACCAGAATAGCACTTTCGCACGTGGCGACCTTAGCCAGTAGCAAAGGGCTTGTCAACCAGAACAACGCCCTTATCCAACGGTCTTCCTGAAACGCAGCACAGCCGTACCCAGCACTGCCATACCGATCAGCAGCAGCATGGCCAACTGCTTCCAGAGGATCGCCGCCCCTACCCCCTTCAGATACAGTCCCCTGATAATCTCCATAAACCAGCGCACCGGGTTGATCATGGTCAGCCACTGTACCGGCAATGGCATATTCTCAATCGGAAAGGCAAAACCGGACAACAGCATGGCAATAAAGATAATGAAAAAAGCGCTCATCTTGGCCTGCTGCTGGGTCTGGCTGATGGTGGACAGGAACAGACCGGTACCCAGAGAACTCATCAAAAACAGGCCGGTGGCCAGAATCAACAGCGTAATACTGCCTCGCACCGGTACCCGGAAAACCAGCCACCCCACCAGGCTGATCAGAAACACATTGGCATAGCCGATCAGCACAAACGGCAGGGTCTTGCCCAGAATAAACTCATACTTGCGGATCGGAGTCACAATCACCTGCTCGATGGTGCCGATCTCCTTCTCCCGCACCACCGCCATGGCTGACAGCAGCATGGTGATGATGTAGAGGATATTGGCAATCACCGCCGGCACATAAAACGGTGGGCTGGCCAGATCGGGATTAAACCAGGCCCGACTCTCCAGCCGAACAGCTGCAGGAGGTACGATGATGCCGCTGCGGGCGGCATGCTCAGCCAGCAGTTGCAGATTACGTTCTTCTGCCAGGCGAGACAGGTAGCCCAGAATCACTCCGGCAGTGTTGGAATCAGATCCGTCGATCAAGGCCTGCATTGATGCCGTACCGCCTCTGCCCAGCTGCGCGGCAAAGCCGTGATTGATCACCACCGCCACCCGCGCCCTGCCACTGTCAAGCAGACGGGCTGTCTGTCGTTCATCATCAAGTTGCGCCACCTGACGAAAATGGCCGGAAGCAAACAGTACCTGTAACAACTCGCGACTTTGGGGGGAATTGTCGCGGTCAATCACCGCAGTGGGGATCTTGCGCACATCCATATTAACCGCATAACCGAAGATTACGGTCTGGATCATCGGCAGCACAAACAGCACCACCCGCATCCGGGGGTCGCGGAAGGTCTGGATAAATTCCTTGACCAGCATGGCTTTCAGGCGTTCAAACATTGCCTACCCCAGCTTCTTTTTAAACTTCATCACAGCCACCGACAGGATCAGCAAGGCAAAACCGAGCAGAAACAAGGCCTGGGGCCACAAGATCTCCAGCCCCACATCCTTCAGGTAGATGCCACGCAGGATGGTGACAAAATAGCGGGCCACCACCAGATGACTGACCGCCTGGATCGGAGCCGGCATGTTATCCAGCGGAAAGATGAAACCGGATAGCAGAAAGGCCGGCAGCACCGTGACCAACAGGGCCAGCTGGCTGGCCAAAAGCTGGCTTTTGGCAATGATGCTGATCAACATTCCCACGGCCAGCGCCCCCACCAGAAACAGCAATGAGAGTCCGGACAGCAGCAGCAGGCTGCCTTTGAGCGGCACGCTGAAGACGTAATAGCCAACACCAACCGACAACAGCAGATCAACCACCCCGATACAGAAGTAAGGGGCCAGTTTGCCGATGATCAGCTCCCATTTATGCACCGGCATGGTCACGATCTGCTCCATGGTGCCGGTCTCCCACTCCCGCGCCATGCTGAGCGAGGTCAACAGAGCCGCCACGATCATCATGATCACCGGTATCAGTCCGGGGAAGATAAAGTTACGGGAGACCATGTCGGTGTTAAACCAGACCCGGGGGCGGATCTCCAACTGAGGAACGGAGCGTGCTGCAGTCGGGTGCCGATACAGCTGTTGCACACTGATCCGGCGCGACCAGGTCAGCACGATTGCCTCGGCGTACCCCTGGGCAATGGTGGCGGTGCTGGGATCACTGCCGTCCAGCAGCAGCTGCAGAACCGGCTGACCAGCCCCCCCAAGCTTTGCTGCAAAGTCAGGCGGAATAACCAGGGCTGCCAGGGCATCACGACGATCAACCGCCTGCTCCAGTTCGGGGTAAGACGTGGCTCGTACCTGCAGGGCAAAATAGCGGGAGCCTTCAAAGCGGCTGATCAGCTCTCTGCTCTGGGGGGTGCCGCTCTGGTCCCAGACCGCCAGCGGTACCCGGTCCACATCCAGGGTCAGGGCATAACCGAACAGAAACAGCATGACCAGCGGCATCAGTATTCCCAGGGCCAGACTGCGCGGGTCGCGCAGCACATGCAGAAACTCTTTGCGACCCACCGCCGTAATCCGCCTCAGAGAGGCCTTTGCCAAAGTAGAGACCCGACTCACGGCAACGTTCCTTCCGCAGCATCCCGTTCTTCAATCAGATCAATAAAGACCTGTTCAAGACTGGGCAGCAGCCCATTGCAGCTGCGCTGTTGTTTCAGCTCCTGCGGCGTACCGACCGCCACCAGCTCCCCACGGTAGATCAGGGCCAGGCGGTCACAGTATTCGGCCTCATCCATATAGTGGGTGGTGACAAAGACCGTTATCCCATCGGCAGCCAGCTGGTGGATCAACTGCCAGAAACGGCGGCGGTTCAGGGGATCAACCCCGGCGGTGGGCTCATCAAGAAAAATGATCGGCGGGTTGTGCAGCAAGGCGCAGCCCAGGGCCAGCCGCTGTCGCCACCCGGCTGATAGCTCTCCGGCCTTTGATGTGCGTCGCTCCGTCAGGCCGGCCATCTCGATCACCCAGTCGGCCCGCTCGCTCAACTCACTGGCTGGTAGACGGTAGATACCACCATAGAAGGCAATGTTCTCCTCCACGGTCAGGTCTTCATACAGGGAGAACTTCTGGCTCATGTACCCGATGTTTTCCTTGATCTTTTCAGCCTGGGTACAGACATCAAATCCGGCCACACTACCTGAACCGCTACTCGGCTCCAAAATACCGCACAGCATCCGAATGGTGGTGGATTTACCGGCTCCATTCGGTCCGAGGAAACCAAAGATTTCCCCTTTAGGCACCGTAAAACTGACGTTGTTGACGGCGATAAAATCGCCAAATCGACGGGCAAGGCTTACGAGGGTGACCGCCGGTTCCGCTGATTTCAGATCAGGTGCCGGACGACGTTTGACGGTCGTATCGGTCCCTTTTCCCATCACCATAATAAAGACATCTTCAAGGCCGGGATTCGTGATCGCTGGATCAGCCAGTTGCTTCAGGTTTTGAGGACTATCACAGGCCAGCAGCTGTCCGTGGTGCAGAAGCCCCACCCGGTGGCAACGTTCAGCCTCATCCAGATAGGCGGTGGCCACTACAATGGTAACCCCTTCAGACAGCAGGGTATCAAGAATACGCCAAAAGTCGCGGCGGGAGACCGGATCAACGCCGTTGGTCGGCTCATCCAGGAACAGTACTTCCGGGGTGTGGATCAAGGCGCAACAGAGACCAAGCTTCTGCTTCATGCCGCCGGATAACGCTCCAGCCCGTCGCTTGGTGAAGGGGGTCAGACCGCTCATGGCCAGCAGACGATCAGCCCGGGGCAGCCATTCTGTCCGGGCCACGCCGAAAATATCGGCATGAAAGCGGATATTCTCCATCACCGTCAGATCAGGGTAAAGGCCGAAACGCTGGCTCATGTAGCCAATCCGGCTGCGGACCGGCTCCAGCTCGCCGCAGAGGCAGTCCAGCACACGGGCCTCACCGGAATCGGCATCCAGCACCCCGGTCAGCATACGCAGCGTGGTGGTCTTGCCCGCTCCGTCAGAACCCACCAGCCCGAACAGCTCTCCCCTGGGGATAGAGAGAGACAGGTTACTCACAGCAGTCAGGTCGCCGAAGCGCTTGGTCAGGTTGGTCATCTTTATGGCCGGATTGCCAAATAGCATGCCTATCTTGACCCTTGACCCTTGCCCCTTGCCCCTGTCTCTATCAACACATCCACCGGCATACCCGGCTTCAGCTCCTGCTGCGGATTGGCAATAGTCACCTTGAACCGGTAGACCAGCTTGACCCGCTCGGCCTCGGTCTGCACATTACGGGGGGTAAACTCCGCCTCAGAGGCGATAAAGCTGACCGTGCCCTGGTAACTGCGCCCCTTCCAGGTATCACTGGTAACCACGGCCTGCTGTCCCAGCTTGATCCGCCCCAGCTGGGTTTCCGGGATATAGCCCCGCACCCAGACCTCATCCAGCCTGCCCACCGTGATCACCGGGCTGCCGGCTGCCAGCAACTCGCCCGGCTCGGCATGCTTGGCCAGCACAAAACCGCTCAGCGGCGCGGTCAGCACTGCCTGCGACAGGCGAGTAGCAGCCAGTGAATGGCCAGCCCCGGCAGCCTCCAGACGGGCCTGGGCCTGCCTGACCGCATCGGGACGGGGGCCGATCCTGGTCAGCTGCAGCCGCTCCTGCCCCTCTCGAACCGCTGCAGCCGCCGCATCCCTCAGTGCCCTGGCCGCGTCCAGCTCCTGGCGTGGAATCACCTCCATCTTGTACAGCGTCTCAGCCCGCACCGCATCCTGTTCAGCCCGATCCGCCTCTGCCTGCAGCCGTGCCAGGGCTGCTGCAGCTGCCGCAATCTCCTCCCTGCGGCTGCCGGCCAGCAGGTCAGCCAGACCAGACCGGGCAGCCTGTTCATCTGCCGCACGCACACGCAGCTCATCCTGCAGCTCATCATCCTCAAGCCGGGCCACCAGCTGGCCAGCCTGCACCTGAGCTCCTTCATCAACCAGCCGCTCTTTGAGGCGGCCCGGCACCTTAAAAGAAACCGCCACCGTGGTGGTCTCAACGGTACCAGTGATTTTCATGGCCCCATTTCCATCCCCGCTGCGGCGCAGAGCGACCCAGGCAAACGCACCAGCAACCAGCGCCAGTATCATCAAAATCATTATCTTCTTTTTCATCGCAGGCGATTCTCCTTTACAGACCTACGCTATAGCACGAACAAGACCGATCCTGCAGCAACAGCCTGCACGGGTTAGGCATGCGGATCAGAATACGGGTAATCGGGCAGAATGAGTTACACCAGCAGGAGGCAGGGATGGCGTTGATCTTACGAACTGAGCAGTTTTGAGCGCAGAATCAGGATTTCCAGGGCATAGGATGCCTTGCGGCACAAATCGGCCGTTTCCAGGGGATTCAGCTTCTCCGAAGCGCCGCAGACCAGCACCGCCACCACCCGCTGCTGAATAAAGATCGGAAAATAGGCCAGCAAGCCATTTGGATGCCGAAGCGTATGCATCAGCAGCTGTGCCTCAGGGGTGATGGTATTGCCGAAAAAGGGTTTTCTGGTCGCCACACACTGCTGCAGGTCCGGCAACAGTCCCACCGATGCACTGAATGCCTCAAAATTCTTAATTTTCTCGCCTTCGCAAACAGCACTCCAGCCTCGCGCCAAATCGTCCTTGATCATCAGTAATGCAGCAACCGCCAGGCTGCCGGAAAGATACGACAGCACCGTTTTTGCCACATCATTGCGTGAGGTTGCCTGACAGAGCTGCTCCGCAACCTCCGTCAGGGTTCTCGGCAGCTCATCACGGTTCAGCATGCCGCTGAATATCTCATCGTAGATCCGGGTGGCCTCATCATCCTGGGTCACCTCTCCCAGATCTTTCCACTGAACCCCGTTGATAACCAGCGGGGTTTCCTCCCGGGGCGGCGGCGTCACAACCGGAGCCGGTTCAGTCGTACCTTTTGTTTTCAAATAACGGGGCAGAAACCTGCCAGGCCGGGGTATGCCAAACATCTGCTCAAGGAAGCAGTCAACAGCATAGCCGGAAACCGCCACCGGCTCCACCTGCCTGTTCAGAAATTTTTCCAGCTCAATCTGTTTTTTTCCAGACAGATCCTGATCTGTTGCTATCCGCAGTGCAGTCCCCTGCGTACCAACCGGAATCAGGCGGTGCTTCTTGATGGCTGCAGGTGCAAGTAACGAGAGATGCTGTCCCCCAGCCACCAGCAGCTGATCCCTGGTCAGGCTGGACTGCCCGGTCTGAGCCCCCAGACAACGAGCAAGATCGTCATCGCTGACATAGCCCATTTCCACCAGACAGGTACCCAGCTTGACACCATGCAGGACATGATTCTCAAGGGCTGAATCCAGTTCGCGCTGCGTAAGGTACTTTCCTGCCAGCAAAAGTTCGCCAAGTCTGGCCATATCGATACACCGCCTGAAGAGAGATGCTTCAGCTTACCATATTCTGC
>DIUB01000104.1:0-1427 GCA_002422265.1 Geobacter sp. UBA6169
TCCACGGCTACCCAGAGCTTGTCCGATATTTCAGACATGGTGCGATCCCAGGAGGCCAGCAGGCCGTTGTTATGCTTGCTCGGATAGCTGTTTTGCGAACCGTTGTACCCGCCGAGGGAAATACGGCCCACCACCGGAAACGTCTTGGCAATCAGACCGTACGCCGTATTTGACGACAGCGCCACACTGGCGGTATTGAGGCCGAACATACCGGCAGCAATGGACGGCATCCCCTTGAAGAAGGCATCCTCAGGGATGGCGCCCTTAAAGTTGAAATAGATCGGATGGGCAGCACTGGTACTGCTGGAACTGTTATTCAGATTGTCTGTCAGGTAATCAACCCCTACTTCCATCTTGAACTTTTCAAAGGGGAGCACACCAACCGTGACACCGGCGTTATAGTAGTTAGCGCCGGCATCGGCCTTGTTCGTCATGCGGATGTAGTTGTCAATGCTGATGTTGACATCGCCGAACCCCTTGGCATCGGTGGACGGGATCCAGATTTGACCGGTAAAAGTTGCCTGTGCTGCTGATGCAACTGAAAGGGTCAGGACTGCTGCCAGAATGGTGGTGCGAACTGATTTCATAATAATTCCTCCTCTGGGGGTTATGGTACCTGCATCAAAAGCGGGTTACATGCGCTTGCCTTGTCCCTGCTGTAACAGTAAACGTGCCAACCGCTGCAGCAATTGCTATTGACTAAATTTTTCATTTAGTTACAGTCGGTTACATTATCACCTTCCATGCTGCATCGTTACTCGCACCCCCTGTTGATGCTTCAGCTGCTGCATTAATGATCAGGGGCTGCTGTTTTACTCATCACTTCAGGAGGAATCCATGCCCAATTATCTGGCGTTCGCCAGCGACAATTATGCCGGTATCTGCCCGGAGGCCTGGCAGGCCATGGCAGAGGCAAATCACGGTTTCAGCCGTTCCTACGGTGATGATCCGTATACCGAGCGCGCCTGCGGCTTGATCAGGGAGCTGTTTGAGACCGACTGCCAGGTGTTTTTTGTCTTTAACGGTACTGCAGCCAATTCACTGGCACTTGCTTCGCTGTGCAGCTCGTACCACAGCGTGATCTGTCATGAGTTTGCCCATATCGAGACCGATGAATGCGGGGCGCCCGAGTTCTTTTCAAACGGTACCAAGATCCTTTTGGCGGGTGGTGCAGACGGCAGGGTTGATCTGAACGCCGTTGAGCAACTGATTACCCGGCGTAGCGACATTCACTACCCCAAGCCACGGGTGCTGTCGTTGACCCAGGCCACGGAGCTGGGAACCGTGTACCGCCCCGAGCAGGTGGCGGCAGCCGGGGAACTGGCACGGCGGTACGGCCTGCACCTGCAGATGGACGGCGCGCGGTTTGCCAACGCGGTTGTCTCACTGGGGTGCGCACCGGCTGATATCAGCTGGCGGGCCGGGGT
>DIUB01000104.1:1550-3286 GCA_002422265.1 Geobacter sp. UBA6169
GCTGAACGATTGCAGGCACTGCCGGGGGTTGAGCTGATGGTACCGGTGGAGGCCAATGCGGTCTTTGTCAGGATGGCGGAGCCGCTGTTGAACGGCCTGCAGGGGATCGGCTGGCATTTTTACCGCTTTATCGGTGCCGGCGGGGCGCGGCTGATGTGCTCATGGGCAACCGAGCACGCCGATATTGATGCACTGACGAACGATCTGCAGCGCCTTACTGCACAGAGTGCTTCATAAAAAACGGGCAGAACCGCGATGGCCCTGCCCGTCTGATAAAGACCTCTTCAGATCAACTACTTGGTGTTATCCGTCCCACCGCCCAGGGCAGCATGGGCGGCTGCCAGACGGGCGATCGGCACCCGGAACGGTGAGCAGGAGACGTAATCCAGGCCGATCTTGTGGCAGAAGATGACCGACTCGGGATCACCGCCATGCTCGCCGCAGATCCCCAGCTTGATGCCGGGGCGGGTGGCGCGGCCTTTTTCGCAGCCCATTTTAACCAGCTGGCCAACGCCGTTCTGATCCAGCGAGACAAAGGGATCTTCCGGCAGAATACCGGCATCCACATAGAACGGCAGGAATTTGCCGGCATCGTCGCGCGACAAACCAAAGGTGGTCTGGGTCAGGTCGTTGGTGCCGTAGGAGAAGAACTCGGCCTCAACGGCGATCTCGTCGGCAGTCAGAGCGGCGCGGGGCAGCTCGATCATGGTGCCGATCAGATACTCAACCTTGACGCCGTACTGGGCGATCACTTCGTCACAAATCTTGACCGCGTTGGCCTTGAGTACGGCCAGCTCTTTGACGGTGGCGATCAGCGGGATCATGATCTCCGGCACAATACTGAAGCCTTCGTTCTTGACCAGCTCGCAGGCCGCTTCCATGATGGCCCGCACCTGCATGTCGTAGATCTCGGGGAAGGTGATCCCCAGACGGCAGCCGCGGTGCCCCAGCATCGGGTTGAACTCGTGCAGGAACTCCACCTTGTGCTTGAGGGTAGCCGCCGGAACCCCCATGGTTTTGGACAGTTCTTCGATGTCCTTGTCCTCCTGGGGCAGGAACTCATGCAGCGGCGGATCCAACAGGCGGATGGTGACCGGCAGCCCCTTCATCTCGCGGAAGATACCGATGAAATCCCCCTTCTGCATCGGCAGGATCTTGGCCAGCGCCTTTTCACGCCCTTCAACATCAGCAGCCAGAATCATCTCGCGCACCGCAGCGATCCGCTCGGCCTCAAAGAACATGTGCTCGGTGCGGCAGAGGCCGATCCCCTCGGCGCCGAATTCACGGGCCACCTTGGAGTCGTGGGGGGTATCGGCGTTGGTGCGAACCTTCAGGGTACGGAAATTATCCACCCAGATCATCAGCTTGCCGAAGTCACCGGTCAGCTGTGGCGGTACGGTGGGCACCTCACCCAGCATGACCTGACCGGTTGAACCATCCAGAGTGATGGTGTCACCCTTTTTGACCACCACTCCATCCTTGGCAACAAACGACTGGGCAGCGTAATCCACCTTGATGTCGCCGCAACCGGCCACGCAGCACTTGCCCATGCCCCGGGCCACCACCGCAGCATGGGAGGTCATGCCGCCCCGGGCGGTCAGGATGCCCTGGGAAGCGTGCATGCCGTGGATGTCCTCCGGCGAGGTCTCGATCCGTACCAGGATTACTTTTTTACCGTTCTTTGCCAGCTCTTCAGCCTCATCAGCGGTAAAGACCACGGTGCCGCCGGCAGCACC
>DIUB01000213.1:0-3989 GCA_002422265.1 Geobacter sp. UBA6169
AGCTCAGAGGAGTCGCTCAAGGCGATGCAGGCCCAGATCATCCAGCAGGAAAAGATGGCCTCCATCGGTCAGCTGGCAGCCGGGGTGGCCCATGAGATCAACAACCCGATGGGGTTCATCACCAGCAACCTGACTTCACTGGGCAAGTATGCCAGCCGGCTGGACACCTATATTGCCGCCCTGCAGCAATCGCTCTACGCCTGTCCCCACCATCCCGGTCTGGATGAGCTGGACCGTCTGCGCCAGAAGCTGAAGGTGGATTACATCATCAGTGACGTGACCCAGCTGGTGGAGGAGAGTCTGGACGGCGCCAACCGGGTGCGCCGGATCGTGCAGGATCTGAAGAGCTTTTCACGGGTGGATCAGGCGGAATCCAGCCGGGTCAATCTGAACGAGTGCCTGGAGACCACCATCAACATCGCCTGGAACGAGCTGAAATATATCGCCACCCTGGAGCGGGATTTCGGTGAGCTGCCGCCGATCCTCTGCAACCCGCAGCAGTTGAACCAGGTTTTTCTCAACCTGCTGGTCAATGCGGCCCAGGCCATGGAAAAACCGGGCACCATCACGGTCAGGACCTGGAGCGAGCCGGACTGGGTCTGCGTGGCGGTCAGCGATACCGGCAAGGGGATGACCGAAGAGGTGCGCAGGCGAGTGTTTGAGCCGTTTTTTACCTCAAAACCGACCGGCAAAGGGACGGGTCTGGGGCTGCCGATCTCGGTCGATATCGTCCACAAACACCACGGTGATATCCAGGTGGAGAGTGAACCGGGCAAGGGGAGTACGTTTACCGTGCGGCTGCCGGTGGATTCGGGAAAACCTTAACACAGAGTCACAAGAGATACAGGGTCACAGAGAAAAGCAGTAAAAAGGGGTGCGTAAACATCAGTTTTCCTGGTGTTCTCTGCGTCTCTGCTCCTCTTGCCTCTCTGCGTTAAGATGTTAAGGAGTTACCAATGGAAACCTACAATGTGCCGGTCAGAATCCTCTGTGTTGATGATGAGCGTAATGTGCTCCGTTCGCTGGAACGGGTCTTTCTGGATGATGACTATGAGGTGGTGACTGCCGCGTCCGGTGAGGAAGGGCTGCAGATCATGGCAGAGTCCGGTGATACCTTTCAGGTGGTGGTGTCGGACTACCGGATGCCGGTCATGAACGGGGTGGAGTTTCTCAAGCAGGTGTACGCCCAGTGGCCTGATACGGTGCGGATTGTACTGTCCGGTTATGCTGATGCCGGAGCGATTGTGGCGGCCATTAATGAAGGCCACATCTACAAGTTCATTCCCAAGCCGTGGAACGACGAAGAGTTGCGGGTCACAATCCAGAACTGCCTGGAGCGCTACTTTCTGCTGCGCAGCAACCGCGAGCTTTTGGAGGAGCTGGCCCGCTCCAACCAGGAGCTTGAGGAAAAGGTGCGGTTACGGACTGAAGATCTTGAACTGCGCAACAAGGCGCTGGAGTTTTCCCAGACCATGCTGGGCAGCCTGCCGGTGGGGGTGTTGGGGATTGATGAAAACGGCCTGATCGCCCACTGCAACACCAGGGCCGCCCATATCCTCAAGCAGCTGTGTGATGATTTCTTCGGCACTGATATCCATCACTTCTGCGATCCTCGCCTGAAACAACTGGTGGAACAGGTCCGCAGCCAGGGCGAACTGAGTGTGACCGATACCTTTGGCGACCGCCCCTGGCGGGTGCTGGGCAGGACCGTGACCTTTGCCGGCAGTCAGGCAGTGGTGCTGGCTTTTCTGGAGGTTTGAACCATGCGTACCGTGTTGTTTGTGGATGATGAGCAGTCGATCCTCAGCTCGCTTGAGCGGATGTACCTGGAGCGGGATGATATCCGCTGCCTGTTTGCCGCCTCCGGCCCGGAGGCCCTGGCGATCATGGAGCAGCAGGATGTCTGGGTGGTTGTCTCCGACTACCTGATGCCGGGGATGCGGGGGATCGAGTTCCTCTCCCGGGTCAAGGCCCGCTGGCCCCAGGCCGTGCGGATCATGATGACCGCCTATGCCGATTTGTCCATTGCCATTGATGCCATCAACAAAAGCGAGGCCTACCGTTTTGTGACCAAGCCCTGGAACAATCAGGAGCTGATGGAGACGGTGGATGAGGCGTTGATGCGCTACCAGCTGGTGAAATCGCTGGGCACCACCGAGGACGAGACGGTCTACCTCTCGCTGGCCCAGACCGTGGAGTTGAAAGATCCCTACACCAAGGGACACTGCGACCGGGTGGCACGCTATGCCGTGGCCCTGGCCGAGGAGCTGGGACTGGAGCAGCAGCTGCGGGAGGAGATCAAGCATGGCAGCTGGCTGCATGATTGCGGTAAGATCGGTGTGCCGGAGCGGGTGCTGAACTTTCCCGGACGCCTGAACGAAGATGATATGGAGTCGGTCATGCAGCATCCCCGCTGGGGGTCAGAGGTGGCCCGGCAGGCCCATCTGTCCGAGACCGTGGTCAACGTGATCATGTACCACCATGAGCGGTTTGACGGACAGGGCTACCCCTCCGGTCTCAAAGGGGAGGAAATCCCGATCGAGGCCCGGATTGTGGCCATTGCCGATGTGTTTGACGCACTCTACTCCGACCGTCCTTACCGTAAGGCCTATAGCCTGGAGCAGGTGCAGGAGATCATGCTGGAAATGACCGTAACCCATTTTGATCCCCGGCTGGTTGAGCAGTTTCTGCCCCTGGCCAAGGAGCTGGTGACCAATGAGCGATGAGACTGTCCGGCCGATTGTGCTGTTTGTGGATGATGAGGAGAACATCCTTAAGGCCCTGCAGCGCCTGACCATGGATGAGCCGTTTGAGACCGAGATTGCCGGATCGGGCGAGGCCGGGCTGCAGAAACTGGCAGCTCTTGGCAACGTGGCCCTGATCGTGTCGGATCAGCGGATGCCGGGCATGAACGGTGCTGAATTCCTGCAGCAGTCGCAACAGCTGGCTCCGGATGCGATCAGGATGCTGCTGACCGGCTACTCCGATATCTCGGCTGCTGCCGATGCCATCAACAAGGGAGGGGCCAGCCGTTACCTGAACAAGCCCTGGAATGATGACGATCTGCTGCAGACCCTGCGCGGGGCCGTTGCAACCTGGCAGCTGGCCCAGGAAAACCGGCGCCTGCAGGCTGTTGTGCAGGCCCAGAACGAAGAGCTGAAGCAGTGGAATGAGAATCTGAAGAACCGGGTGCTGCAGCAGACCACTGCCATCCGCAAGAAGGCCGATGACCTGAATGAGGCCCTGATTCAGCTGAAACAGAACTACAACGGCATGATCAGCGCCTTTTCCAGTCTGGTGGAGATGCGCGGCCAGCGGATACAGCAGCATGCCCGCAACGTGGCTGAACTGGCAACTGCTGCGGCCCGTGAGTACGGTCTGATGCCGGAGGAGATCGAGACAATCAGGATTGCCGCGCTTTTGCATGACATCGGCGAGATCGGTATACCGGAACGGGTGCTGACGCTGACTCCGGAGACCATGAGCCCCGGTGACTTTGCGCTCTACAGCCAGCATCCGGTGCGGAGCCAGATGGCCATTGACGGCATTGCCGACCTGCGTCAGGCCGGTGTGCTGATCAGGCACCATCATGAGCAGGTTAACGGTGCCGGTTTTCCGGACGGCCTGAAGGGCTCTGCAATACCGATCGGTGCGCGGATTCTGGCCTATGCCGACCAGCTGGACCGGGCTGTTTCCGGTGGCGGCAACACGGCAGAGCAGGCCCTGGCCCGGGTGGAGCTGGGGCTGGGGATCAAGCTGGACCCGGCCCTGCAGCGGGTCTTTCGCAAGATTGCCCGCTATGCCTACTTCACCCTGCCGGAACTGGATGCCAACGCAACCATTGAGCTTGAGCTGCGGCCCGATGAGCTGCTACCCGGCATGATCCTGACCAGGGATGTCATCTCCGGTACGGGCCTGCTGCTGCTAAACAAGGGGGTGGTGCTGGATGAGCTGAAGGTGGAGGCAATCCAGCGTTACTATCAGCTGGA
>DIUB01000213.1:4028-33074 GCA_002422265.1 Geobacter sp. UBA6169
ATGATCGAATTTGATGAACAGCAGAAGCGCCTGGTGCTGAAGCTGGTCTACTACGGACCGGCCCTGTCCGGCAAGACCACCAACCTGCTCTGCCTGCATGACCGGCTGCAGCAGGAGGGGCGGGGCGAGCTGATGATGCTGGACACCACCGAGGACCGCACGATCTATTTTGATCTGCTGCCGTTTTTCTACGTGGCCCCCTCCGGTCTCAAGATCAAGCTCAAGGTCTATACCGTGCCGGGCCAGGTGCGCCATGATGCCACCCGCAAGGCAGTGCTGCAGCGGGCAGACGGGGTGGTGTTCATTGCCGATTCCCAGCTTATCCAGCAGGGGGTCAATGCCGAGAGCTTTGCCAACCTGGAGCAGAACCTGTCAATGGTGGGGCTGGCCATAGAGCAGCTGCCGCTGGTGGTACAGTTTAACAAGCAGGACCTGCCCGGTGTGGTGCCGGAGGCAGAACTGCGGGAGACCTGGGGGCCCACCGGCCTGCCGGTCTTTATGGCCTCGGCCCTGCAGGGCTGGGGCGTACTGGAGACCTTCCAGGCTGCGGTGGAGGGGCTGTTTGATACGGTGGATCAGAAGCTGGGGTTACGGGAGCACTATCAGGTCAGTCGGGATGATTTTGTGGCCCAGCTGGTACAGGCAGAGACAAAGCTTTAACGCAGAGAAAAAAGAGAGACGCAAAGACGCAGAGAAAGGCACCACAAGCAGGGTAACAGCAAAACCGGTTTTTTGATCTGCTCTGTGTCCCTGTATCTCTGTTCCTCTGTGTTAAGGTTGTACGGTTTTGAATGGTAAGAAAGTGACCTGATCATGACTGAAGCCTCTTCACATATTGAATTTATCATCGGCGAAGAGAAGCGTCTGGCCGATATTGTCGGCAAGGCCGAGGTTGAGCCGTTGTTACGCAGTGCGCTGAAATTGGGGATTACCCGCGCCGCACTGCTTGACGAGGATGATCTGCCGCTGGCTGTGCTGGGGGAACTGCCGGAAAGTGGGGCACCGGTCAGGAAGCAGCTGAACATCCTGGTGGAGGGAGAGCCCAAAGGGGCGCTGCTGCTGGAGGCTACCGAAGATCTGCCTGGTTTTGAGGCCATTGCCCGACTGTTGCAGGATGCCCTGCAGCTGACCGTCACCAACAACCTGAAGCGGATGCTGACCACTGAGGTGCACACCACGATCGTGCAGGAATCCTACGAGCAGCTGGTGAATACCAACCGGCGTCTGATGGAGTCTGAGCGCCGCTACCGTGATCTGGCCCGGGATCTGGAGCTGAAGGTGGAGGAGCGGACGGCCGAACTGAAGGCTGCCTACAGCCGGTTGCTGCAGCAGGAAAAACTGGCTGCCGTGGGACAGCTGGCAGCCGGTATGGCCCATGAGATCAATACGCCGCTGGGTTTTATCGGCAGTAACCTGCACAGTTTTACCAAGTATCAGGCCCGCATGGCCGAGATGCTTGAGCTCTACCAACGGCTGCTGGATGAGGGGGGCGTACTTGAGCAGATTGCTTGGCAGGCCAGGCAGCGTCGGCAGCAGCTGAAGCTGGATTTTGTACTGACCGACAGCGGTCTGCTGCTGGAGCAGTGCCGGGAAGGGGTGGAACGGATCGCCACCATTGTTGCCCAGCTGAAGGGGTTTGCCCACCTGGACGGTATGGAGCAGCAGTCCATGGACCTGGTGCACGAGCTGAAACAGCTTCTGGCCGGGCGTGCGCCGCAGTTTCCTCCCAACACCCGGCTGATCACTGATCTGCAGCCCCTGCCGCCGGTGGTTTGTCGGGTGCCGCTGATGGTGCAGGCCTTTGCCAACATCCTTGATAATGCGCTCAAGTCCCGTGCTGAGGGGCTGGAACTGCGGGTGAGCAGTGCTGTGGCAGGCGAGCGGCTGCTGATCAGCATCAGCGACAACGGCTGCGGTATTCCTGCTGACCAGCTACCGCGCATCTTTGAGCCGTTTTTCACCACCCGCCCGGTGGGGAGCGGTACCGGCATGGGGCTGACCGTGGCCCGTGAGGCGGTTATCGGTGCCGGAGGGGCTCTGGAGGTGACCTCCCGCGAGGGAGAGGGGACTGTTGTTACCGTCTGCCTTCCCTTGACCCTTGACCCTTGACCCTTGGAGTTTATTGTTAATGTCCTACGCCCATCTCTTTAAAACAGCTGTTACTGGTCAGAAGGCCTCTGACACGCCCCTTGAACTGGAGCCTCCAGCCCCCCGTCAGGAACCGTTCACCCTGCTGTTTGTGGATGACGAGGAGGGGGTGCTGAGTGCGCTGAAGCGGATCTTCCTGGATGAGAACTACACTATCCTGACCGCCAATACTGCTGACAAGGCACTCAAAATTATGGAGGAGCGTCCGGTGCATCTGCTGGTGAGTGACCACCGGATGCCGGGTATGACCGGGGCAGAGCTTTTGAAGGCGGTACGGGAGCGCTGGCCGGAGACGATCCGGATCATGCTGACCGGCTATGCTGATGTCAACTCCATCATGGGGGCGGTCAAAGAGGGGGCGGTCTACAAGTTTATTACCAAGCCGTGGAATGATGAGGATCTGCGGCTGACCGTTTCCCTGGCACTGCAGCAGTACGTGCTGATGCACGAGAACCGCAACCTGAAGGAGCTGGCCCGTCAGCAGCAGACCAAGCTGAAAAACTACGCCGGCCTGTTTGAGGAAAACCGGGGCATGCTGGGAGATATCCTGGTCAAGGCCGGGCTGATCGGCCAGGAAGAGTTGGGGCTGGCCCGACAGCAGCAGGAGCCGGGGGAGTTTCTGGGGGATGCCCTGATCAGGCTGAAGCTGGTCAGTGAGTCCCATCTGCTGGCTGCGCTGCAGAAGGCACTGGGGGTGGAGTATCTGGACCTGCGGGAGCTGACGATTCCGGTCAATGTGGCCCGCTGCCTGCCCCGGGAGCTTTGTGAGCAGGGCAGGCTGATCCCGGTCAAGCTGGACGGCAGTCAGCTGACCATAGCCATGGCTGATCCTTCCGATATCCTCAAGTGCGACAATATCGCCATGGTAACCGGCCTGAAGGTGATTGCTGTGCTGGCTACTTCTGTCCAGATCGGTGAGCGTCTGCGCCAGGCCTGGGATAGCGGCGAACCGTTGCTGGATGACTACAGCGAGCTGGAACCGCTGGATGAGATCGACATTGTCCTTGATGAGGAGGAGAAGGAGGCCTCGGTTGAAGAGCTGATCGGGTCATCACGGGTGCCGCCGGTGATCAGGATTGTGAACGCCATCATCTCAGAGGCGATCCGCTACGGTGCCAGTGATATCCATATCGAGGCCAAGACCAAGAACTCGGTCATCCGCTACCGGATTGACGGCATGCTGCATGCCAAGATCAGGATTCCGGCTGATCTGCATGCAGCCGTGGTCTCGCGGCTGAAGATCCTGGCCAGGATGGACATTGCCGAGCGCCGCCGGCCCCAGGATGGCCGGATCACGGTCAAGGCCGGCACACGGATCGTGGATCTGCGGGTTTCATCCCTGCCCACCATCAACGGTGAAAAGATCGTGATGCGGATTCTGGACAAAAGTTCTGCCATTAAACGGCTGGAGGACCTGGGAGTGCTGGCCGATGACCTGGACAAGATCACCATCATTGCCAAAAAGCCGCAGGGGGTGATCATTGCCACCGGACCCACCGGAAGCGGCAAGACCACCATGCTCTATTCACTGTTGGCTGCCATGATGAACCCCAGCAAGAACTTTGAGACCATTGAAGAGCCGGTTGAGTATTTTCTGGAAGAGGCCAACCAGGTGGCGATCCACGAGAAGATCGGCCTCTCCTTTGCCCAGGTGCTGCGGGCCACCCTGCGTCAGGATCCGGATGTGATCCTGGTGGGTGAGGTGCGGGATTTCGAGACCGCTGACACCGCCTTCAAGGCCGCGCTCACCGGGCACATGGTGCTGACCACCCTGCACACCAACAGTGCGGTGGCCTCCATCACCCGGCTGATCGACATGGGGGTCAAACCGTATATCCTGGCCTCGGCCCTGGAAGGGATCATTGCCCAACGGCTGGTCAGGCGAATCTGCGAGAACTGCCGTCAGGAGGTAGCCCCTGATCCTGAGCAGGCACGGCTGCTGCGGGTGCCGAACGGCCTCTTTGACGGTCGGGTCTGGCAGGGGGCCGGCTGTGCCCGCTGCAACAACACGGGCTACAAGGGGCGCCTGGGGATTTATGAGATCTTTATGATGAGCGACGACTACCGCCAGATGATCGGCACCAGCTACAAGGAGTCGGAGATTCTGGCTGCTGCCCGGGTGGACGGCATGCGCTCCCTGCTGGAGGATGGCCTGGAAAAGGTGCGTCAGGGGTTGACCACCATGGATGAGATCCTGCGGGTGGTGGGGCCGGCGGTGCGGATGGAGCGGCATTGCGACCACTGTGGCAGGCTGATGGATTCGCGGCACCTGTTCTGCCCTCACTGCGGGGCGTTCCGGCAGAACTGCTGCCGTTCCTGTCACCGGGCGCTGGAGGATGACTGGCTGATCTGCCCCGAGTGCGGTACGGCGCGTCAGTAGCAGTACCCAATCAATACCCTGAAGGAGGAAACCACTATGAACACGGTGCTGTTGGTCGATGATGAAGAACATGTCCTTTCCGCATTGCGGCGCGTGCTGGCTGACGAGCCGTATGAGGTGCTTTGTGCCGCAAGCGGTGACGAAGCATTGAACCTGCTGGACTCAACACCGTGCAAGGTGGTGGTGACTGATGAACGGATGATCGGCATGCAGGGGAGTGATCTGCTGATACGGATCAAGGAGCGATATCCCCACACCAAGCGGATTCTGCTGACCGGCCAGGCCACGGTGGAGGCCCTCAGAAAGGCGGTCAACCAGGGCGAGATCTACCGCTTTTACACCAAACCCTGGGATGATGAAGAGCTGAAGGCCGCGATCAGGTCCGCCATAGAACGCTATGACCTGGAGTGGTGGTAACCGCGATGTCACACGTTGTCAAAGGAGTAGCGCATGAGTAACCCGATTCTGCTGGTGGATGATGAGGCCAATGTCCTGTCGGCCCTGACCCGTGCCCTGTTTGATGAGCCGTATGAGGTAACCTGCGCCCAGAGTGGCGAAGAGGCGCTGGAGCTGCTGGCCCATACCCCGTTCAAGCTGGTGATCTCCGACGAGCGGATGCTGGGGATGCAAGGCAGTGAGCTGTTGGCCATCGTCAAAGACCGCTGGCCCCACACGCTGCGAATCCTGCTGACCGGCCACGCCACCCTGGAGGCGGCCATGAAGGCGGTTAACCTGGGTGAGATCTATCGTTTCTTTACCAAGCCCTGGGATGATACCGAGCTGAAGTTTGCCATCCGTTCCGCCATTGAACGGTACGACCTGGAGGAGGAGAACCGGCGCCTTTTGGCCACGGTCAGGAACCAGGCCATGGAGATCAAGGTGCTGGAGCGGCGCTATCCCGGCATCAGCAGGGTGGAGCGTGATCCAATGGGCAGTTTTGTGCTGCCGGAGCTGTCCGAGGCCGAGATCAAGATGCTGATGGCGGAGTGCGAGCGGGAGTGCTGCTGAGGCTGCAGGGAGTCTGGCGATGTCAATGCTGAAAAGGGTGCTTGTGCTGCTGCCGATACTGCTGCTCTGCGGTGCCTTGAGCTGCCTGGCCGCCGGTCCGGTGCTGCAGCTGACCCCGGAGGAGCAGGCCTGGCTGCAGCAGCATCCCCGGATCAGGATCGGCATGATGGATGCCTGGCCACCACTCAACTTTGTCAATAAGGCAGGCAATCCGGAAGGGATCGGTGCGGACTATGTAAAGGCCCTGAACAAGCGGCTGAACAATGCCATTGAGCTGGTGCCGGGGTCGTTCAGGCAGAATCAGGAGCTGGTACAGCGGGGTGAGCTGGACGGGATCATGGATATCACCCGGCGGCCGGAACGTGAGGCCCAGTTTCTGTTCACCCGTCCCTATATTGTTATCCCCCATGTGATTGTTGGACGTAAGGGAAGCACCTACTACGCCCGGGAGGCAGAGCTGGCCGGCAAGGTGGTGGCACTGGAGCAGGGCTTCCGCAATGTGGTGCACTTTAAGGAAAACTACCCGTTGGTGGTGATTCGGGAGTACGATTCAACTGCTGCTGCCCTGGATGCGGTCAGCCGGGGGGAGGCCGATGCCTATGCCGGTAACCGGGCCGTGGCGGTCTATCTGATAGAACAGGAGCTGCTGAATAACCTGCAGCTGATGGGCAGCCTGGCCGAGCCGCGCTCGATCCTGCAGTTCGGGGTGGCCCATGACAACCGGCCCCTGGTCGCTATTCTGGACAAGGCCCTGGCTTCCCTGACGGTTGATGAAGAGCGTGCAATTGCCGGACGCTGGATTGCGCAAAAACATAACTATGCCCTGATCTGGAAAATTGCCGGTGGGTTCCTGGCTGTGATCGCGCTGTTTGCCTTCTGGAACCGGCGTCTGCAGCGGGAGGTGCAGACCCGCACCGAGGCCGAGGCACTGCTGCGGGTGGAACAGCAGCGGGTGGAAAAGATGCTGCAGGAACAGCTGGAGCAGGCAACCGAGTTACAGGAGGCCAAGGAACGGGCCGAGGCTGCCGACCAGCTGAAATCAGCCTTCCTGGCCACCATGTCCCATGAGCTGCGCACGCCGCTCAACTCCATTATCGGGTTTACCGGTATCCTGCTGCAGCAGCTCTCCGGGCCGATCAATGCGGAACAGACCAAGCAGCTGACCATGGTCAGGACCAGTGCCAACCACCTGCTTTCTCTGATCAGTGATGTATTGGACATCTCCAAGATCGAGGCCGGTCAGCTGAAGGTGGCCTGTGAGCCATTTCATCTGGTTGATGCCATCACCAGGGTGACCCAGTCGGTTCGTCCCCTGGCTGAGAAGAAGGGACTGACCCTTGATCTGCAGCTGGACGGGACCGTGGGCCGGATGGTCAGTGATCAGCGCCGGGTGGAGCAGGTGCTGCTTAACCTGCTCTCCAATGCGGTCAAGTTTACCGAGGCCGGGGGGATCACGGTGCGGGCGGTGCGGGAGGACAGTAGCTATCTGGTTACAGTGGTTGATACCGGCATCGGCATCAGTGCGGAGGATCAGGAACGGCTGTTCAAGCCGTTCCGTCAGGTTGACACCGGGCTTTCCCGTAAGTACGAAGGAACCGGCCTGGGGCTCTCGATCTGCAAGAAGCTGGTGGAGCTGATGGGGGGTACGGTCTGGCTGGAGAGCCAGCCGGGCACCGGGAGCAGTTTTGGTTTCCGGCTGCCGGTTGAAAGGAGTGCTGATGAGCAAGCGGATACTGTACATCGAGGATAACGAGCAGAATCTGTATCTGGTGACCTTTCTGCTGGAAAAGCACGGTTATACGGTGCTGCCGGCCATAGATGGTCAGGAGGGGATCGACAAGGCGGCGGCTGAGCGGCCGGATCTGATCCTGCTGGATATCCAGCTGCCCAGAATGGATGGCCATACCGTGGCCCGTAACCTGCGTAACAACCCTGAGTTGTCTGCCATTCCGATTGTGGCGGTCACCTCCTATGCCATGGCCGGTGACCGGGAAAAGGCGCTGGCTGCCGGCTGCAACGGGTATATTGAAAAACCGATCAACCCTGACACCTTTATCCACCAGGTGGAACAGCACTTAAGCGGGGAGTAAGCCGATGAAACGCGCCGTTATTGCCGATGATCATCCGGAGAACCTTTACTTTCTGGAGGTACTGCTGCAGGCCAGCGGGTTTACCACCGTATCGGCTGAAAACGGAGCCCGGGCACTGGAGCTGGTGCGGGCAGCACCGACTGATCTGGTGATCAGCGACATCCTGATGCCGGTGATGGACGGCTATGCCCTCTGCAAGGCAATGAAAACCGATCCGCTGCTGCAGGGTATACCGTTTGTCTTCTATACTGCCACCTTTACCACAGCCAGGGATGAGGAGCTGGCTTTGAGCCTGGGGGCAGACCGTTTTCTGGTTAAGCCGATGGAGCCGGACCGGCTGATGGCCATCATTGCCGAGGTGCTGGCCGCACCTCGACCGCAGGCGGTGCTGCAGACTCCGGATGGTGAGCGGCAGGTGCTGAAGGAGTACAGCGAGGCACTGTTCCGCAAGCTGGAAAAGAAGATGACGGATCTGGAGCAGGCCAATCGTGCCCTGCAGCAGCAACATCAGGAACTGCTCAAGGCCTATGAAGAGGCTGAGTGTGCCAATCAGGCCAAGCTGCGGTTTCTGCATATCATGAGCCATGAGCTGCGGACACCCCTGAGTGCCATTATGGGGACGTTGCAGCTGATCGAGATAGAAAAGACCTACGATGCCCAGATGACCACGGCAGCCAAGACAGCGCTGCTTTCGCTGGTGGAGATGATTGATAATCTGTTGGAGGCCTCCCGGATAGAAGCGGCAGAGCATTCCTTTTATCAGGGGGTGCTGAAGCTGGAGCAGGTGCTGCTGACCCTGAATCGTCTGTTTGGGATGGCAGCTCAGAACAAGGGGTTGCAGCTGCGGATGACCTTGTCTGATGCATTGCCCCGCGAGGTACTGATCGACGGTGCCCGTCTGCAGCAGATCATGGTGCATCTGGTCAATAATGCGATCAAGTTTACGGAGCAGGGGGAGGTGGTGGTCAGCCTGAGCCGGGAGGAGGGGAGACGGCCGGATCACCCACTGCTGAAGATCGAGGTGCATGATTCCGGACCAGGGATTGATCCTGAGCTGCAGCGGGAGGTGTTCAGACTGTTTACCCAGGGCAATGATACCGATACGCGGACCCATGGCGGCACCGGTATCGGCCTGTTTCTGACCAAACGGCTGGTGGAGCTGATGGGCGGGACCATTGCCTTGCAGAGTACGCCGGGTGTTGGCTCTGTCTTCACGGTCAGGCTGCCGCTGGTGGTGAACGGCAAGAAAGAAGAGGGTTCTCTTGCAGGGTGAACTGTGTTATATTTGCGCGCTTTAAAGCCAGTATAAAACGGATCTGAAGGGTGTCTGCATGCAGGAACAGTCAAGCCAGAAACTTGCGGTAAACATTGAAGACGAGATGAAGCGGTCCTATATGGACTATGCCATGTCGGTTATTGTGGGCCGGGCCCTGCCGGATGTGCGTGACGGTCTCAAGCCGGTACACCGGCGCTGCCTGTACGCCATGCACGACATGGGCAACGACTATAACAAACCGTACAAGAAATCGGCCCGCGTGGTCGGTGACGTGATCGGTAAATACCACCCCCACGGCGACACCGCCGTGTACGATACCATTGTGCGGATGGCCCAGGATTTCTCGCTGCGCTACCTGCTGGTGGACGGTCAGGGCAACTTCGGTTCAGTTGACGGTGACAGCCCGGCTGCCATGCGGTATACCGAGATCCGGATGAAGCAGCTCACCCATGAGCTGTTGGCAGACCTTGAGAAGGAAACCGTNNCCCAACCTGCTGGTCAACGGCTCAGCCGGTATTGCGGTCGGCATGGCCACCAATATCCCGCCCCATAACCTGTCTGAAGTGATCGATGCCATCATTGCCCTGATCCATAATCCGGCACTCTCCTATGAGGAACTGCTTGAACTGGTGCCGGGGCCGGATTTCCCTACCGGCGGTACTATTTACGGTCGCCAGGGGATTGTTGATGCCTATGCCACGGGACGGGGGATCATCCAGGTGCGGGCCAAGGCCCATGTTGAAAACAGCAAGAAGCATGACCGGCAGTCGATCGTGGTGACCGAGATCCCCTATCAGGTCAACAAGGCCCGTCTGATCACCAGCATTGCCGAGCTGGTTAAAGAGAAGAAGATTGAAGGGATCAGCGATCTGCGGGATGAGTCGGACCGGGACGGCATGCGGATCGTGATCGACCTGAAAAAGGACGAGAATGCCGAGGTGCTGCTGAATCAGCTCTACAAGCATACCCAGATGCAGACCTCCTTCGGCATCAACATGCTGGCCATTGTGCATGGCCGGCCAAAGGTGCTTTCACTGGCCGAGATGATGCACTTCTTTGTTGAGCACCGCCGGGATGTGGTCACCAGGCGGACCCTGTTCGAGCTGAAGAAAGCGGAAGCACGGGCCCATATCCTGGAAGGTCTCAAAATCGCACTGGACTGGCTGGACGCAGTGATCGAGCTGATCCGCGCCTCCAAGACCCCGCCCGAGGCCAAGCAGGGGCTGATGGAAGGCGCCTTTGCCGATGCAGCATGGCTGGCCAGGTTAAACCTGCCCCGTCCGGCAGGCTATGAGAACAGCAGCGTGCAACTGTCTGAGCTGCAGGCCCAGGCGATTCTGGAGATGCGGCTGCAGCGCCTGACCGGCCTGGAGCGGGACAAGATTCTGCAGGAGTACGAGGATATCCTGCGCCTGATCGCCCGCCTGAAGGAGATTCTGGGGGCTGACGCCGAGATCATGAAAATTATCGTGGGGGAGCTGACCGAGATCAAGGAGCGCTTTGGTGACAGGCGTCGCACCGAGATCGTGCATCAGACCGCCGACATCTCGCTGGAAGATACCATTGAAGATGCCGAGATGGTGGTGACGGTCTCCCACACCGGGTATATCAAACGCAGCGCGGTTGATCTCTATCGGGCCCAGCGCCGGGGCGGCAAGGGCAAGACCGGCATGAAGACCCGTGATGAGGATTTTGTTGAACAGCTGTTTATTGCCTCCACCAAGGACTATCTGTTGTTCTTCTCCGACATGGGCCGGGTCTACCGGATCAAGGTCTACGAGATCCCGGAAGGGAGCCGTACCACCAAGGGCAAGGCGGTTGTGAACCTGGTCAACGTACAGGAAGGGGAGAAGATTACGGCGATTATGCCGGTCAAGGACCTGAATCGTGAAGACCTGTTCCTGCTGATGGCCACCCGTCAGGGGGTAGTCAAGAAGACCCCGCTGGTTGAGTACACCAATATCCGCGCCACCGGTATCAATGCGGTCAATCTGGATGAGGGGGACAAGCTGATTGCCGTGGCTTTGACCGACGGCCAGAAGGATGTCTTCCTGGCCTCCCGTCACGGCAAAGCGATCCGTTTCCCTGAGGCCGATGCCCGGCCCATGGGCCGGGTAACCCGCGGGGTGCGGGGTATGAATCTGGATGCGGCTGATGAGGTGATCAGCATGGAGGTGATCGACCCGACGGCCAGTGGTTCCACCATCTTTACGGTCACCGAGAACGGCTTTGGCAAGCGGACCGACCTGGAGGAGTACCGTGGTCAGTCCCGTGGCGGCAAGGGGTTGATCACCATCAAGACCACCCCGCGCAACGGCCTGGTGGTAGGGGTGATGCAGGTGTCTGACGAAAACCAGCTGATGGTGATTACGGATCAGGGCAAGATCCTGCGGGTGCCGATCAGCGGCTTCTCGGTGATCGGGCGCAATACCCACGGCGTAAGGGTCATGGTTACCGAGGCACAGGAGAAGATTGTTGCGGTAGCCAAGCTGGCCGAGCGTGATGATGAGGACAGTATCGAACTGGAAGGCGAAGAGGAAGCGTAATCAAGCCGATGGAAAACAGGTTGCAGGTTGATACCAGTTATCGTGAGCGGCGCCGGATTGTGCGATTGCTTGATTTTCTGACCCGGGATCAGTTGACCCGGGATCAGCTTGAGCGGATCGGAAGGCGCCTGCAGAAATCAGGACGGCGTGCACTGCCGCCTCTGGTCAGGCGGCTCTGGAAAGAGCAGGATCAGGAGCGGCTCTACCGCTACACCTGTATGCTGGATTTCTTTGATGCCGCCGCCTGGCTCGATCAGCTGGTTGCCCTGACCATGCAGCGTCGCGATCTGCCGGAAGAGGGCCGCCTGCCGCTGCTCAATATCCTGCAGGATTACGGTGTAGATGTCTCGGCCCCCCCCCTCAGCCGTGACGACCTGGGTGGTTCCAGCCTGAACAGTCTGCTGGACCGCTGCCTTCAGGAAGGGTTCTGGGGGTTGATCAGGCTGATGGACCGTTTTCTGGATGCTGACGAGTCATTGCGGCTGCAGCTGATCCGGCGTCTGGGCAGCTGTACGGACAAGGGGGCTGAAGCGGCAGCCTCTCTGCGTATGCTGGCCTGTTATGAGTTCAGCGAAATGGCCGGCGCAGCGGTGGAGGCACTGGGTACCCTGCGGCACGGGTGCAGCCTGACGGTGCTGCAGGAACTGACCCATCTGCCGGTAGAAGGGCTGGAGGGGAAGATCCAGCGCAGTATCCGTCGTCTTCATTTTCTGGGCATCTCTCAGCCGGAGCCGTTGCCTGTCTTGCTGACTGCTCCGGCACGGTTTCTGACCGTCCAGGCCGGCCCGATCGACTGCTACGGGATGCGGACGATCTGGTTCTCGTGGGAAATCAGCGACGGCAGTCTGGCAGCCCTGATCCTGCAGGTGGGTGACCAGGATGGTGTACGTCATGCCGTGGCTGCCAGATTTGAGCAACGCGGCGATCACGATGAATACCTGGATGAGGTGAACGCGGAAGAGGGTTTGTTCCCGGTTGAGCTCCCCTATGCCCTGGATCTGCTGAAGGATGCGCTGCAGCAGAGCCTGGAACGTGGTTTCTACCTGCCGCCTGACTTTTACGGTTCCCGCTATCTGTTTGGCGGGTATGACCTGCGGCCGGCTGCCTATCTGCCCGGATTTCCGGCATCGCTTCTGGATGGTATCCTGGACCGGATCGCCTCGCTGCTTGCCGGCTGTGAAGAACTGCTTGATGAGCCGTTTTTTGAGGGTTGGCTCTTTACTGATCCTGTGGTGTATGAACTGGGGGAAGAACTGGGCGGACAGCCGCTGCATGAAGTTCCTGAAGCGGTGCAGCAGCGCCTTCTGGAACGGTTCTGCACCGAATTGCTGGAGCCTGACAAACCGGCCCTGTTGCGTCGTCTGCTCCTGATTGCCGACAGTATGCAGCAGATCGGCTGCCGGAAGCGGGCCGTACAGCGGGTGCTGGCCCTGGGGCTCAGTCTGGCGGGGATGCTGCCGGGTATGCACCTGCATCCCTTTGTCAGGCGGCTTGCTTTTGACAGTATCGAGATGGCGCGTCAGGCCCTGGCTGAAGGGATTGACCCCCGCACCACGCGCAGTTTTGACGACGAGGATGACTGGGAATGAAGATAGGGGTGATCGGAGCAGGCAGTTGGGGTACGGCGCTGGCACATCGTGCTGCAGCCAACGGGCATGAGACCGTGCTGTGGGTCTATGAACCGGAGCTTCTGAGCAGTTTGCGCAGCACCGGAGTCAATCATCTGTTTCTGCCTGACATACAGCTGCAGCCCGGCCTGCAGTATACCGGTGATCTTGCCGAGGCAGCAGCTGATGCGGATCTGGTGGTGCTGGTAACCCCGACCCAGGTGACGCGGTCGGTTCTTGAACAGCTGGCACCGGCCCTGCAGTCGCAGTCCCCGCTGGTCAGTGCCTCAAAGGGGATCGAGCTGGGCACGCTTTGCACGGTGTCACAGATGTGCGGCCAGGTGCTGGGAGAAGCAATCCTGCAGCGTTTTGTGGCCCTTTCAGGCCCCACCTTTGCCAGAGAAGTGGCGCTGGGCCTGCCGTCATTGATTGTTGCCGGCTCAGCCAGCCAGGCCGCTGCCTGTCAGGTGCAGACCGCCTTCAGCAGCCCCGAGTTCAGGGTCTACACCAGCGAGGATACCATTGGTGTTGAACTGGGCGGAGCGGTCAAGAATGTTATCGCCATAGCGGCCGGTATTGCCGATGGCCTTGGTTTTGGCCACAACACCCGTGCAGCGCTGATCACTCGTGGCCTGGCCGAGATCCGGCGTCTGGGACGAGTCATGGGCGCTCAGGACACTACCTTTGCCGGATTGGCCGGCATGGGTGATCTGGTGCTGACCTGTACCGGTGACCTTTCCCGTAATCGCACCGTGGGTGTCAAGCTCGGTCAGGGCCAGAGTCTGACCGAGATCATGGCCGAGATGCGGATGGTGGCGGAAGGGGTCAAGTCAGCCGAATCAGTCTATGCCCTGGCCAGGCGTCTGGGGGTCGAGATGCCGATCACCCATAAGGTTTACGACATTTTGTACGGTGACAAACCTGCCCGGCAGGCAGTTCTTGAGCTGATGTCCCGCGATTTAAAGGCCGAATAGGCCTGCGAAAGTTTTTTGAGCCACTGCAGTCGTTTTGCTGCGGTCAACAGCCTCCGGTCTTCCAGCAGATCACCTGCTGTCCAGATGATCCCCGCCACCAGTATCACACCGCCAAACAGCACCATTGGTTCCATGGTCGTCCTCCTGATTGATTGGAAGGACCATAGCACAGCTCTGTGACAGGAAATGTCGTTTTGGAATTTCGGCAGATCAGCTTTGAGGAAAAGCTGTCAGGGCTCGGTTGTTTCAGATTCGCCGGAGAGCAGCACCAGGTCAACCCGGCGATTCTTTGAGCGGCCTTCAGGGGAGCTGTTTTCAGCTGCAGGCCGGTATTCACCGTACCCGGTTGCTGAAAGATTTTTGGGGTCAACGTCAAAGGTATTCTGGATGTAGCGGAGGACATTGGCAGCACGCGACACCGACAGTTCCCAGTTGGAGGGAAACAGCGGGGTGTTGATCGGCACATTGTCGGTATGCCCTTCTACCCGCAGCGGGTTGGAGTACTGGGTCATGGCCTCTATGATCGTGTTCAGCAGTTCATAGCCGCTGCGTTTGATCACCGCAGAGCCTGAATCAAAGAAACCGGCCTCCTTCAGGCTGACCACCAGGCCGCGGCGGGTGATGCCGATCGTAACCTTGTTCTGTGCGCCATGCTTGATCAGGTAGGCCTCAATAGCGGACTGGATCTCTTTGAACTCCTTTTCTTCTGCCTTGCCTTTGCCGCGTCCCTTGTCCATGCCACCCTGCCGGGGTCCGGCCGGCGGCATCTTGTTGATCATCGGGATAACTGCCATTTCCGGCTTGATGGCCGGTATCGGCTTGATATCATGAGATTGAAGCACTCCCCGTTGACCGGCTGCCGTCTGTTGCGAATAGCCGAAGGACTCCCGCAACGCGGAGGCCACTTGCTCAACCTTCTGCTTGTCGGACTGTGACATTGCATACAAAACCACAAACACTGCAAACAGCAGGGTGATGAAGTCTGCATAGGAGACCAGCCAACGTTCGTGGTTGGCATGCTTTTCAGGCTCTTTTTTCAGTGCCACGCGGCAGGCCCCTTAATGTTCTTCACCGGCAAAGGCCTTCAGCTTTTGCTCGATAAAGTGCGGATTCTCGCCGTTTTGAATGGCAATCAGCCCTTCTACTATCATGACCCTGCGCAAGACCTCCTCCTTCATCCGGACCTTGATTTTGGCACCCATTGGCAGGCAGATGATGTTGGCGGTCATCAGGCCGTAGATGGTAGCAACAAAGGCAGTTGCAATACCGGCGCCCAGCTTGGATGTGTCGGACAGGTTACCCATAACGTGAATCAGACCCAGCACGGCACCGATAATACCGATGGTGGGGGCGTAGCCGCCGGCTGCTTCGTAAAACTCAACCGAGTGCTTTTGATGATCCTCGTAGGCCATGATTTCGGCCTCAAGGGTTTCGCGCAGTTTTTGCGGATCAATACCATCCACCACCAGCGAGATCCCTTTCTTGATGAACGGGTCACTGGCGTTCTGGGCCTCCTGTTCAAGGGAGATCAGGCCGTTTCTGCGTGCCTTGGTGGCATAGCCGATGATGTCCTTGACCACCTCTTCCGGATCAACCTTTGGGGGCAGGAAGGCGATCTTGGCATCCTTGAACGCCTTGATGCAGGCCTTGAGCGGAAAGGAGATGAATACCGCGCCAAAGGTGCCGCCAAGCACGATCAGGGCTGCCGTAGGTGCCATCAAGGCACTGAGATGCACCCCTTCCAGTACAGCGCCGCCGAAAACGGCACTAAAACCGAGAACCAGACCAATTACCGTTGCTAAATCCATAGATCAGATGTCCTGACGGTGTAGCGGCTTTTGCTGCACTGAGCCGCGTGAGAATGAGAGAGGAGATGAACGGTGAGCTGCCTGTTGATACTGAAGGTTACGCCGCCGTCTGAGATAGGAACGACCGGCAGGCACCGCAGCAGAACGACGCAGAAGAACGGATCTGAAGGCAATGACGCGATTCAGCAGCACCTGGGCAGATTCCCGTACCAGGATGTGATTGCCGTTGAACAGGGTAATGACCGTATCAGGTGTCTCTTCAATACTGATGATCTGATCAGGGTTCAGGAGCATGGATTGTCGGTCAAGCCGGGTGACCAGAATCATGGAAGCCTCAGATTTTTTTGGTAACAGTAGCAAACAACGAAAGAAGGTCAAGCATTTTCAGTTGCTTGGGCGATTACGGGATGCGCAATCAGTCCAGCATGGCATCTATCGCATCGAAATTAAGGTACTTTTCGGCAATTGCGTGAATTAGTTCAATCTTTTCTGTGTCATCCGGCCCTATCTTGGAAACATGCTCACGCAGCCGGTAGTAGACTTCTGAAGTGGTTTCCTGGATTCTGATGTAGGGGATGTTGCTGTCCACCAGGATCCGTTCGGTTATGTTTGACATCGGGGCGTGGCCGGCCACGATCAGGCCGGCAAGCCGTGTCCTGAATTCAGGGATATGGTGCAGTGATGAAGCGGTCACAATCAATTCGTCACGGGAACTGGTGACAATCAGCAGCGTTGAATCCTCAAGACTGTCAATCACCTTCTGCGATGAGGCGGCACCCAGCTGGATAGTATGACAGATCCTGCTGCGGTCGGCAGGGTCACCATGCAGCGGCAGTTCAAGCAGGTCGGCAACATGCTGGAGTGTCGGGTCTGCAAGCGTGCGGGAATAATCAAAAGCGCCGGTCACCAGCAGGCCGTCGCGTTGAAAGGCGCGGGTCAGGTATGCCATGGAATACTCACGTTTTTCCGGCAACAGCTTGTTGGGCATGATAATCCGTACTGATGAGCCCTCCCGCTCATACAGAGCCAGATTCAGCTCCACCGCATCTATCACATTGCCGATACCGCCGCCGGTCACCATCAGCACCGGGGCCTCCAGCATGGCAGCCACCTGGGCGTTGTTCATCCCCACCACCGAACCGACACCACCATGACCGGCCCCTTCGATGATCAGAAAATCATGATGCTGTTCCAGTTCTCTGCAGGCGTTTTGAATGGCTCTGGCCGGGGTTGCGGCATCCAGCTGACCGTCAAGAAAACGGCGGGTAAAGCCGGGAGTCAGTGTCAGAGGGGACATCAGGGGGGCGTACTGCTGCATACCGAAAACGCTGGCAAACATGGCCGCATCCTTGTCCATGGTCAGGCCGAGATATTCGATACATTTGGGGCCGATCGGTTTCATAAAGCCGACCCGGGCATACTTGCGCCTGGCCAGTGACATCAGTGAGAGCGAGATAGTGGTCTTGCCGCAATGCTGGCCGGTTGCCCCGATAAAAATTTTTCTGCACATGGTAGCGTTCCTCACGCTTTTATGCGTTCCGGGTAAGGGAGATCTGTGTGCAGAGCTCCTCATAGTGATCGCGTCCGCTATGAAAACGGATGATCCGAACCCCCATGCCCCCTTTTTTTGCCAGATGGAACAGGTTTTGGGGGACCCGGCGGGCCCACATGACCCTGGCGTCGAAGCAGATCGGTTGCTGATCAAACAGTAGTTCGACTGTTACAACGGTGTTGGGGCTACAGACATTGGCTGTTTTAATAAACATGCCGGTGGGAGAGATATCCTCCGTAAATGCCTTGCGAATCAAGGCTCCATCCGTGCCGAAACTGAGAGCAACCCGCTTGCGTTTCCTGTGTATGAGTCGTTTGTCAGACACAGCATGCCTCCTTGCGTTGTACACCAGAGAATGCAGAACACCATACCACATTCTGAAGAAACTGCACCTGTTCTTACACGATAATGCGTTGACACAGGCCTGATTATCTACTAGGTTTAAGACGATTCTTAAGCAGTACACCACCGATACAGAAGTACCGCTAGGGGAGTTTCGACTGAGAGCGGCCTGAATGGCCGTGACCCTTGGAACCTGATCCGGGTAATGCCGGCGTAGGGAAGCGGCAGATTTTAAGATGGAGATTAAAATCGCCGCCCCTTGCAAGTCAGGAGGTGGCGATTTTGTTTTTCAGGAGGTACAGAGATGCAACTGACAGTGAATGGCGAGGTACACGAGCTGCCGGACAACAGTACGGTCAGGCAGCTGCTTGAAGGGCTGCAGATTCCGCTAACGCGGGTTGCGGTTGAGGTGAATCTGGAGATTGTGCCCAGGGCAACCTATGCAGAGCGGACATTGCAGGACGGTGACAAGATTGAGATCGTACATTTTGTAGGAGGAGGATAGCGTTATGGCACAGGGAAAACTGACAATCGCAGGCAGGGAGTTCAATTCACGGCTGATGGTGGGCACCGGTAAATATGCCAGTAATGAACAGATGGTGGCAGCCCTGGAAGCCTCGGGAGCCGAAATCATCACCGTGGCAGTACGCCGGGTCAATCTGGCCGAGATGGGCAAAGGTTGCATGCTTGACTACATTGACCCCAATAAATATACCCTGCTGCCCAACACAGCGGCCTGCTACACCGCAGAGGACGCCATCCGTACCTGCCGCCTGGCACGTGAGGCCGGCCTGTCCGACATGGTCAAGCTGGAGGTGCTGGGGGATGAAAAGACCCTTTTCCCGGACAATGAAGAGCTGCTCAAGGCAGCCAAGGTGCTGGTGGCAGAAGGGTTCACCGTACTGCCCTACTGCAGCGACGACGTGATCCTCTGCAAAAAACTGGAGCAGCTGGGCTGTGCAGCGGTGATGCCGTTGGCCGCACCGATCGGCAGCGGTCTCGGTATCCGCAACCCCTACAACCTCAAGATCATCATGGAGGCAGTCAGCGTGCCGGTGATCGTGGATGCAGGGGTTGGCACCGCTTCTGACGCCGCTCTGGCCATGGAGCTGGGTTGTGACGGTATTTTGATGAACACCGCCATTGCCGGTGCCAAGGATCCGGTTGCCATGGCCCGGGCCATGAAACTGGGGGTTGAGGCCGGACGACTGGCCTACGAGGCTGGACGGATTCCCAAGAAATTGTATGCCACGGCTTCTTCGCCGCTGACTGACCTGATCGGTTCGTGATCGACTTTTCGCTTTATCTGATTACCGACCGCCACCAGACCGGAGGGCGACCGCTTTTGGAGGTGGTTGAGGCGGCACTCAGCGGTGGGGTCCGGGCGGTGCAGCTGCGGGAAAAAGATCTGCCCACGGCAGAGTTGTACGACCTGGCCTGGGAACTGCGTTCCCTGACCGCCCGTTATGATGCTCGTTTGTTGATCAACGAGCGGATCGACCTGGCCCTGGCAGTGGAAGCCGACGGTGTTCAGCTGGGGATCGCCTCCCTGCCGGTCACGGCCGCCCGCCGCATTGCGCCGGATCTGCTGATCGGCTACTCCAGCCACGCCGTGGCTGAGGCCGCCGCCGCCCTGGCCAAGGGGGCCGATTTTGTGACCTTTGGTCCGGTCTTTCCCACCCCTTCCAAGGCCGTCTACGGTGAACCGCTGGGTCTGGCACAGCTGACCCGGGCCTGCGAGGCGGTCACCGGCCCGGTCTTTGCCTTGGGGGGGATCAAGCAGGCCAACCTGAGTCAGGTGACAGCAGCCGGCTGCTACCGGGTGGCCCTGATTTCCGATATACTGGCTGCTCCGGATCCGGCCGCAGCTGCCGAGTCCTTCCGAAGGGGTCTGCAATAACCAAAAGGTCTTCAATGTCGTCGCTCTCATCCCAACATATCCATCCCGACCTGCGGATCAACTCCTACGGCCACTACCTGCGTAATCGCTTCGGTTGCCGGGTCAGCAAGGTCAATGTGGACGCCGGCTTTACTTGCCCCAACCGTGACGGCAGCAAGGGGACCGGCGGCTGCATCTACTGCAATAATGTTTCCTTTTCCCCCCGTGATACCCTGGCCGAGATCCCGCTGGAGGAGCAGGTTACCGCCGGGATGGCCTATCATCGTCAGCGGCTGACATCAGAAAAGTTCATCGTCTATTTCCAGAAGTACACCAACACCTACGCCTCGGTGGAACACCTGGCCGATCTGTACCAGCGGGCCCTGGCACTGCCTGACGTACTGGGTATCTCGGTCGGTACCCGGCCGGATTGCCTGACCGATGAGGCGTTGGAGCTGTTGACCCGTATCGCCCGGGATCACTACGTCTGCCTGGAGCTGGGACTGCAGTCGGCCGACGACGCCATACTGGAACGGATCAACCGGGGTCATTCGCTGGAGGATTTTACTCGTGCCGTAGAGCGGGCCAGTGGACGTGGGCTCGACATCTGTGCCCACCTGATCTATGGTTTTAGCGGTGAGCAGCCGGACGAGTTCATCAAGAGCGCTGACCTGCTCAACAGCCTGCCCGGCATCAGATCGGTCAAACTGCACCAGTTGCACGCCGTTGAGGGGACCGAACTGGCTGCCATGTACCGTCGCGGCGAGTTTACCCCGCTCACGCTTGAGCAGTATGTTGCGACCGCCGCCGATTTTCTGGAACGGCTGGCTCCCCGGATCAGCATCCAGCGTTTGTACGGCTCATCACCCCTGGAGATCAGGGTGGCACCGCAATGGGGTTTGAAGAACAACCAGCTGTGGTATGCTGTGCTGAACGAACTGAAATGTCGTGGCAGCCGTCAAGGCGCCCGCTACAAGGAGTAACCAATATGTCCGATCTACGCGTCCGTTTTGCCCCCTCCCCCACCGGCTACCTGCATGTGGGGGGTGCCCGCACCGCCCTGTTCAACTGGCTCTACGCCCGCCACTTTGGCGGCACCTTTATCCTGAGGATTGAGGATACCGACACCGAACGTTCCACCCAGGAGTCGGTGGACGCCATTCTGCAGGGGATGGAGTGGCTGGGGCTGGATTGGGACGAAGGGCCCTTCTACCAGACCGACAACTTTCCGCTCTACAGACAGCATGTGCAGAAGCTGTTGGATGAAGGCAAGGCCTACCGCTGCTGGTGCAGGCCGGAGGAGCTGGAGGCCAAGCGGGAGGCGGCCATGGCCGAGGGACGCAAGCCCAAGTACGACGGTACCTGCCGTTACCGTGCGGACCAGCCGCTGGAGCAACCCCATGTGATCCGCTTCAAGGCCCCTGAGGAAGGAGAGACCGCTTTTGACGATCTGATCAAAGGTCGGATCGCCTTCCCGAACGCCGAGCTGGATGACTTGATCATCAGCCGCACCGACGGTACCCCCACCTACAACTTCTGCGTGGTGATCGACGATGCCCTGATGCGGATCTCCCACGTGATCCGCGGCGACGATCATGTCAACAATACCCCGCGCCAGATCCAGTTGTACGAGGCGCTGGGCTACCCGGTGCCGCTCTTCGCCCATGTGCCGATGATCCTGGGCAGCGACAAGGCCCGGCTTTCCAAACGTCACGGCGCAACCAGCGTGATCGCCTACCGCGACATGGGCTACCTGCCGGAGGCGCTGAACAACTATCTGGTCCGGCTGGGCTGGAGCCACGGAGATGACGAGATCTTCTCTCGGGTTGAGATGGTCGAGAAATTCGACATCAACCACGTCGGCCGCGCGCCATCGCTCTTCAATCCGGACAAACTCAATTGGCTGAACGCCCACTACATCAAGCACTCGGACCCGGCCCGGCTGGCAGAGCTGCTTAAACCCCACCTGGCTTCACGGGGTGTAGCTGACACTGCAGCGCCTGACCTGGCCGGGGTGGCGGCTACCCTGCAGGAGCGAGCCCAGACCCTGGAGGAGATGGCCGAGCGAGCCCTGTTCTACTATCAGGCCCCTGCCAGCTACGATGAGGCGGCTTTGGCCAAATTTGAAAAGTCGCATCTGGTTGCGGTATATGCAGCGGTGGGGGCGGCATTGCAGGAGGCGCAACCAGCCGATACAGTGGCAGTGGATGCGCTGTTCAAGCAGCTCTGCAGTGATAACAGCTGGAAGATGCCCCAGGTGGGTCAGCCGGTGCGGATTGCGTTGTCAGGCAGTACCCAGGCACCGGGAATCGGAGAAATGGTGATGGCGTTAGGTGTGACAGAAACCGTTGTCCGCCTGGAGAGGGCCGGGAAGTGGCTGGTGAACCGGTAGCTTTTCTTAAATTTTCAGCTCGCGAATGATTTCGGCCTGACGTTGGGCGATATAGCGACCAATCAGGTCTTCGCTGCGGCGGTCATGTTCAAACAACATGATGCAGCGGCAGGGTTTCTCCTGTGATTCAAAGCGCAGCAGGCGTGCCATGATTCGCAACTGCTGGGGTGTTGTCTGGCCTTGCAGTTGAAAGGCCAGGTTCAGGTAAAAATAACGGTAATTACCAAGGAGCGTCTTATCCGGTATTTCAAGGGCACACCCCCCCAGTGAAAGATCCTTCAGTTTCGCCGTAAACCGATCAGGACCGGCCTCAACCGGCACCTGAAACAGGCCGCCGATCTTGACCCGCAAGGCATTGCGCCGGTCAGGCAGTACCTCGACATAGGAGAACTCGGACAGGGTGATTTCGTCAGTATCTTCGGTGTATTCGGCGGTGGCATAGACATCGTGCGGGAGCGTACGGGAACGGAGGATGGTGTAGCGGCTGAGCTTGACGGCACGGCTCTGGGTCTGATTGGTGCGGCAGACCAGCGAATCGCCGAAGAGGTAGAGCAGTTCCGCGGCCGAGGCGATCGGCACCTCCTTGTAGTAGTTGAAGAACTGGAGATCATGGCGCTCCTTCTGGGCAAAGGCAAGCAGCAGCTCCAGTATCTCGCCCGGTGCACCGCGATCCAGCAACCGCAGTTGATCCTCGTACTGCATCTTTTCCATGTCTTGCTCTCCTCCTTTCACTGTAGCATTCCGATACCTGTGCTGCAAGCGCTCTCGCTCTTGCCTTCAGGGGCAAATCATGACAAAGTGACCAAAAAATCAGGGGCAAGGGTCAGGGGTCAAGGGTCACGTTTGGTGTCCTTGTCCCTTGCCCCTTGCCCCTTGCCCCTGGAGTTTGTATGCCGCTGCGTCTCTACAATACCCTCTCTGGTGAAAAAGAGCTGTTCGTCCCCCGTGTCCCCGGCAAGGTAGGGATGTATGTCTGCGGAGTGACGGTCTATGATCTCTGCCATATCGGCCATGCCCGGGCCGGTATCGTGTTTGACATGATCTACCGTTATCTGCAGTTTGCCGGGTATGAGGTGACCTACGTCCGCAATTATACCGACATTGACGACAAGATCATCAACCGGGCCAATCAGGAAGGGACCGACTACCGCACCATTGCGGACCGCTATATTGCCACCTTTGATGAAGATATGGACCGGCTGGGCATGCGACGCCCCACCCTTGAGCCCAAGGCCACCGAGCATATCGACGACATCATCACCATTATTCAGCAGTTGATCGAGAACGGTCATGCTTATGCAACAGAGGGGGATGTCTACTTTTCCGTGGAGACCTTTGGTGAGTATCTGAAGCTTTCCAAACGGAATCTGGAGGATATGCAGGCCGGTGCGCGGGTTGAGGTGGATGAGCGCAAGCGTAACCCGATGGATTTTGCCCTCTGGAAGAGCTCCAAACCGGGTGAGCCGTGGTGGGAATCACCCTGGGGCCAGGGGCGGCCCGGCTGGCACATTGAGTGTTCAGCCATGAGCATGCGTTTTCTGGGGCCCTCCTTTGATATCCATGGCGGCGGCAAGGATCTGGTCTTTCCCCATCATGAAAACGAGATCGCCCAGTCTGAGTGTGCCAACGGCTGTCAGTTTGTGAAGTACTGGCTGCACAACGGTTTTGTGAACATCAACAGCGAGAAGATGAGCAAGTCCCTGGGTAATTTCTTTTCCATCCGGGAGGTGCTGCAATTGTTCCATCCCGAGGTGCTGCGCTTTTTTATCCTGCAGGCCCATTACCGCTCGCCCCTTGATTATTCCGATCAGAACCTGCGGGAGGCGCAGGCCGGACTGGCCCGGATTTACGAAGCATTGGCAGGACTGGATGCTGCCCTGGCAGAGCAGGCTGACGATCTGCAGACCGTGCCTTCGGCAGCAGAACTGGCTGAAAAGGCTGCCGGTCTGGAGCCTCGCTTCAGGGAGGCTATGGACGATGATTTCAACACGGCCCAGGCCCTGGGAATCCTGTTTGATACGGTGCGAACCCTGAACCGCTTTCTGGCAGAAGGGGGTGGACGGAATACAGAATCGCGCCCGGCCCTGGAGCAGCTGCGCCGCTCAGTTGACCGGATCGGCGATGTGCTGGGACTGTTTCAGACCAGGGCTGCTGACTGGCTGGCAGAGCGCGAGGCAGAAAAGAGCCGGCAGCTCACGGTCACCGAGCAAGAGATCCAGTCCCTGATCACTGAGCGTGCAGAAGCCCGTAAGGCAAAGAATTTTGCCCGCAGTGACGAGATTCGGGATTACCTGCTGGCCAACAATATCCAGTTGGTGGATACTCCTCAAGGCACCACCTGGAAAGTGAAATAAGGTTCGGCCATCACAAGCGATCGGCAGAGGCTGAAGAAAAATAAGTTCTTGCCCCTTGCCCCTTGACCCTTGCGTGGTATGTTTACTCTCGGAGCCAGCCGATATGGAAATAGCCGCCAGATCAGAATGGGAGTGTTGCTGGGACCGTGACACCATTGTCATGGGTGAGTGTCCCAACATCAACCCTGGAGATGAAGACCTCCTGACCTCCCGCAGTCGCCGGCTGCTTGAGAAGTGTGTTGACTGCGAGAAATTCAAGCGCGATCTGGCCCGTTTCCGCGAAAGCGGCCACCCGCTGTCCACCGTATTTTCCGTACTCCATAACGATTACCGTCGTCAGAAGGGGCAGATACAGGCTCTGGCAGGCTTTCTGGATACCAAATCCCTTGAGATGCGCTTCATGCACGAGCTGGGCTCGGTTCTGCAGAGCTCCGTTGACCTTGATGAGGTATTGTCGGTCGCCTTGACCGCCATCACCGCCGGCAAGGGGTTTGGCATGAACCGGGCCTTTCTACTCCTGGCAGACAAGGATCGGCATATCCTGAAGGGGCACCTGGCCATCGGTCCCCGTACTGCCGAGGAGGCAGGCCGCACCTGGCATGAGGTGGATTCGGGGGATCTGGATCTGCAGGGGCTTGCCCAGAACTTCCGTGCCACCAAGCTTTCCAGTGAGCGAGACAAGTTCCACGATATCCTTGACCGTCTGGTGGTGCCGCTGAACGATGATCAGCACCTGATTGTACGTGCCCTTGAGGAGCGACAGCCGCTGCTGGTGACCGATGCCTTTCATCGGTCAGACCTGGATATCGAGTTTGCACGGTTGCTGGGTGTGGATACCTTTCTGGTGCTGCCGCTGGTTTCCCGCCATCGCCGCGTCGGCGTGATTATTGCCGACAACTTCATCACCCACCGCACCATTACCGAACAGGATATGCATTCCATTGAGACCTTTACCTTTCCGGTGGCCTTTGCCATAGAGCGAGCCTCGTTGTATGAGCGGGTGCAGGAAGAGGTGGAAAAGCTGAAACAGGCCAATCTGCGTCTGCAGGATCAGCAGGAACAGCTGGTCAGAATGGAGAAGATGGCCCTGGTAGGACGGATCACCTCCAGCATTGCCCACTCAATCCGTAACCCTCTGATGGTGATTGGCGGTTTTGCCCGCAGCATCCTGAAAAGCACGCCGGACAATGACCCCAAGCGGGGCTTTATTGGATCGATCGTCACGGAGGCCCAGCAGTTGGAGCAGGTACTGGGCGAGATCCTGACCTATTCCGATGCCCTCTTTCCCACCTGTGATTTCTGGAATCCGAACCAGCTGGTGGAGACCTCGTTGCGTGACATCCAGGAGCGGGTGGTATCTCAGGACTACACCTGTCACTTCCATGCCGGAGAGTTTCTGCCAACGGTTTATATTGACTTCAAGCAGACCAGTTATTGCATCCGTAATATCCTGCTCAGCACCATAGACGGACTGCAGAACGGCGTGATCGACATCTCTACCGTGCGGTCCGGTGACCAGGTTCAGGTGCGGATTGTGGACCACAACCGCAGGCTGAGCGAGGAGGAGCTGGAGGCACTTTTGACCCCCTTTACCGAGACATGCGAGATGGGTTCAGGTCTGAACATGGCCCTTTCCCGCAGCATGCTGGAAAAACAGAATATCCCTCTGCTGGTGGTTGCACCGCCAGAAGGGGGAGTCACCTTTACCATTACCCTGCCAACCCGTAAGGAGGATATGCCATGAGCAGACTGCTGGTTGTTGATGATGAAGCCAATATCAGGCTCCTGTACAGTGAAGAACTGCACGATGAGGGCTATGCGGTGGAGACAGCCGCCACCATTGCCGAGGCGGTTGAAAAGCTGGAGCAGCAAAGCTTTGACCTGGCCGTACTGGATATCAAGCTCAAGAATGAGAGCGGTATCGAACTGCTGCAGAAGATCGTCAAGGAGCGCCACGACATGCCGGTGATCCTCTGCTCGGCCTTCTCTTGCTACAAGGATGATTTCTCGGCCTGGCTGGCTGACAGTTACGTGGTCAAATCAGGCGACCTGACTGAACTGAAGGAAGAGATCAAGCGGGTACTGACCAAGAAGGCACAGCGCCGCGCTGCCGGGCTGTAAGTTACGCAGAGGAGCTCTATCATGAAAGCAGTCATTATGGCCGGTGGTTTCGGCACCCGTATCCAGCCGCTTACCAGCAGTGTTCCCAAGCCGATGATCCCGCTCTTCAACCGACCGATCATGCTGCATATCGTCGAGTTACTGAAGAAGCATGACATTACCGATCTGGTGATGCTGCTGTACCATCAGCCAGAAATTATCAAGAAGTTTTTCCGGGACGGTTCCGACTTCGGAGTCAAGATTACCTATGTGACCCCTCTGGGGGATATGGGCACTGCCGGTGCGGTCAAGGCGGCTGAAAAGTACCTTGATGAGCGGTTTCTGGTGATTTCAGGTGATCTGCTGACCGACTTCAACCTGAAAAAGGTGCTTGATTTCCATGCCGACAACAAGGCCATGGCCACCATCACCCTTACCTCGGTCAAGGACCCGCTGCAGTTCGGGGTGGTCATCACGGACAAGGAAAAGCGGATTACCCAGTTTCTGGAAAAACCGGGCTGGGGCGAGGTGATCTCAGATACCATCAATACCGGCATCTATGTGCTTGAGCCGGAGATCTTCAACTACATCCCGGCTGGCGAAAACTTTGACTTTTCCCAGGACCTGTTCCCGCTGATGCTGCAGAACAAGGATCCGCTCTTTGGCTACGCCTCTAAAGGCTACTGGCGGGATATTGGTAATACCGATTCCTACCGCGAAGCTCACCATGACATCTTCAAGGGCAAGGTGAATCTGAAGATTGATGAGGAAAAGCAGGATTTTGTGGGCAAGGATCTGCGGATCGGTACTGATGTGACCCTTGAGGAGCCCAGCGGACTGTCCGGCACCGTGGTGATCGGTGACAACTCCCAGATTCGGGGCGAGGTGCAGATCAAGGATTCGGTGATCGGGCGCAACTGTACCATTGAGGCCGGGGTCAAACTGAATCGCTGCGTGCTGTGGGACAACACCTACGTGAAAAAAGGCGCAAAGATAACGGACAGCGTACTCTGTGCCAATGTCCGGGTGGGGCAGTCTGCGGTCCTTGAAGAGGCGGTGATTGTGGCTGATGATACCTCCATCGGCGATGAGGTCCATATCAAGACCGATGTCAAGATCTGGCCCCGCAAGCTGATTGAGTCTGGCTCCATTGTCACGGCCAACCTGATCTGGGGTGAAAAATGGAAGAAATCACTCTTTGAAGGGGCGATTATCAAGGGGCTCTCCAATGTAGAGCTGACCCCTGAGTTTGTGGCCAAGTTGGGGTGCGCCTACGGCACCATGCTGCCCAAGGGGAGCTTTGTACTGGGGGGAAGGGATGCCAACCGTTCATCCCGCATGCTGAAACGCTGCTTTGTGGGCGGACTGCTCTCTGCCGGGGTCAACGTGCGTGACATGACCATGACCTGCCTGCCGGTGATCCGCTACAAGCTCAAGACCTTTGGTGAGGTGGGCGGTTTCCACTTCCGGCAGGCTGCTGATGACCCGGCCTCCATGGAGATCGTCTTTCTGGATGGCGACGGCCTTGATTTCTCCAGCAATATGGCCAAGAACGCGGAACGGATCTTCTTCAAGGAGAATTTCCGCCGGGCTCACCATACGGAACCGGGCGCCCTGAACGATATCCCCCAGGTAGTCGAGTTCTACCGGGAAGGGTTTCTGCGGGCACTGAACACCGATACGATCCGCAAGGCCGGCTGGACCGTGGTGATTGATTTCAACTTCTCTCCTGCAAGCCAGATTCTGCCGCGACTGCTGAATGAGCTGGGTTGCAATGTGGTGGCCCTCAACGCCTATGTGGATGAGGGCAAAGGCGGTGTTGTTGCCAAGCCGAAAGAAGGGGCGCTGGAGCAGCTGGCCGCCATTGTCGGATCGCTCAAGGCCCAGGCCGGATTCTGGCTTGACCCCACCGCAGAATCAATCACCCTGGTGGATGAGACCGGCCAGCGGTATGAGGGGGCACGATTGCTGGCGCTGGTAACGGCGCTCACGCTCAAGTCCGACCAGCGCGGCTCACTGGCCGTGCCGGTGCAGGCCCCCTCCACCATCGAACAGATGGCGCTTGCAAAGAAGAGCGCGGTCATCCGCACCAAGAGTAGTGATCGCGCCATGCTGGAGGCAGCCAGCACATCCGAAGTGATCCTGGCCGGCACCATTGATGGCCGTTTTGCCTTCTCCCGCTTCCAGGCCGCCTTTGACGGCATGTTTGCCATTGCCAGGCTGATTGAACTCTCAGCAGCGCTCAGTCTGCCGTTTTCCAGGGTGCTGGCCGATGCACCTGAACGGGTATTCCTGCAGACCGTCACCCCCTGCCCCTTTGAGATGAAGGGGGGGATCATGCGCAAGATGAGTGAAGACTCCCTTGACAAGGAGGCCTCCTTCATCGACGGCATCAAAGTGCAGTTCGGTCATGACTGGGCCCTGGTCCTGCCGGATCAGTACAGCTCGTTTGTGCATATTTTTGCCGAGGCAAAGGACGAGAAGACCGCCGGCAAGTTGCTGCAGGAGTACCAGAAAAAGGTGGAGCGCTGGAAGAAGGAGCTGGAGTAGGTGACCATGGCCGCACCGATCGACGTCATATTCCTCTGGC
>DIUB01000110.1 GCA_002422265.1 Geobacter sp. UBA6169
TGACCGTTGCGGCGAAATGCCACCAACTTTTCCGCCCCCAGGGCCGCCTCACGGAACCCCACCGTCACCGGCAGGGACAGGTCAGCCCCTTTTTGCGGACCTCGCCGGAAACCGGTACCGGCCCGACGAAAGGCGCCACCGAACAGCCGTGAAAAGATATCCTCGCCCCCTCCCATCCCCATATCCTTAAAGGTGCCGGAAAAGTCAAAGTTACGGAAGATGTCTTCCTGACTGAACTGCTGATGGAAGTCAGCCGAACCGAACGTATCATACTTCTTGCGCTTTTCAGGATCAGACAGCACCGCGTAGGCCTCGTTGATCTCCTTGAACTTCTCCTCGGCAGCACTGTCACCCTGATTGCGATCCGGGTGATACTTGACTGCCAGCTTGCGAAAACTCTTTTTGATATCATCGGCCGAGGCATCCTTGGCCACCCCAAGCACTTCATAATAATCCTTCTGAGCCATGGCGCTACTCCTTGTGTACGGATTCATCAGCAATGTAAGCAGCTTTTACCCCCCTGTCAACGTTGCTTGACAGGGGCAAGGGGCACCCGTACTATCAGCGCCATTACAGCTACAGCACGAGGTACTCCATGAAAAATCTGATAGTGATCGGCGGCGGCATCTCAGGGCTTTCAACAGCCTGGCTACTGCAGCACAGGGCACAGCAGGCCGGTATCACCATCGGCCTGACCCTGCTGGAGCAGGAGATGCAGCCAGGCGGCAAGATCAAGAGCGTTCGTGAAAACGGGTTTCTCTGCGAGTGGGGTCCCAACGGCTTTCTGGACAGCAAGCCCCAGACCCTGGACCTGTGCGCTGCACTGGGGATCAGCGACCAGCTGCACCGCAGCAACGACAATGCCCGCAAACGGTTCATCTTCACCGGCGGCCAGCTGCACCGGTTGCCGGAAAATGGCCCCTCCTTTCTCAAGAGCGGGCTGCTCTCCTGGCCCGGCAAGCTGCGGCTCTTGGGGGAGCCATTTGCTGCCGCCCCCCCGGGAGATGATGAGACCCTGGCTGCCTTCGGACGTCGCCGCCTGGGGTCGGAGGCGCTGCAGAAGCTGATCGCGCCAATGGCCTCCGGCATCTTTGCCGGTGATCCGGAGACCATGTCGCTTCAGTCCTGCTTCCCCCGCATTGCCGAGCTGGAGCGGGAGTATGGCGGCCTGTTCCGCGCCATGGTGGCCCTGGCCAAAAAGAAAAAGCAGGAACGCAAGGCCGGCAAGGTAGTCAGTTCAGCCGCCGGGCCGGGCGGCACCCTGACCTCATTCAAGCCCGGCATCCAGTTTCTGACTGATACCCTGGCAGCCCAACTGGGTGAACGGGTCAAGACCGGCGTCACAGCAGCAGCCGTTACCCGCAGCGGCCAGCAGTGGCAGGTACAAACCACTGCTGGTGAAACGCTCATGGCTGATCTGGTGATCCTGGCTTCCCCGGCCTATGCAACTGCCGACCTGCTGGAATCCGTAGACAGCCCCCTGGTGGAGACCCTGCGCCAGATACGCTACGCAACCCTCAGCGTGGTCTGCTGCGGTTTCGAAACCGCCGGCCTGGGGCATCCGCTGGATGGATTCGGCTATCTGATTCCGAAAGAGGAAGGCCGCACTGCCCTGGGCACCCTGTGGGATTCCAGCATGTTTGAGGAGCGGGCACCGGCCGGTCAGGCACTGTTGCGCAGCATGGCGGGCGGCGCCTGCCGACCCGAGCTGATCGAGCTGTCTGACCAGGAACTGCTGCAGCGGATCCGTAACGACCTGCAGGCCGCCATGGGGATCACCGCTCCCCCCTGCTTCAGCCGGATCATCCGCCACCAGCAGGCCATCCCGCAGTACACGACCGGACACGGCAAGCGACTTGAGCAGCTTGAGGCCCGGCTTGGAGGGCTACCGGGGCTGCTCCTGACCGGTAACGCCTATAAAGGGGTGGGATTAAACGATTGCGTGGCAGCGTCACAGGCCACGGTGGAGCGGGCGTTAGACTATCTGGGAGGCATGCAATGAAGATCAGAAAAAAGCTGTTTGCCGATTTTGAGTATGAAGAGGTACTGGATACCAGGACCCGCGAGCTGATCCGGGTCGGCTGCGCCGTGGCTGTCGGGTGCCCCACCTGACTGAAGAAGCACTACGCCTTGGCAAAGGCGGCCGGCGCCGGGAGCGCCGAACTGAAGGAAGCCATAGCCTACGGGGTAATCGCCCCGGCTGGCCGGGCCAAAAATTTTGCGTTGGAGCTGATGGATGAGTTAGAGCAGGCCTGATTCCGTAAAGCTGAAATAGCTGCCATCCCCGATGATAATATGGTCCAGCACCCTGATCCCCAGGATCTCACCGGCCTCTTTCAGGCGGCGGGTGATCTCCCGGTCTTCGCGGCTGGGGGTCGGGTCGCCGGAGGGGTGGTTGTGGATGAAGATCAGCGCAGCGGCTGATTCCCGCACTGCCGGGGCAAAGACTTCACGGGGGTGGACGATGCTCTGGTTCAGGCTCCCCTCTGACGTCTGCACCTTGCGGGTGATCCGGTTCTTGCCGTCCAGCAGCAGAGTCAGAAACAGCTCCTTGCGGCTGTCCCGCAGTTCATGATGAAAAAAATCAAACACCTGGGCCGGGCTGGTAAACCGTTCCATGACCTCAAGCCGCCGGGCTTGAAAACGGCTGCCCAGGGTAAAAGCTGCCTTGATGGAAGTTGCTTTTGCCGGTCCCAATCCCTTGATCTGCTGCAGTTCGAGCAGCTCGGCCTGTGCCAGTTCCCGCAGGTTACCACCAAACTGCTCCAACAGCTGACGCCCCAGGTCAATGGCGCTTTTACCAGCAGCCGCATCACCGGTCCGCAGCACCAGGGCCAGCAGTTCTGCATCAGAAAGTGACGCAACCCCCTTTTTCAGCAGCTTTTCACGGGGGCGCTCATCCTCGGGCCAGTCTTTGATGGCCGTAGTGTTCATGTCAGCACCCCTGCCGCCAGCAGTGCCAGCACTGCAGCTCCCGCCACGATCCGGTACCAGACAAAGGACCAGAGCGTGCGGGTCTGCACAAACTTCAGCAAAAACGCCACGCTGATATAGCCGCTGATGGCCGAGACCGTCATCCCCACCAGCATCGGCAGCGCCATGCCCGGTTCTAT
>DIUB01000184.1 GCA_002422265.1 Geobacter sp. UBA6169
CCTTCTGCCAGAATCTCGGTCCCCTCGATACTGCCTGCTTCGCGGGTTTTAAGCCGTAACCGTGCCACCGAGGCGATGGAGGGAAGCGCCTCACCACGAAACCCCAGGGAGCTGATCGCTTCAAGATCCTGATCACGGGTGATTTTGCTGGTGGCATGGCGCTCCAACGCCAGCAGCGCATCTTCCCGCGACATTCCATGGCCGTTGTCGCTGACCCTGATCAGCCTGCGCCCGCCTGCACTGATCTCTACCCTGATGTCATCAGCACCGGCATCAAGGGCGTTTTCAACCAGCTCCTTCACCACCGATGCAGGACGTTCAACCACCTCACCGGCTGCAATCTTGTTGGCCAGGTTCTCGGGTAGTATTTTGACGTGTGGTGCCACAGGAAGCTCCATGAAAAAAGAGCGGGGAAACCCCGCTCTCAGAGAAGAAAGTGCCGACGGCGCGTGCTACTTCTTGTCGCCGCCATCCAGTTCACCGAACAGGCTGTTAAAATCGTCATCATCCGTCTTGCCGGCGGCCTGGGACTGCTCGGCCTGACCCGGCACTGGGGTATCATCCCAGGAAAAGCTGTTCAGTTCAAACCCTTGGGATGCCGGCGCTGGAGGCGGAGGCGCCGTAGCCGACTGCGGCGCGGCTTCAAGCAGTGCGGCGAACGGATCCTCCTGAGACGCTACAGGCGCTTGATCAAACGAGAAGGCCGGCGCTGCCGGAGCCGGCGCATCATGAAATGCGAACGGATCAGTTGGCTCTACCGCCGCAGCTGCAGTAGATCCAGGCTGCTCTGTCGGCAGTTCAAAGGCAAACATATCGTTACTGCTTTCGTCAGCCCCTGTATCACTGACCTGGCCACCCAACAACTCGGCAGCCATGCTTACCCGCAGGGCATTCGGGAGTACCAGTGGAGTCAATCCATGGGTTTGCTTGAATGCAATCAGATCAGCTGAGCACTTTTTGCAGGCATCATAGCTTTCAAAGCTGGTATAACCACATTTGGGACATTTCATGCCGGTCTCCTTCTGAATCCGTCCGTCACTGCGCTAGATATCGCCCCACTTATACTGCACTATGGCGGTCATGGCAAGGGCAGCGGTTTCGGTACGCAGAATCCGCTCACCAAGGGTAACGGGGGTGAACCCCCAGAAGCAGAACGCCTCGGCCTCACCCGGTTCGAAACCTCCTTCCGGACCGATGGCAAGGGCAATCCGGGCCGGTCGGGCCATTCCCTCCAGCAGCTCGCGTAACGGTGTCGGCACCCCCCGTTCCCAGAGCAGCAGCTTCAATTCTGCATTGGCAGCTCCGGCAGCAGCGGCAGCGGCAGAGGGATGCCAGCTGACCGCCGGTTGATCAAACCGCTCAGACTGGCGGGCCGCCTCAGCCGTAATCCGTTGCCAGCGTTCAAGACGCCCCTGCAGCTTGTCACCGGACAGTTTCGGCACTGAACGGTCAGCCCGAAAGACTGAGAATTCTGCAACGCCCAGCTCCGTTCCTTTCTGCAGGATCAGCTCGATCTTCTCTCCTTTGGGGAGCCCCTGAATCACGGTTATGGACGGTGCATCAGGAAAACGGGCCGCATCCAGAGTCTCGGTGATCCGGACAGCCGTCCACTCCTGGGAAACCTGATCGATCAGCCCCAGATGACGACGCCCGAGCTCATCCACCAGCAGCACCTCGTCACCGGTACGCAGCCGCAGTACCCGGGCAATATGGTGATGGAGCGGACCATCGTAGGAAGCATAACCGTCTCGAATACTGCGTGAGCTGACCACAAAACGACGACGTCCGCTCATATCCCCCTCCGGTACTGCAGGCAGCGCCATTCACCATCACTGTAGGAAGCCGTAAACTGCAACGGCAATGAGGCGTAACCGTTGCGTACCAGCTCTTCTCGTTCCGCCAGAATACCGGAAAGGATCAGACTGCCGCCAGGAGCCAGCCGGGAGGCAAGCTCAGGCCCCAAACGCACCAGCTCTTCAGCCAGGATATTAGCCAGGATCAGGGTATAGCCGCCGTCCAGCCGGGCAAGTGGTGTGGTACTGCAACGGACCTGGTGTGCTACCTGGTTCAGGCGGCAGTTTTCAGCTGCCACACTGACCGCCTGGGGATCGATATCAACGGCATCGACCCGCTGCGCCCCCAGCTTGGCTGCGGCAATGGCAAGGATACCGGATCCGGTTCCCAGATCCAGCACCGTCCCGATTGCCTGTTCCTCAGGCAGATCCGACAGAATTGATTCGAGGCACTCCAGACAGAGCCTGGTGGTCTCATGGCCTCCAGTGCCAAAGGCCATGCCGGGATCAAGAATAATGACCTCACGGTCTGTTTTCCCTTCCGGCTGCTCCCATGACGGCGTTACCAACAGTTTTTTGCCAATGTTAAGCGGTTTGAAGTTGACCTTCCAGGCATCTGCCCAGTCCTCTTCGCCCATCAGTGTTACGGCTGGGGCTGCTGGGGCTGCATCATCACCCAGGCCGCCCAGAAAGGCGGATATACGGGCAAGCTGTTCATCAATCTGACAGGGTACGGTAAAGTAGCTGGTGATACTGACACGACCAAGGGGTGGAATATCGTCCTCTGAGAAGCTGTCTACGTCGCGGTTTTCAGTGCAGACCCCGCAGCCTGAGAGGGTTGAAAGAAAATCAGCAACGGGTTCCAGATAGTCCGCCTCAACCTCACAGGTAACCTGATACCATGCCGCCGCCATACGTTATCCCCCCACTGTAAATAGACATGCTCAACCCCGGCAAGCCGCTGCAGAAGTGGCCAGAACCTACCAGAACGACCTGATTGTTACAATAAAAACCTTGACAAAGTCAGGGCCTCTGGTTAGCTTTCATTAGAAATTAACCATGAGCCAACCGGTCAGAAGGTCAACCCTATCATGAAAAAAATCTACGTCTTGTCCGACTCCACCGGTGAGACCGCCGAACGAGTGGTACGAGCTGCCCTCTCCCAGTTCGGCGGCAGTGATGTCAAGATTGTCCGGCTGGCCAAGGTCAACAACCAGCAGGAAGTTCAGCGGGCCGTCAACACGGTCAGCTCGGATGAAGGGTTACTGGTCTATACCCTGGTTGATGCCGAGCTTGCCATTGCGGTTCATACCATTGCCGAAGAACACGGGCTGATGGCCTTTGACCTGCTTTCACCGCTGTTGCAGAGCCTTTCGGTCTTCCTGGGGATTTCGGCACAATCGACCCCCGGCCTGCTGCACCAGATTGACACCGATTACTTCCGCCGGATGGAGGC
>DIUB01000014.1 GCA_002422265.1 Geobacter sp. UBA6169
GGCCGTACCTTTGAGGAGCTGCAGGTCATCATCAGCGGCTCGCGATATCCCGACCGTTTCGGGATCTGCTTTGATACCTGTCACACCTTTGCTGCCGGCTACAACACCGCCACGCCGGAGGGCTATGCTGAGGTAATGGCACAGTTTGACCGCATTCTGGGGCTGCAGCGGCTGCATTGTTTTCATCTGAACGATTCCAAGAAGGGGCTGGGCAGCCGGGTGGACCGCCATGAGCATATCGGCCAGGGCACCCTGGGGTTGGAGCCGTTCAGGTTTATCATGAACGATCACCGTTTTACGGCAATCCCCAAGATCCTGGAGACCCCCAAGGGGGATAACGACGAGCTGGATCAGGTGAACCTGCGGGTTTTGAGGGGCTTGGTACAATGACAGCTGTCATCGAGATCATCAAAGGTGACATCACCACGCTGCCGGTGGATGCCATTGTCAATGCCGCCAACAACACCTTGCTGGGTGGTGGCGGGGTGGATGGTGCCATTCACAAGGCTGCCGGGCCTCAGTTGCTGACAGAGTGTGCCACCCTGGGGGGATGTCCCACCGGAGAGGCCCGTATCACCAAGGGCTACAACCTGCCAGCCCGGTATGTGATTCATACCGTGGGACCGGTCTGGGCCGATGGCAGTAAAGGGGAACCGGAGCTGCTGGCTGCCGCCTATCGCACCAGTTTTGACCTTGCCCGCCAACACGGCGTCCGCAGCATTGCCTTTCCGGCCATCAGTTGCGGTGTCTACGGTTATCCGATGCAGCAGGGAGCGGCCATTGCCTTGCAGGAGTCGGCTGCTGCCGCCCGGACCGGGGCTTTTGACCGAATCATCCTGATTCAGTACAGCGAACCGGCCCTGGCCTGTTTTCAGACCGTTGCGGGCCAGCTGGGGATTCCGTTCCAGCCATGACCAACCTTGCCCAGGCACTCCGGATCGCCCTGCGGGCCCTGCGGGTCAACAAGATGCGCTCCTTCCTGACCATGCTGGGGATCATCATCGGCATTGCGGCAGTGATTGCCATGATGGCGGTCGGTTCCGGTGCCAGTTATGTCATCTCGCAACAGATTGCCAGCATCGGCAGCAACATCCTGCTGATTATCCCCGGATCTACTACCAGCAGCGGTATTCGTACCGGCAGTGGCGGCGTGCAGACCCTGACCTACGAGGACAGCCGGGCCATTATGCAGGAATGTCCGTCCGTTGAATTGGCATCAGGGACTATCCGGGGTTCCGGTCAGGTGGTCTACGGCAACCAGAACTGGTCCACCCTGCTGATGGGTGCGACACCTGAGCTGTTTATAATCCGCGAGTGGCCGGTGTCGTCAGGCCGCAGTATCTCCAGCTCGGATGTGGATGGGGCAGCCAAGGTCTGTCTGATCGGCCGCACCATTGCCCAGACCCTGTTTGGTGATGAAGATCCGCTGGGTAAGATGATCCGGATCAAAAAGGTACCGTTCACCGTGGTGGGGGTGCTGGAGGCCAAAGGGCAGTCACCCCAGGGTACGGACCAGGATGATGTGATCTTCCTGCCATTGCGCACGGCTCAACGCAAACTGCTGGGCAGCCAGTTTCCCAACTCGGTCGGTGCCATACTGGTCAAGGCCAGAAGCGAAGAGCTGCTGGCCTCTGCCGAAGAAGAAATCACGGCCCTGCTGAATCAGCGCCACCGTATCACCAACGGCAAGGATCCGGATTTTACGGTGCGTAACTTGTCAGAAATACTGGCTGTTGCGGAACAGTCTGCCAAGGCCATGTCGCTACTGTTGGGAGCGGTTGCCTCTATCTCGCTGATCGTCGGCGGCATCGGTATCATGAACATTATGCTGGTCTCGGTAACCGAGCGGACCCGTGAGATCGGTATCCGGATGGCGATTGGCGCCAAGCGAAACGATATCCTGCTGCAGTTTCTGACCGAGGCAGTGCTGCTGACGTTGCTGGGCGGGATCCTGGGTATAGTCCTCGGGGCCGGTGGAGCCACGGTGGTCTCCAGCATTCTGTCCTGGCCAACATTGATCTCGCCGGTGGCCATTACCGTAGCCGTGCTGTTTTCCGGCGCGGTCGGGATTTTCTTCGGATTTTATCCGGCCCGCAAGGCGGCCGGTCTGAATCCGATTGAGGCGCTGCGCTATGAGTGAGCTCAAGCCACGCATCATGCTGGTGGAGGATGAGATCCACCTGGCCCGGGGGATCTGCTTCAACCTGGAACAGGACGGCTATGCGGTCAGCCACTTTGACCGGGGCGAGACCGCCCTGGAGGCGCTGCGGCTGGAGCGCTTCAATCTGATCATCCTGGACTTGATGCTGCCCGGCATGGACGGCTTTCAGGTCTGCACCTTGATGCGTGAACTTGATTCACGGGTGCCGATTCTGATGCTGACCGCCCGTTCAGAGGATGTGGATCGGGTCAGCGGGCTTGAGTCCGGGGCTGATGACTATCTGACCAAGCCGTTCAACCTGGCCGAGTTCCTACTGCGGGTCAAAGGGATGCTGCGGCGTTCCTCCTGGTACCGGCCCGAACCGGTGGAGGAAGGGTATCAGTTCGGCGTGAACGAGGTGTTCCTGCTTTCTTACCGGGCCAGGACCGCCCAGGGCGAGATCGACCTGACCGAGATGGAGGTGCGGGTGCTGTCGCTGTTTTTCCAGCGGGAAGGACAGGTGATCCCCCGGGGCGATCTGCTGGAGTCGGTCTGGGGCTATGCTTCAGATGCCGAGACCCGTACCCTGGATAATTTTGTGGTCAGGTTGCGCAAGTACTTTGAACGTGATCCTTCCCGTCCGATCCATTTTCAGACCGTACGGGGTGTGGGCTACCGCTTTTCCCGTACCGGAGGCTGATTATGGCAAACCGACGTCCGCAATCGAAGAAGCTTCCTTCTGCCGAAGAACTGAGCCGGCTGGTAAACTGCCTCAAAGCTGATAACAAGCCGTCCAACGTCAGCTACCGCGAGCAGTCCCTGAAGTTGCACGGCTGGATCTGCGCCAAGTGCGGCCGCGAGTTTGAGCGGGAGAACCTGCGCCTGCTGACGGTTCACCATCGTGACGGCAACCACCACAACAATCCCAAAGACGGCAGTAACTGGGAAAATCTCTGTGTCTACTGCCATGATGACGAGCATAGCCGCTCAATACTGGCGGAATATCTGAACGGGAAGTAGCCGCACTACATCCATCTTTAATAACCTTTTAAGAAGTGCTATTATCAGGTCATCTGGTGATATGAGGTGAACAACTATGCAGACAGCAACCAAATTTTCTGAAGACATTGTGCCGCTTACCGACTTGAAGGTGAACCCGGGCCGGATTGTCAGTCAGGTTGATGCTACCCACCGTCCGGTGTTGCTGACCAGCCGGGGACGTGGCGTTGCGGTGGTCCAGTCGCTACAAGATTATGAAGCAGGTGAAGATGAGCGGTCCTTTATGAAGGCTGTATTGCAGGGCTTCTCAGATATCGATGCCGGACGCACCGTAAACCTGGCTGATGCCAAAAAACGTCTTGGTCTGGTATGACGTTGCAGCCAAAGCCCATCGCCTTTGCCGAGTCGGCGCTGTGTGATCTTGAGGATATCCAGCACTGGTATGCGGAACAGTTAGTGCCGGATGTTGGTGAACGGCTGGTACATGAACTGGTTGCAAAGGTTGAACAGTTAGTGGCGTTTCCCGAAAGTGGGCGGATTGTCCCTGAGTTTGATATGCCCGCACTCCGTGAATTAATGCATCCTCCCTATCGGGTTGTGTATCATATTGCCCCGGACGCTATCCATGTAGTTCGGGTTTGGCGCAGTGAAAGGCTGCTGAAACTCCCATGAAACACCTGATTCTCGGCACAGCCGGACATATTGACCACGGCAAGACCTCGCTGGTTAAGGCGCTGACCGGCACCGACACCGATCGTCTGAAGGAAGAAAAGGCCCGTGGCATCACCATTGAACTGGGCTTTGCCCATCTGGAGCTGCCGGGGGGAATTGCGTTTGGTGTGGTGGATGTGCCGGGGCACGAGAAGTTCGTGCGGGCCATGGTGGCGGGCGTGGCCGGCATGGATCTGGTGATGCTGGTGATTGCGGCGGATGAGGGGATCATGCCCCAGACCCGTGAACATCTCGATATCCTGCGGCTGTTGGGGGTGCGCTGCGGTCTGGTGGCCCTGACCAAAAGTGATTTGGTGGAGCCTGATTGGCTGCCGTTGGTGCAGGAAGAGGTACGGGAGTTCGTGGTCGGTACTTTCCTTGAAAATGCCCCGATCATCCCGGTTTCATCCAGGACCGGTGCAGGCCTGGATGATCTGAAGGCAGAGCTGAGCCAGCTGGCTGAAGGAGCGTCGGAAAAGAAACGGGAGGGGTATTTTCGGCTGCCGGTGGATCGTGTCTTTACCGTGGCCGGCTTCGGCACCGTGGTCACCGGCACCCTGCTGGCCGGTGAGATCAGGGTGGGGGATGAGCTGGAGTTGCTGCCGGTGGGACACCGCGGTCGGGTACGGGGAATACAGGCCCACGGTGCAAAGTCAGAGATCGGGCAAGCCGGGCAACGGCTAGCAGTAAACCTGCAGGGGATTGATCTGGATCAGGCACACCGTGGCGATGTGGTGGTGCCGGCCGGTCAGTTTCGCACCACCCGCCGGGTGGATGTGCGCCTGGACCACCTGGCCTCAGCCCCCCGCGACCTGAAACACCGCTCGATTGTCCGGTTTCACAGCGGCACCTCAGAGGTCACAGCCCAGATTATCCTGCTGGAGTGCAATGCAGTCGCTCCCGGCAGCAGCAGCTACGCCCAGCTGCGTCTTGATGAGCCGCTGTTGCTGGTCTCCGGCGATCCCTATCTGATCCGGGCCACCTCGCCTTCAATGACCATTGGCGGCGGTATTGTACTGGATCCGTTCCCTCCTGCCCGTCGGCGCCGGAGCGAAGAGGCACTGAAGCTGCTGGAGTCGCTGGATGCAGCCGAACATCAGAAGACCTGTGGCCTGATTGTGGCCCAGTCCCTGTTATCCGGTGTTACCTTTGACGAGATCGTGCTGCGTTCCGGTATCTCCCGCAAGCAGGCAGAGACTGCCCTGCAGGGGCTGCTGGCAGCCGGTTCCCTGGTGCAGATGGCCCGTGATCCCCGGATCTTTTTAAGTAAACCGGCGGTAACCAGCCTGAAAGAACTGCTTGTGGAAGAACTGGCTGTCTATCTGGCTGCCAATCCGCTCAAGGAGGGGATCAGCAAGGAAGAGCTGAAGACCCGTATCCCCCGACGCAGTGATCAGCGTTTTTTTCTGCCGTTGCTTGCTGAACTTGAAAAGGAAGGCAAGCTGACGGTTGAGCGGGATCTGGTACGTCAGGCCGGTGTGACCCAGGTAGCAGCATCCCATGCGAGCAATCTGGGAGGGTATATCAGCAGGCTTTTGGCTGAGCGGGGTGTTGAACCGCCAACAGTCAAAGAGCTGGCTGATCTGGTGGGAGCTGCCGAGAAAGAGGTGCGGGATCATCTGGCGGTCATGCTCCGTAACGGCGCTGTCGTCCGGGTCTCCGGAGATATCTATTACGCTCCGTCAGTGCTGCAGTCGATTGAAGAAAAACTGCTGACTTTCCTGCGTGAAAAGAAGGAGATTACGCCGGGTGAATTCCGTGACCTGACCGGCCTCTCCCGTAAGTTCATGATCCCGCTGCTTGAATACTTTGACGGCAAGAAATTGACCCTGCGGATGGGGGACAAAAGAGTCTTACGGGGCAAATAGTATCCTGCTCTGTTCAGGAAAAGGGGGGCGCAACGTGCAGCCCCCTTTTTT
>DIUB01000157.1 GCA_002422265.1 Geobacter sp. UBA6169
GACTACTTGTTTTTCAAAGGGCTGTCAAGGGCGTCTTCATCCGGCAGTCGATCGAGCGAAATCCAGTTGTCTTTATGGGTTGGGGGTGCTGGAAGGCGGGTGGTGGCCAGCAGGTGCAGTTTGGGGCCAAGTTTGGTTAAGGCATCTGTCTGTTCCCGCGTAAGCAGCGTCGTGTCGGTGACATTGTCCAACAGCAACAAAACATGACCAAGAGACTCAAGTCGATGGCTGAGATGACGTTGGATGGCGGCAAAATATCCCGCCGGGTCCTTGCGCTGCTCGTCACTAATTTTGTCGGCAAAAAGACTGGTGAAGTCATGCTGGGTGAGGATCGCTTCTAGAAGGGAGGTCTTGCCGTCACATTGAATCAAAAAACGGCCGCCAGGGTAGGCGCTGGCATAGCCATGGGCATAGGTGAGAGCCAGTTCTGTCTTGCCGATGCCACCAAGACCATGTACACCATGGATAATACCGGTACGGTCGTCCTTGTCGAGCCATTCCCGCAACTGAAGCAATTCATCCAGTCGGCCTGAAAAATTGCGATTGTAGGGAGGGATGGTGGTAATGCTTGCATCTGCTTTGGCAAGCAACTCTGCATGATGGTCAAGGTCTTGAGCCAGCTTGCTGAGTACCTGGCGCAGGTCGTCACGCCGGAGCGTTTCAACACCTTCCGTGTAAAAAGAGTGAACATCGCAAAATGGCTGATTGTGGGTCATCTGGCGACGGCGCAGATGTTTAACTACAGGAGGGGTTTCAGCAAGCAGCTTGACTCTATCGCCCTCTGAAATCTTCAAGAAGTCGGCAATTTGTTTGGCAAAATCTTGATCGGACAACTTACCGTCAGTGAGGCCGGGCACTTCGACAATATACACCGGCCGCACTCCCGCCGTCAGAATGTGCTTGGCAATCTCCGCATCGATCCAGGCACGCCACTCTTTGCGGCACCATTCGCTGGCAAAATAATTTGGAGAAATAAAGGCGACAAAGAGCTTTGAATGGGCAATGCCGTGGTTGAGCGTATGTTGCCAGTCTGCCCCAGCACCGATTTCGTGCTTGTCGAAGAAATAGGTTAAATCCCGACCCGCAGCAAACTTTCGGTGTTCAGCCAGCAACTCGTCAACAAAATTTGATATCCAGCCGTTAGCGTTGTCTTTGCGGGCATAGGAGACAAAGAAATCGTAGTGGTCAATGTCGGACATAAGGTGCTCCAATCAACGTATGGCAACAGTATTACGGGTGCTTGACAACACAACTGGACGGGAGGATCGAACAGGAGGTTGTTCTGTTCAGGGAGGCGACGGCAGCTACTCTCCGGCAAGTCTGAGAACAGCTTCCGCCAGGTTTTGGGCAAGCCAGATGCCGTGGCGCTGCATGTTGTCGATCACGCTACGCATTGAGAGTGCAGGATCTTCCTGCTTGGCCCGAAGAAGGATGCCGAGAGAGCCGGTTACCGATAAGCCGTTCAAACGGGCAATGCGCCGCCCGACAGCTTCATCAATACAGACGGTAGAGATGCCGCGATCAATTGCTGTCTGAATTACCGAAGCCTCGCCGATATCAAGGGAGTTATGCAGAAATGTTCCTATTGAGGCAGGTAGTAAAAGTTTGTCAAGGAAGGTGGCAGCCTGATATTCAGGCACGGCAAAACCGCTCTGCCCACCGGCCAGGATCTCTGCCCCCACTTCATAGGGGACAACTACGCGGGAATAAAGTTGTTGCAGAATGTCCAGATTGCCGGTTGCCGCAGTGAGTGCAATCAGTGGGCCTGTATTGATAACAATCACTTTCTTTTCAGGCATTGGCAAGGTCCGATACAAGCTCTTCTTCCGAAAGATTGAGTGCCGGAGTGCCAAGATGGTTGAGCGCAAGCAGGAACTCAACCCTGCCCATGCCGATCAATTCCGCCGCCTGTCCGGAAGAAAGACGTTTCATCTCAAACAGCTTGGCAGCCATCGCCAGCTTGGCCTCATGCTCAAATTCCTGACGGGTTTCAGCCAGAAGGTCCGGCATTGACTCAGGATACTGAACCTGCATCTGCAGCGGCATGGTAACTACTCCTTTCAGGATAAGACTGGCATCCTGCCGATATTCATGGGCAAACTATACCGGATAGCGCTACGTTGCACAAGTAACGGAAGAAAACGCTATCTTCCCCTTCTCCACCCGCACCCCGTACCGGCTGCTGCCATACTGCTTGACCGTTGAGACCTTGTAGTAGGGCAGCAGGGTCGGATCTTTCAGGTCATCCTGGATGGTGCGATTAATCTTGCTGATCTGCTGCCTGAGCAGGTCGGTTTCCAGATTCCGGTCCCACCGTTCCAGCAGTTCATGGGCCTTGTCAGGATCATTGCCATAGATAGTCTGGTAGATCTGTGCCATCTGCTCAATGGCCTCCTTGCTGATCAGGTCTACCAGCGGAATAAAGCAGGCGGTGCAGGTATGGCAGTAATCACGGCTGCTGAAACGGCAGGGTTGCTGTTTCAGATTGAGGAAGGTGGTGTAGAGCATCAGCTGGATCGGTGAGAGGTCGATCAGGGTATCGCCGATGTAGAGGGTTCGCTCTGCCAGATTGATACGTACCGGACGCTGGATGGCAGCCATATCAATCTCTTTCTGGCCTTCAGCAACAATCTGGCGGATGGTGGCTGCCTGTGCCGGCACCTTGTCACGCAGGTGGATCATGGGCAGCTGCACCAGTGAGACATCGGCATCGGCTGTGTTGAGGGTAATTTCACCCCTGCTGCTGAGAACGGTCAATACCCGGGGTTGTTTGGGCGGGTAAAAGAACTGCTCGACCTTTTCGAATTCAGGCGCCACCATGACGTGGTAGAGCCGATCCCACTGGCGGGCAAAGAGCTGGAAGGCGATCCCCATGTAGTAGGTCATGGTTTTGCGGCCACCGGAAAGGGAGCAGTGCAGCCGGACATCCGGCAGGGACGCCTTGTCACGCAGGAAGGCAGCAATCTGATCCCCGGCCTGTTCATTGTCTGTAACGCTGCGGATGTCAGCCAGTTCCCTGCCGCGTTCATCACTGATCACCAGAAACGAAGCATCGGTCAGGGCGAGCGGCGGATGCCGTATTCACGGCAGAGTTGGGCCAGGACACCGTCTGAGACCAGCTTCTGCTTGATCAGGGACTTGCCGCGGCTGTGGGTGATCACATGCAGTTCATCGGCATACACCGGCGGATCCTGCATGGCCAGGGCGTAGATGGTTTCAGTAATGATCTGGGGGGTGGCTCCGGCAACAAAGATCAGAATCTCGCGGAACGGTTGGGCTGAAGGCATGTAGGTCGGCTCCTGCATAGGGGTCGGATGAGTCTGTATACCGTATGATGGTGCTCTGTGCAACCGGACGCCATCAATCATCATCAAAATGTGTGCTGTTGTTCCAGCCATCGTCAAAGCTGTTGCTGTTCCAGTTATCGTCATCCCAGCTGCTGGTGCTGTTGACGCACGTATCATCATGTTCATCGCAATAGATGTTGCCCGGCATGTAGCAGCAGCTCGGGTCGGTGATCCAGTCACTGCCGGTACAGGAGCCGGCATGGTTATCATGGTACATGTTGCCGGGGATGTGGGAGCAGGCGGGATTGGTGTACCAGTCATCGTCAAAGCGATTACAGCCGTCATGGTCTGCCTGTTCATCATAGAAGATGTTGCCGGGCATCCACCAGTAGCCGGGGTTGGTGATCCAATCCTGTGGCAGGCTGCCGTGTTGTACAGACGAACCGGTACCGCCTGTGACATGGCTTACCGGTCCGGCAGCAAAGCTGTTTGGCGTGAAGATACGGCCTATGGACTTGACCAGAAATACAACCGCAACGGCTATGATGACAGTGACAAGTGTGGTGACCATGGCGCTACACCTCCCGTTTGACGCATCCTGACAGTAGCAGATTTTCGGTACATTGCCAGCCGGGGAAACCTTTCGGCAACATTGCTGACAGTCGCGTACCATCAGAGATGGGGTACAACGCTGAAAGTTCTTTTACAACCGAAAGGAGATGCAGAAATGGACACTTTTCGTATCACCGTTGGTGAGACGGTGCCTATTTATCGCCTGTCAGCCTGCAGGGATGAATCACTCTGGCCCAGACAGGTACTGGGCACCATCCGGAAAAAGATCACAGACAGCACTGAAGCTGCCGGCACCTTTATGGGACTGTTTGTCTCAAGGATGTTTCGGGATCTGATGCTTGAGCACGGGCACAATGACCGTGAGAACCTGATGATCGCTGCTGTTGACAATGCCGGCAACCTTACTGGTGTGATGCTGTCAGCCACCGGATCTGATGAAGAGGTTACAGCAGGTGTCACCACCATCCTGCGCAGTGCTCTTCAGATGGGGGCATACTATCTGGTTATCGGCCATAATCACCCCAATGCCGGCAGGCGCAAACGGGGAAAAGGGTGGCAGTACTATGGCCTTGAACCGTCGGAACCGGATATCAGGTTTACTACCAGACTCTACGGTGCCTGTTCTCTGGTGGGTATACAGCTGGTTGATCATCTGATTCTTGGAGTGGTTGATCCACGGAAGTATCGCAGCGGAGATGAGCAGGTTTTTCTTTCAATGTGGGGATCGGGCTACTTTAAAAAGCATGTCTTCCCGGCGGTTGCTGCACAGACCGTCAGCGACTACAGTCCGGAAGTGGCGGTGGCTATCAGACGACAGAAGAGGCTTCCCGGGAAAGGGAGAGGTGAGAAACGCATGCTGCGGGAGGGGCCGCCTGCGGCATGCCATTACCAAGCGCGTAAGGTGGAACGCCTCTGATTAGTAAGGTGACAGCCGCCATTTTACCGGTATACTAGCGGCATGGACACGGCTGATTTTCAAAATACCTTTTCCCATAACTCGCGCACTGATCTGGACGGACTGGTGGCTCTGGAACCGGCTGGCCCGTTCATGCGGCTGTTTCTGCGCTCCGAAACCGGTATTACCTTTCAGGATCACCCTTTTCGTCCCTTTGTGCTGATAACCACGCCAGCCCTGCTTGAAGGACTTGCACTGCCAATCGAGTACCGGCAGCTGACCGGTGATGACCCGCTGTGCTGGTTGGCCCATGTCGAGACCTGGCAACAGTGGTGCCGCCTGCGAGACCACCTGCGCAGCCACGCTACCGCCTCTGACTGGTATGCTCTGCATGACAGCAGACAGCAGTTTCTGGCTATGAACCCGGCCTGGTTTTTCAAGGGACTTGCCTTTCAGTCGGTTAAAGTTCTCTGTCTCACCGTTGTGGCAGGAGGCAGCGCAGCCAAGCCGCTTGAACAGTTGACCGTAGCTGTTGCTGACGGACAGGGTTTTGAGGCCATCTGCAGCAGTTGCAACGGTTTGCCCGACCTGTTGCATCAGCTGACCGGCATCATCCAGGATCAGGATCCGGACGTACTGACCGGCTACAACCTGACACGCAGCACCCTGCCGCTTCTGGCGCGTTGTGCGGCACAGTATCAGACCAGACTCAGCTGGGGCAGGAACGGCTCACTGCTGCATGTGTCCGGCCAGCGCAGCAACACCACCTTCGAGGTTTACGGGCGTTCACTCATTGAGTTGCACACCCTGGTGCGGCACCATCAGCGCCTGATTGAGCCGCTGGGCGGGCTCAGTCTGCGACAGCTGGCAGGACGTCTTGCAAAAACTGCCGGCAACGTGCCGGACACCCCTGATTCGGCCATGCGACTCTATCAGATGCTGGCCCCGGCCTGGCACCAGCTTGCCCAGCAGCTCCCCTGCACCTTTGAGGCCGCTGTCAACCGCCCCGCTGCTGCAGCGCTGAAGACACTGCTGCTGCGCAGCTACCTTGCCGACAACCGGAGTCTGCCGTCTCCTCCGGCCCTTATTGCATCAGCTCCACCTGAGGTTGGTCAGCTCCTGATCCCCGGCCAGACCGGACCGATTATCAGGTATGACCTTTCGCTGCTGAAACCGGCCATCATGCAGGCCTATCAGATCAGCCCTGCAGCCGATACCTCTCAGCACCTTCTGACACTTCTTCGCACGCACCTGGCCCGTTTTAGCGAAACAGCTGCAGCAACGTCGTCTGTGGCTCAATTGCTCTTCCAGCGCTTGTTGCTGCAGGCCTTTCCTGAGCTTCTTGCACGGCATTCCCCTCTGAGCGCCCCCGCTGCAGCAGCCGAGATTGAACGGCTTGCCGGCGTTATTATCCGGGATCTGTGTGCCTGTCTTGCTGAACATGGAGCAGACCCTGCTGCACTGGATAGCCAGGGCCTCTACGTAACGTTCAGATCGCCAAACACAGCAGAAACCGTCACTACGGCACTGCACAAACGCCTGGCTGAGCTGCTGCCCGGCGTCCTTGACTGCCGGCGCCACCAGTCATATCAGGCCATGTTCACCTATAAGCCAGGCTGTTATGCCCTGCTGCACGATGATGGCAGTATCAGTCACCAGGGCAGTATGACAGCTGCACGGAGCATGGAGCCTTATCTGAAGGATTTTCTCAACGAGGCGGTGGCCCTGTTGCTGACCGATCAGGCAGGGAAGATCCGGTCACTCTATGAGCAGCATCTGCTACGGCTGCGACAGCGTGACTCGGTCTATCAGGTGATGCGGACCGAAAAACTGGTGGAGCCGCTGGAGCAGTACGTACGGGCTGTTCAGAACGGCAGGCGCAACCGCGCTGCAGTCTACGAGCTTGCGCTGCAGCAGCCTGATCGGTGGCAACCCGGGGATAGCATCGGATATTATGTAACCGGCAGTTCTAAACTGGTAGCGGCCCATGAGCAATGCCGGTTAGTGGAGGATTTTGATCCATTGCACCCTGACATGAACGTGCCCTGGTATGCTGAACGTCTGCACTTGCTTTTTAAAAGGCTTGAACCGTTTTTGCCTGCTGAGCCGACCCTGTTTTGATCACAAAAATCACAAAAAAGGCCGTACCCCGAAGGATACGGCCTTTTTGAACCAGCTGTGAGCCGGAATTACTTTGCAGCAGGTGCAGCAGCAGGTGCAGCAGCGTCCTTCTTCTCTTCTGCCTTCTTGGCTGCCTTCTTCTTTGCAGGCTTCTTTGCAGGCTTTGCATCAGCCTTAGGAGCTTCAGCAGCAGGAGCAGCAGGTGCAGCAGGAGCAGCAGCAGGCTTCTCAGCAGCAAAGGCAAAACCGGCAAAGGCAACAGTGGCAATCATAACAGCGATCATCTTTTTCATTGGGTACATCCTCCTCAAGAGATTTAGTACCTAGCATACAGCAGGTTACATGCCAACATTCTACAAATATTTTTCATTGAATGATTACGGAATATTGCAAATACAAGACGACAACAGCTTCCCCGGCGTTCTGCCATTCGTACCGCATATCAGGTAACCGCTTCTCGTTTTGATCCATACTGCCTGTACGCTCAGGATACCGCTACCGTTACTGCTGCCGCGATACGGCACTGCTGTTCATCAGTCAGATAGGGGTGCATCGGCAGGCTGATCACCCGCTCTGCAACCTGCTCCGCTACCGGAAAACTGCCAACCGGCCTGCCAAGCCCCTGAAAGACCGGCTGCAAATGCAGCGGCACCGGATAATGCACCGCCGTAGGGATACCCTGCGCCTGGAGCATCTTGGCCAGTTCTTCCCGGTTGCTGACCTGAATGGTGTACTGGGCATAGACCGAACTGCAGCCCGTTGCCACCAGCGGAACACCCACCACACCATGCAGCAGTTCTGAGTAGCGGGCGCCGATCCGTTCTCTGGCTGCCACCTCATCATCAAACAGATCCAGCTTGGCCAACAGCACCGCTGCCTGCAACGTATCCAGCCGGCCATTGATCCCCAGCAGCGGGTGGTGGTAGCGTCGATCCTGGCCGTGAGACATGATCTGCCGCATCCGCACGGCCAGCGCCTCGTCATCGGTAAAGCAGGCACCGCCGTCGCCGTAACAACCGAGCGGCTTGGAGGGGAAGAAGCTGGTGCAGCCGATGGTGGACAACCCGCAGGACCTGCGCCCCTGATAGCCGGCGCCAAAACTCTGGCAGCCATCCTCAATCACCGGCAGGCCGTGTTTTGCGGCAACGGCATTGATGGCGTCAAAATCCGCACACTGGCCATACAGACTGACCGGCATGATCGCCCTGGTCTTCGGGGTAATGGCCGTCTCCAGCAAGGCCGGATCAAGGTTATAGGTCTGCGGGTCAATATCCACAAATACCGGTACCGCCCCCAGCAGGGCGATCATCTCACCGGTTGCGATAAAGGTAAACGGGCTGGTGATCACCTCATCGCCGGCACCGATCCCCAGTGCCATCAGGGCCACCAGCAGCGCATCCGTACCGCTTGATACGGCAATGGCATGTCGTACACCGCAGTAGGCAGCAAGGCGTGTCTCCAGCTCGGTGATCTCCGGCCCCATGATATACTGGCCGTGCTTCAACACCGCCTGTATACGGCGGTCCAGCTCTGACTTGATCCGCTCCTGCTGCTGTGCCAAATCAATAAAAGGAATACTGGTCATGGTCGCTCTTTCTGTCTTTGTAGTCTGCTGCCCGGCAGAGCCGGTCAGCCCTGCATCTCAATCAGCGAATGATCACCGATGTTCATCCGGCGGGCCGTGCTGATTAACTGCACTGCGTCACCCAGAATGGTGTCGGTCAGCACCATGTTGCGCACCAGGGTATCGCCGTTGATAATGCTGTCACGAATAATACTGCGCTCGATCACGCTCCCCTTGGCCACCGAGACATTGGGGCCCAGGATGCTGTCCCGCACCGTGACACCACGCTCAATATGCACCGGCTCGATAAAAACACAATTGTACGCCTCACCGTGAATATGGTGCCGCCCCCGCAGCAGGTAGGCGTTGGTCTCCAGAATGGTCTCCGGCTTGCCGCAATCCAGCCAGGCATCGATCTCGGGTGCCTTCAACCGGCAGCCATCCTTGATCATCCGCATGAAGACTGCCGGCAGATAGTACTCCCCCTTGACCAGATCACCGGCCTCAATGGTGTCAGCCAGATAGGACATAAAGCGGTTGCCGTCTTTGAGGTAGTACAACCCCACCTGGGCCAGCCGCGAGATCGGGGTGTCAGGCTTTTCCACCATGTCAACGATCTGGCCGTCTCTCAGCACATTGACTCCGAAGCGCTGGTAGTCCACCACCTCTTTTGAATAGATCAGGCCGTCGCAGTCACTGCAGAGGGAAGGGATTCGGCTCAGGTCGGCATCAAAGATGGTATCGTTAAAGACAATCAGCAGATCATCACCGGCCGTAATCCGGGGTGCGGCCAGCCAGACCGCATGGGCCGGCCCTTTACGCTCGGTCTGAATCAGATAGCTGCAGGCCAGATCAGGGAACTTTTTGTCCATGAACTCCTCGACCTGACCGCCGTTTTCATCAACAATAAAGATAAACTCGTCAACCGGCAGCACGGCCAGGCGTGAGACGATATGTTCCAGCACGGTCTTGCCGGCAACATGCACCAGCGACTTGGCCTTGGTGTGGGTGTGGGGCCGCAGCCGGGTCCCCTTGCCGGCAACCGGTAGAATGACTTTCATGGTTGGCTCCTTAACAGTGGTAGTAGGCGCGGTACCAGGACACGAACCTCGCCAGCCCCACCTCAATTGAAGTGGATGGCGTAAACCCGGTGGCTGCGGTCAGGTCATCCAGGTCAGCACAGGTGGACGGCAGATCACCGGGCTGCAACGGCAGCAGGTTTTTCTGTGCTGTTTTACCCAGACAACGCTCCAGAGCTTCAACAAACTGCAGCAGCTCAACCGGCCGGTTGTTGCCGATATTATAAACCCGCCACGGCGCACTGCTGGTTGCCGGATCAGGCCGTTGACCGTTCCAGGCAGGATCAGAAGCGGCAACAAGGTCAGCCACCCGGACAACCCCCTCGACAATGTCATCGATATAGGTAAAATCCCGTTGCATCCTGCCATGGTTGTAGAGATCGATCGGCCTTCCCTCCAGAATCGCCCGGGTAAAGCTGAAATAGGCCATATCAGGCCGTCCCCAGGGACCATAGACCGTAAAAAAACGTAAGCCGGTGCAGGGAAGGCCATAGAGGCTTGCGTAGGTGTGGGCCATCAGCTCATTGGCTTTTTTGGTAGCCGCATACAGTGATAAGGGATGATCCACGTTGTGATGCACCGAAAACGGCAGGGCCGTGTTGGCACCGTAAACCGAACTGGATGAAGCATAGACCAGATGCTTGACACCGTGATGGCGGCAGCCTTCCAGAATATGCATGAACCCCACCAGGTTACTGTCCACATAGGCATGGGGATTGGCCAGCGAGTAGCGCACACCGGCCTGGGCAGCCAGGTTGATCACCAGGTCAAAATCATGCCGGGCAAAAACCCCTTCCAGCAGCTGCCGGTCTTCCAGACCTCCCTTAACAAAGCTGAAACCGGGCTGCCCGGTCAAGTGGGCCAACCGGGCCTGTTTCAATGATACCTCATAGTAGTCGTTCAGGTTGTCCAGTCCGACCACCTGATTGCCGCAGTCCAGCAGACGCAGCGCAACATGAAAACCGATAAAACCGGCAGCGCCGGTGACAAGGATACGCATTCATCACTCCTGGTACTCTGCTGAGAACTGCCACTGTTCATAGCACAGCAGGCAGTGACCTGCAAAGAGCAGCCTGCAGCTACTCAGCCTCAAGCTGATAGCCGCTCCCCTGCATAAACCTGATAATCTCCCTCGTATGTTCCTGACCGCGGGTCTCCAGCAGCAGCTGTACTGCAGTCTTGCCCATCACCACCCCCTGGGTGCGGCGGTCGTGGGTAATATCATG
>DIUB01000188.1:0-2051 GCA_002422265.1 Geobacter sp. UBA6169
GAAACAACCGCCCGGCTGGTTGATCCAGCTCTGCAGAAAGCTGCTGCGCGGCGCAGGAAAAAAGCGGCTGTCATATGCGTCAAGCTCGGCAAAAGAAAAATCACCCGGAGCAGCAAGCGATGAGACATCTGAGAGACCTGTTCCCTGATAACGGGCGTTTTTGTGTGCCGGACAAAAGCCGATCTGTAGATACTTGGGTACCATCTGCAAGACACCGTCAGCGCCGATGGTGCGCTCACCCAGATAACCCTGAGCGGCATGCAGCAGTGCCATGCCGGTACCATAGCGGCGCAGATCCGGTCTGGTGATGTACAATCCCACAAAACCGAACTGCTCATTATAGGCAACAGCTGATATGAACCCGGCCGGTGTGCCGTCCACCTCTGCCATGAAAAAACCGTTCGGGTCGGCCTGATAGAAACAGTCGGCATCGTTAAGCCCCGGATTCCAGCCTTCAGCAGCTGCCCAGTCAACGGCAAGGGCACAATCAGCAGGTGTCATCCGGCGTACGGCACGTTCGGGGCTGTTCATGGCGCGCTCCCTCGTATTGTCTATTCTGCAGCTTGACAACCGGCCATACACTCAGACCAGTCGCTGCTTGAGCCGGAAAATCCTGCCGCAGGCCTGTTCAATCCGTTCCCGTGAAATCCTGCCCTGTTGCACCAGCTCCACCAGCAGATTGATGGTACGGGGCATGATATCAGGGCTGTACTGCTTGTCATTGGCAACAATCAGCAGGTCTACCCCGGCGTTGATCGCCTTTTCAACAGCGGCTTCATAGCTGTAATGCTGCATGATGGCGCCCATGTACAGGTCGTCACTGACCACCACGCCGTCAAACCCCAGCTGTTTGCGCAGGATACCGTCAATGGTGTTCTTTGAGAGGGTGGCGGGATAGTCCGGGTCAAGAGCGGTATTAAAGGTGTGGGCCGTCATAACCATATCACACAGTCCCTGCTTGATCAGATGGCGGTACGGCAGCAATTCGTCCACGTTCCAGTAGCGGGTCACATCAGTGAGGCCCAGGTGTGAATCGGCACGGGAACTGCCGTGGCCGGGAAAATGCTTCAGGCAGGTCAGGATCTGACGACGACGGTGGCTTTTGATGTATTCGGCAGCATGGGCTGCTACCAGCGCCGGATCGGCTGAAAAACTGCGTTCTTTCATGGCGATCACCGGATTGTCCGGGTTCACTGCCAGGTCAACCACCGGCGCCAGGTTCAGGTTGAAGCCGTACTCCGCCAGGGTGGCAGCAATGTTGTCGGCTGATGGACCTGTCAGTTCCAGACGGTTCTGCTCACCCAGGTACCTGGCCGATACCGAGGGGGGAAACCCGTAGCGGTCTTTCAGGCGGGCCACCACACCCCCCTCCTGATCAACTGCAATCAGAAGCGGAACCCCTGAAGCCTGCTGCAGGTCAAACGTCAGTTTTTTCGTCTGATCCGGGCCGGTGATGTTGCGACCGGTCACCCCCAGGTCAATGTTGTTGTCAAACAGCACCACGCCGCCGACACCGTAACGCCGGATGGCCTCATCAATCGGGCTGCCCGGCTCCAGTGTCTCACCGGGGAACCCCAAAAGCAGCATCTGGGCCAACTTGCGCTCCAGCGGCCAGGCGTGCCAGTCCGACAGCGGTAAAGGAGCAGCCTGGCGTGTGACGGCACAGCCCCCCAGCAGGCCGGGCAGCAGCACCATGCTGCCGACCAGGGCGGTCTGTTGCAAAAAAGTACGACGGCTACAGCTGTGCATGTTTAGAAACCTGCCGGTTTGGATGAAGTTACCGTAACCCCACCCTGGTTATCCACCGTCACCACGTAGTCCTTCAAGAGGTGCGGGGCTGATTCCTGGTACTCCTTGAGCAGCGCTTTGGCGGGATCGGTGCCGGAAGTGGTGTTGACCACCCTGAATCTGGTAACTGACTTCACCGGTGAACCCAACCCCGGTCTTGAGCTGTTGGGGTTGATAATGGTCGGGTTGTCCCTGCTGCCGTCCTGGTAGGTGACCCCGACACCCAGCACAAAGCTTGAGTTGTTGATGACCTTGATCATGCC
>DIUB01000188.1:2112-8346 GCA_002422265.1 Geobacter sp. UBA6169
GGCAACTTTTGTCCGCAAACGCCAACATTGGCAGCGTCTTTTCACCTGCTGCAGGCTGTCATCGGCTCGGGAAGACCGTGCGTTCAAGGTACTCCATCAGTTGCATCAAGGCCCATGAGATCAGGAAGTAAAGAACCGCCACCATCACCAGCGGGAAAAAGGCATCAAAGGTACGGCTTCTGATGATATCGCTGGCCTTGGTCAAGTCGTGCACCGCAATGTAGCCCACAATCGAGGTCATCTTGACCAGTGAGATGAACTCCCCCTTGTAGACCGGCAGGATCCGTCTGATCATCTGGGGCAGCACGATATGAACGAATGTGCCGATTCTGGTGAAGCCCAGTGAGATGCCGGCCTCGGTCTGCCCCTTGTCGATCCCTTCGATACCGCTCCTGAAGATCTCGGCCGTATAGGCGCCGAAATTCATGCCAAAGGCGATCACCGCCACGATGATCGGGTTGATATGCACCGAGGCAAAGACCACATAGAAGACCAGCATCAGCAGCACCAGCACCGGTATGCCCCTCAGGACGGCAATAAAGACCTTTGCCGGAACAGACAGCAAAGGTTGCCGGGCCATCCGCATAGCGCAGACCACGGCCCCAAGCCCGGTGCCGAAGAGGGTGGAAAGAATGGAGATGATCACGGTGGTCTTGAGCCCGTCAAGGATCAGAAGATAGCGCTGTTCATGGATAATGTTGCTCTGGAAACCGCCGATGACGCTGCTGATGAAGGAAGGCGTTCCGGAACGTTGACCGGGTAAGGGGGAGATGTTTTTCTTCAGGGCAACGGCCAGCGAATCAATGGTGTAGTAGGGATCGGAAAAGCTAACCCGCTTCTTGCGCTCTTCGGTGATCCCCAGCGGTGTGGCGATCATGTCGAGCCTGTGTCCGACCAGGGCAGCAATCTGACTGCCGAACTCCATATCCAGATACTGGATCCGGCGGTTACTGAAGGCGCCGAAGCGCTCCATCAACTCAATGTTGAAGCCGATCAGCCGGTTATCCTGCATGATGATGAACGGCAGCCCGTTGTCGCTCAGGATACCGGCCACCAGCGGCCTGCCGTTTCCGGCAGCCGGAAGCTGCGGCATGGCGGTGGCCCCCTGCTCCATCCAGCGCCTGATCATGTCATCATAGGTACCGTTGCTGCGAATCTGCTGCAGAAAACGATTAAAGGAGCCGAGCAGGTCACGGTCTTCCTGACGAAAAGCAATGGCGATCGGCGTGCGGTAGAGAGGCTCGCCCAGAAATGCCAGATCGTCGCTGCTGCGCATGTACTCAGCCAATTCGTTTCGACTGTAGATGGCGGCGTCGGCCTTGCCGCTCTTGACGGCCAGCAGCATGTCGGATACGGACTTGTACTGCAGAATGGTGGCCTGGGGATACTGTCCGGTTGCGTAGATTTCGTGAGTGGAACCCTGCAGCACCGCAACCCGTTTATCCTTGAGGTCGGCCGGGCTGCGTAGCGAGCTGTGCTGACCACCGGCAAGAGGGAATTGATCGGCGCTAACAAAGCCTGCCATGCAAAGCAGCAGACCCCACAGGATGATCAGTGAACGGTACATGAACGGTGCGCTGCCTGCTATCCGAAAGCAGGAGCGTTATCGGGCAAAGGTACAGGGCTGGATGTTTCTCTGGGTTCTGCGCTCTGCATCTGCCGCTCACTTTCCGGGGGCCTTGCACGCCTCGAATAAAAGGTATGAATGGTACTCTTCCGGCAGGCCTCAAACCGGAATCCAGACGGCATCTTGATGAAGATGGTTCCTCAAGACAGGCTCCGCCCGGAGGCGGAGCCTTGAACAACAGGGTTAGGAGGCTCGCAATAATAACTTGGACAAAATTGCGCTCAGATTTTGGTCAGATTTGGCTGCAGCGATTGAGTAAAACCGCAGGCGTAGCCAGAGCTACGTCGAGGATTTTATGATTGAGCTGCAACCAAAGATGGCCGGAAGATGAGATGCAAGATGTTCATGTTATTGTTGCTTGCCTCCTTACTTCAGAAAAGCCCCAAAGAACTTGTCTGCAAGCCCTTTTTCTAGTTTTGACAATGCCTCAAGTTCGCCAGGGTCAAGCCAGACACCTTCGCAGGCAGTGCATTTGTCTATCTTCATATCCCGGTAATCAATCTCAACAAGCTTCATACCGCACTTGGGACATGACATGTAATGAAGATCTTTCAGACGCTGTTTTTCCTCTTCAGCCAACGCCTTCTGCCGTGCATCTTCCGCTTCCCTCAGCCTTTTGTACTCGTTTCTTGCAAAATAGGCTTCTTCCTGATCTGATGGCTGTACTGGCATGTTCATCTCTCCTTTGTCTCGTAGTTATTCCAATTCGCTATTCCAGACATGCTCTTCGCTGGCTCGTTTCCGGCACTTCAACGTACTGCGTGTACGCCTGCGTCGCTGTATTCCTTGCCGCCTTGAGAGCATCCTTGAACAGAAACAGGAATTAAACAACCATGAAATCCATGCTTAAAGAATTTCTGCGAAAAATCAACCCGGATTTTCTCCATTGGGGCACGATATGCTGCCAAGATGGTTTACGAGCAGATTTCTGTCCGTTTGACAGAGCAATAGCCGTAGCTATTGGTGAGGAAAACGGGCAAAAAGATGCCGGAACACATCCGGCAGGGCTCGTGCAGGCGCTCTGCGTCGCCTGATGGAATATCCGGGTTCAACCCTGATCTGAGTGTTTCCCCTATATCGCCCCCTTTTGTCAGGCGTCTGAAGCCAACCGTAACCACCAACTCTGCCGACGCTACTCCATGCCCAGCCGCTTCAGTTTCTTGCGCAGCCCTTCCCTGCTCATACCCAACCGCTGCGCAGTCAGGGTCTTGTTACCTTTGGAATCGTGCAGTGCCTGCTCGATCAACTGTTTTTCCGAATCCTTCAGCAGTGATCGTGCCCCTGCTGCTGCTAAAGCATTCTGCTGCTGCAGCGGATCAGAGAGATCAGCCAGGGTGATGGTATCGCTGTATGCCAGGGCCACGGCTCGCTCAATTTCGTTATCCAGCTCCCGCACATTGCCGGGCCAGGGGTATGAACGCAGCCGTTCCAGCGCCTCCCTGGCAAACCGCAACGGCGGTCTGCCGCAACTGCGGGCCCACTTGTCCAGAAACTGCCGTGCGATCAGCTCAATATCACCTTTGCGTTCCCGCAGGGGCGGTATCCGCAGGGTGACACCGTTTAGACGGTAGTACAGGTCTTCACGGAACCGTCCGGTGCTGATCTCTCTGCCCAGGTCACGGTTGGTGGCGGCAATGATCCGCAGATCAACCGGTATCGCGGTCCGGCTGCCGACCCGNNCGGCATCTCACCCACCTCATCCAGGAACAGGGTGCCGCCCTGTGCCTGCTGGATCTTGCCGATGCGGGCCTCCACTCCGGTGGCCACCCCTTTTTCAATGCCGAACATCTCGCTTTCAAAGATGGTCTCCGGTATGGCGGAGCAGTTGACCGCCACAAACGGTTTGGCACTGCGGGGGCTGTTAAAATGGATCGCCTTGGCAAACAGCTCCTTGCCGGTGCCGGTCTCGCCGGTGATGATCACCGAGAGGCGGGAATCGGCTATACGCTCCGCCTTGGCGATCAGGTCGCGAATCTGGGGGCTGGTGCCGAGGATGGAAGAAAAGGGAAAGGTGCGGCGCAGGTTTTTCTTGAGGGTACTGTTTTCGCGCACCAGCTGCTCACGGGCGCTCCGCAGATCACTTTCAGTCCGGCGCAGCTCTTCGATCATCTGCTCCAGCCGGAACTCGCGGGCCTCAATCTTGACCGCCATCATGCCGAACGACTCGGCAAAACGGGCTATTTGGGGAGGATACTGGCCGCTCTTGGTCAGCTCGAACAGGTCGTCATACTGACCAAAACGCCCCTGTGAGAGTTCCTCGGTTACGGCAATCAGGCGCTGCAGCAACTGGTTGGTTGTTTTTTGGTTAGGCATGCGGTTGTTCTCCTGCAGCAGGCATCCGGCGTCCTCCGTACGGTTCAAAATTTCAGCTCATCTGCTGCGTAGGGAGGATACCAGTCAGGGTAGAGCAGCCGGCCTGCTGCAGACTTGCGGACCGCCTTTGCAGCAACAGCGCCGCTGCAGTAGTCGCCGATAGCCGACAGCAGCGCACGGCCCAGCTGACGGGTGTCGTCCGGTGTGATCCAGCGGGGGGCAAAGCCGGCCCTGCCGTAGGTCATCTCAATGGTCATGGCCATCACCTGATCCTGAAAGTTGACCCACCACCAGGTTTCCGGAAACGGATTGTTGGCAAAACCGGCACCGCCGTTTTCTGGGGCTGGTTCCAGCAACTCCGCCCCGTAACGGGCTGCCAGCAGATCGATGAATCTGAGCTGCTTGTCCCACAGTGAGGCCTGGGAAGCCGTATATCCCTGGGCCGTGCTGCCGAAGTGGGGAAAGAAAAAGGTGCGGATATCGGGCTCGCTGTTGGAGGCGTGCAGGTTCAGGGCAATCAGCACTGGCGGACCGTTGTCGGTCATCAGCTTTTTAGCATACTGCTGGACAATCGCAACCTCCTGCGGCACATCGGCCCGCAGGTTGAGCGGATTGGCGGCATCCAGGTACCACATCACCTCCAGGTTTTCCGACTTGGGGGTGCTGCGGTAGTTGCCGGCTATCACACCGTCCACATTGTGCATCGGGAAGATAAAGAACTCGGTGGTTGCCAGCAGGGCGGCGGCATCACTGCTGCCGGAAAGCAGGCTGCCAATCAGCCCCTCCAGCAGGAATGAAGGTGAGGTCTCTGCCGGATGGGTGCGGGCGTGGATGAATATCCGTTTTTTTGCGGCCACCGGGCTGTCAGGGTCGGTCAGCTTGAGCAGGTAGAGCGGTCTGCCGTTTTGAGAATAGCCGGGAATCTGTATTTCCAGAAACCGGTTGCCGGCAATGCTGCGCAGATAGGTCTCCAGATCGCTGAAGGTGTAGGGGTAGAAGCGGGCCAGCCAGACCGTGGCCTGAGCAAACTGCTTGCGTACCACCAGCTCACGTTCCTGGTTCTGGGTCACTTCCGCTTCATCGAAGCGGTGCCAGGTTTTCTGATCATAGGAATAGATCGGCAGGTAATAGGAGAACCAGCCGGAGTTCTTCAGGGTGATGGTGGTGGGGGTACCTGTTGCGGCATTGTCCATCCGGACATACCACCAGCTGCGCCAGAGGGCGGGCAGGGTGCTGTTGTTATTATCGTCGGCAACGGTCAACTCCCACTCGGTGGCGCTTGTTTTGACTGCCTTGCCGATACTGCCGGATTCAAAGGCGGCAGTGACGGTCGTAGCCGGAGCAGAGGTGGTATCGCCGCAGCCGGTCAGCATGACGATCAGCAGCAGCAGGATACAGCCAGTAAAGTTGCTAAACAGTAATCGCATCAATGACGTCCTCATATTTGTTAGCGAAGGCTCAGCCCGCCATAACTGATGTTGATCGTGCCGCTGCTACAGGATTCTGTCCGTTCAAAGGTCTTTGTTTCATAGCCGAATGCACAGGTCGCCCGCAGAGTGATGGATGCACAGGCACTTGCCGTAAACGGAGGTACCGCTTGCACGGCATTGGACTTGAGTGATGCCGACCGGCTATCCTGGGCAATAACGCCACTGTTGCTGTTCTTCAGCTCAATTTTCAGGCTGGCGCATCCGATATCCCGTGTATCCGTATTCTTCCAGGTGAAATGATACGTTTCTGCCCCGGCTGCCGATATTGCTGCGGTAATGCTGCTGATCAGGACTGCTGCAAGCATGGTTGCGAGTCGCATGGCGTTTCTCCCTGATTGGTGTTGGTTGTCGTCCGGGGTATGGATGATCAGGACCTGTTACTGCCAGCCGCTGTTCTGGTCCTGGGTCTGCGGGCAGGCCGGATTGGTGCAGAGCAGGGCGCAGAATTTTTTGAGGTCGTTCATCGAAAAATCAAACGGGATAACAGCGGTGCCGTAGTTGTCCCGGCACTGGTATTTGCCGTCTAATTTCAAGCATGAGTACGATTTGAACTGGCAACCCACCAGGTGCCCTTTTTCCACGATTCCGTTGGTAACTTTGGTGATGGCATAAGGGTGGATAGTGCAACGCTTGGTAAAGTAGTCCGGGTTGCCGGCGCACATGAAGGTCTGAGCCTGAGCGCTGAACGGCAGGGACAGCAGGACAAGGACGAGCAGGGTGGTTCTCTTCATGGTGGTTCTCCCGTGGATTCTGTGCAGTAGACGCAGTGGATTGTCGGGTTAGGAGGATAGCAATAATACGTTG
>DIUB01000138.1:0-11059 GCA_002422265.1 Geobacter sp. UBA6169
CCCCAACCTTGTGCGCAGCTTGTCGCCTAGCTCTGTAACCAATCCCACCGGACAGACCCAGCCACAGAAAGAACGTCCCCCCAGCAGAAAATAACAACCAACAACCAGCAGGACGCTGACCAGATAGGAAGCGACGAAAACCCGTCCGCCAAGCAGGGCCTGCAGAAAGGCCAGCGGATCAGCCAGGGGGAGACCCAGCAGCTCTGCAGCTGCCAGGTTGCCCCTGAAGATCGTCAGGCCAGCCAAGGGGGAAGCCAGCAGGGCGATCATCAGTAGTTGCATACTGCGGCGGGCTATGGTCCAGGTTCTAAAATTCATAAAAATCCTTCTGCTCCTGTACCCGCCGCTGGATTACGATTACCGGTTTTTCACGAACACATACCTTTTCACAGATACCGCAGCCCACACACTTCTCTTTATGTATAACCGGTTCCATGATGGTGTGTTCACCGGTACGGCTGTTGTGACGATTTTCAATGGTAATCGCCTTGTCGATCAGCGGGCATTGGCGGTAGCAGACTTCGCAGCGCAGGCCCCGGATTGAGAGGCAGCCTTCCCGGTCAATGATTACCGCTGTCCCCATCTGTATCTTTTCTATTTCGGTCAGCTTCTTGTCCAGCGCACCGCTGGGGCAGGCCTTGATACAGGGCAGATCAGGACAGAGATAACAAGGGTTTTCACGGGGGACAATGAAGGGGGTGCCGATTCCCACTCCTGCCTCACCACCGGCCATCAGTATCGAGTGGTACGGACAGACCTGTGCACATTTGCCGCATTTTACACAGGCGGCAAGAAACCGTTTCTCCTCCATCGCTCCCGGTGGTCTCAGATAGAACCCCTGCGCCTGGGCCGGCCGCAGGTAGACCGCCGAGATGGCAGCACCCCCCAGAGCGAGGGCCAGGGGTGTCAGGATGCTGCCTTTCAGGAACAGGCGACGGCTGATGCCAGTATGTGTTGATCCTTCTGAGCCCATAAAATCTTTAAACCCTTTATTAACGCAGAGACGCTAAGATGCAGAGAAAACCGTTTGCAACCTTACAGCGTTCTGCTCATAGATACTGACTCTCTTTGCGCCTCAGCGTCTTTGCGTTACATTCCTTTATGCCTTCTCGATCTTTACCGCACACTTCTTGAAGTCAGGTTCTTTGGAGATTGGATCAAAGGCGTCAATGCAGAGGTCATTAATCAGTTTGGTCTCGTCAAAGAAGGTGGTAAAGACGTTCCCCTTCTCCGGCTTGCCGCGACCGTTGATCTCTGCAGTCAGGATTATTGAACCCCGACGGGAGCTGACCTTGACCTTGTCACGATTCTTGATTCCCAGTCTGGCAGCATCTTCCGGATGAATCTCAAGGGTTGCGCCAGGCATGGCCCGTTTCAGCTCCGGAACCCGGCCGGTCATGGTGGCAGTATGCCAGTGTTCAAGCAGACGACCGGTGCAGTACCAGAACGGATACTCTTTGTCCGGGCTCTCAGCAGGTGGCTCATAGGGCCGATACCAGATACTGGCCTTGTTGCCAGGAGCTTTGTAAAACTTGAGTCCCTCTCCCGGCTTGACGTACGGATCATCAAAATCAACATAGCGCCAGCGGGTCTCCTGGCCGTTGGCCTTGACCGGCCAGCGCAGTCCGCGCACCTTGAAGTAGGTTTCGTAGGGAGCCAGGTCCTTGCCGGTGCCGATAGTGAATGAGCGGTACTCCTCCCACATCTCCTTGTAGAAGCCTTTTTGACTGTAGGGGAAGAGGTGCCCCAGCCCCAAGCGCTTCGCAAATTCGATCAACTGCCAGGTGTCTTCCTTGGCCTGCCCAGGCGGCTCCACCATCTTGAACCACTGCTGGTTACGGCGCTCGGTATTGCCGTACATCCCTTCCTTTTCCACCCAGCAGGCAGAAGGAAGAATCACATCAGCCACTTCAGTGGATTTGGTTGGGTAGATCTCCGAGACTACGATAAACGCCTTGCGGGCTTCAGCAGCCTTTCGATAGCGGGAGAGGTTGGGAATGGACTGGAACGGGTTCGTGCACTGGATCCAGAGACACTTCAACTCGCCACGGTCAATGGCGCGGTACATCTCTATGGTATGCAGCCCTACCTTTGGAGATATTTTCGCCGGATCGATCTTCCAGATTTCTGCCGTTTTTTTACGATGGGCCTCGTTCATCACTACCATGTCAGCAGGGAGACGGTGGGCAAAGGTTCCCACCTCACGTGCCGTGCCGCAGGCAGAGGGCTGACCAGTGAGAGAGAGTGGGTTTTCCCCCTTCTTGCCGATTTTGCCGGTGAGCAGGTGCAGGTTGTAAATCAGGTTGTTGACCCAGACTCCGCGTACATGCTGGTTGACCCCCATGGTCCAGAGGGTGTTTACCTTGCGGGATTTGTCGGTGTAGAGTTTGGCCAGTTCTTCAATCTTTGCAGCAGGAATACCGGAAAGCTTTTCGGCCCACTCCGGAGTGAACGGCTTCATCAGTTCCTTGTATTTTGCGAAATCAATATTCTCCGGCTTGTCACCGGCAGCCTCTTTATCCTTCAAGCCGTAGGGCTGGTTTTCCGTGCCCCGTTTGAAGGAGACATGCTTGGCAACAAACGCTTCATCGTACAGCTTGTCACGCAGAATGACATGGGCGATGCCATTCAGGGCAGCCAGGTCGCCTTGCGGGTACATCGGTATATAATCATCAGCCATCTGGGTGGTGCGGGTTCTGCGGGTGGCAATATCGATGATTTTAACTTTGGGGTTTTTCAGCTTGTTGTCAATCAGGCGTGAGAACAGTACCGGGTGGGCCTCGGCCATATTGGCACCCCAAAGAATGAAGGTATCCCCCAAATCCAGATCGTCGTAACAGCCCATTGGCTCATCAGAGCCAAAAGTATTCATGAAAGCAACAACCGCAGAGGCCATACAAAGCCGGGCATTGGGTTCTACATTGTTGGTGCCGATGCCGCCCTTAAACAGCTTGACCGCCGTATAGCCTTCAAAAACGGTCCACTGGCCGGAACCGTAAATGGCAACGGAGTCAGGACCGGTCTTGGCAATCGCCTCCTTGTACTTGGAGGCGATCAGGTCAAGTGCTTCGTCCCAGCTGGCCTTGACCATCTTGTTCCCTTTGCGGATCAACGGATGGGTCAGGCGATCCTTGCCGTAGAGCGCCTTGGAGAGGAAGTAGCCCTTGATGCAGTTGAGCCCCTTGTTGACCGGCCCGGCAGGATCGCCCTTGGTGGCAACGATCTTGCCGTTCTTGACACCAACCAGAACACAACAGCCCACACCGCAGTAGCGGCAGGGAGCTTTATCCCATTTAATCCCTTTGTCATCGGCTGCCTCTGCAATCCGGGGTGCAAGCACTGGAGCCCCGGCTGCAGCAAAAGCTGCGGCGGCTGCACTGGCCTTCAGAAAATCACGCCTTGTCAGTTCCATCTGCGCCTCCTTCGTGGGCTACATCCTCAAAGTTATGGTATGCCACCTGGATACTGATGGCTCCCTCCAGCTGCTGCAGCTTGGTTGCCAGGTCAGCCTCGGCGTTAACCGAGACAGCCTCAATCACGGCAATTACCTGTCCATCCGGCAGTACTCCATGAACTTCAACACCTTCCAACTGGCCGGCCTGCTCGGCTATCTGCACCTCGCTGCCCGGCTGACATCGAATAACCACTCCTGAAACAGGCATACTGAATCTCCCTTATTACGCGGCGATCTGGTACTGCGGTTATACGAAATAGCGCTGATTGAGCAGACAGCGAAAGTTTGCAGCCAATCTATTGATCAGCCAAACCTTATTTTAATTAGCACAATAGGTGCCAATAGCGGCTAAAACCATTAACCTGCTGATATGATTTATTAATATTGTAGCAAAAGGAAAATAGGCTCAAGATGTCGTTACCTTTAGGTAACAAAACAAGGTGGGACGTTACGTTTAGTTCATCTGTTTCAGTTTTTCCCAGAGGGTTTTTCTGGAGATGTTGAGTAGTTTGGCGGCTTCTGCCTTGCGGCCTCCGGTACGGGCCAGGGCATCCATGATCAGACGCCGCTCCGACTCGGCTCTGGCAACGGCCAGATCGGTTGTGGAAGACAGAGCAGCCGTTTCAGCAGCAACGGGCTGCCGCCAGTCAGGGCCACCGTTGCTGCGCGCTGCCAGAAAATGGGAAGGCAGATCATTGGGTGAGATACAGTCACCAGGGCAGAGCGCCACGGCCCGCTCCATCGCATGTTCAAGCTCACGGACGTTACCGGGGTAGTCGTAGGAGAGCAGCACGGTGCGTGTTGCCCCGCAGATCCCCAGCTGAGGCTTGCCCATCCGCTCGCAGAAGCGCTTGATAAAAAATTCGGCAATGGCCAGGATGTCTTCCCGTCGCTCACGCAGCGGCGGTATCGGCAAGGTGATCACATTAAGGCGATAGTAGAGGTCTTCCCGAAACTGCCCCTCTGACACCAGTTGTGACAGGTTGCGGTTAGTGGCCGCGATGATCCGCACATCAACCTTGATATCCCTTTCGCTCCCCAGTCGGCTGATGGTACGCTCCTGCAGTACCCTGAGCAGCTTGGCCTGGGCCGGGAGCGGCAGGTCACCGATCTCGTCCAGAAAGATGGTACTGTGATCGGCCTGCTCAAATTTGCCGCGATGGTTGCTGACAGCGCCGGTAAAGGCGCCGCGCTGGTACCCGAACAGCTCGGACTCAACCAGATGTTCCGGCAGGGCCGCACAATTGACCGTCACCATCGGGCGTTCATTGCGGGCGCTGTTACGGTGAATGGCCGCCGCCACCAGTTCTTTGCCGGTTCCACTCTCGCCGGTGATCAGAATGGTTGATTCAAGGCGCGCCACAGCTCCGATGGTCTGAAAGACCGGCTGCATGGCCGCGCTGATACTGACAAAACCGTTAAAACTGCCGCAGATCATACGCTGCTTGAGGGACTGATTCTCATCCTGCAGCTGCTGCCGCTCGGTGATATCACGGCTGACCAGCAGGGTGCCCAGGTAGACACCCGTCTGGTCACGCACCGGATAATAGATGTTTTCAAAATAGCGACCCTTGACCTCGATCACCCGACGTGCCTGTTGCAGGCTGCCGTCGCGCAGTTTACGCAGCAATTCACGAATTTTGTCTCCGGAATGGGGTGAATGGACCGACACAATCGAACGACCGATGAAGTTGGCGGCGATGATCCCTCTGATACGTTCTGCCGTTTCATTGATAAACTGCAGACGGTCCTGGCTATCGGCAAAGATGATACCGTCAGCCATGCTTTGCAAAACATGCTGGTACAGGTCTGGCACGTTACTCATGTTACCTCCGTTACCGAAAAGTAACATTGCTGCAGCCAAAATGCACGCACTAACTTTACGTAGTCCCCTTACAGTGCTATCAATGCCTCCCTGCAGCCGGTTTGTTGCATCCGGCTTCAGCGCTGCCGTCTGTATGAAATCACAATATATTGACAGGTATCATACGTGGTGTATACAATCTGGCACCTTACCTGACGGAGTACCAAGGAATGTCACTGATTGATCAGAAAGCACCACCGTTTGATCTTGAAGGGAGCGATGGTAAACGCCATTGCCTGAAAGACTACGCGGGCAAACGTCTGCTGCTGTTTTTCTATCCCAAGGACAATACCTCCGGCTGAATCAAGGAGGCCGCCGGCTTCCGTGATCTGAAGCCTGCATTTGACAAGTACGGCATCACCATCCTGGGCATCAACCGTGATTCGCTGGCCACGCACCAGCGCTTTATCGATGCCCATAACCTGAACATGGTGCTGCTGTCAGATCCCGATGCGACCGTACTCAAGGCCTACGAGGCCTTTGGTGAAAAGCTGATGTACGGTAAAACGGTAACCGGGATCACCCGCTCCACGGTACTTATCTGTGGTGACGGCACGGTCAGAAAACACTGGACCAAGGTTGCCAAGGCAGAACAGCACGCAGCCCAGATCCTTGAATACATAGCAGCCTTTCATTGCCCTGAATAAACAAAGGAGGAGTTTATGAGCTTCATTTCGCTGAAAGAGGTCATTGAGTTTGCAGTCGAGCTGGAAGAAGGTGCCTACCAGCGCTACAAGCGCGCCGCAGAGCTGACCGAGAGTCCGGCAGCCCGCAAGATGTTTGAAGAGCTGGCCCAAGAAGAGGCTACCCACAAAGAAGTCTTTTCAAAGGTTGATCCGGACAAGATTGAAGAGGTCAACATCTGCAAGATCCCTGAGGCCACCATTGGTAAATATCTGAAAGATGTACCATTTCATCCCCAGATGAGCTACCAGGAGATTCTGACCTTTGCCCTGAAGGCGGAAGAGAACGCCTACCAGCTCTACAAGACAGCAGCCGGCATGACCGAAGACCCCAGGCTGCAAAAGACACTGTTGACCTTTGCCGAGGTAGAACTGGGCCACCGTCGCAAGATTGAGGCGCTCTACGATGAAAAGGTCTTGACCGAAGGGTAGTCCTGCCGAACTGTCTGTCACCAAAGGGGGCCTGCAAGCCCCCTTTTTTTGTACGTATCCCTTTGACAATCGTCAAAAAAACGTTATTACCACAAGACTGCTGTTTCGATTTACGGCAGAGTACCGCAAGGAGCATACCATGACCAGAAAACGCGTAGTCATCGTCGGCATGGGATTTGGTGGCGTTCGGGCCGCACGGACCCTTGCCGGCAGTAATCTTGATGTCCTGCTGATTGACCGGAACAACTATCATCTCTTCCAGCCGCTACTGTATCAGGTGGCCTCAGCCGGCCTTGAGCAGGAGTCAATCGCTTATTCCATCCGGGCCATGACCCGCACCTGGCCCAACATCCGTTTTCAGCTGAGTGAGGTCAACGGCATTGATCTTGACCAGCGGCAGATACAGACCAGTGCCGGTGAGGTGAGCTACGATTATCTGGTGCTGGGGGCCGGCAGTGCGACCAATTTTTTCGGGCTTGCCACCGTGCAGCAGCATGCCTTTGATCTGAAGGCCCTTGCGGATGCCGAGGTGTTGCGCAACCAGATACTGTACTGCTTTGAGCAGGCAGTTACAGAGCCTGATCCGGCCCGCAAGCGATCTCTGATGACCTTTGTTGTTGTGGGCGGCGGCCCCACCGGTGTCGAGTTCGCCGGGGCCCTGATCGAGCTGGTTAACTATGTGCTGGCCAAGGATTATCCTGAGCTGGGGACCCATTTGGCACGGGTGGTACTGGTGGAGGCCACCGATCGTCTCCTGGCGTCAATGCCGGAAAAGCTGGGGATGTATACCCTGCAAAAGCTGCGCAGCATGTCGGTGGAGGTGCTGCTGAACGCACAGGTGACCGATGCCGATGGCGAGCGGGTAGTGCTGCATGATGGTGCCGTGATCCCGGCCCACACCCTGGTCTGGGCAGCCGGTGTCAAGGCGGCACCGTTGGCTGCGACCCTGCAGACCGCCCATGCCGGCGGGGGACGGATACCGGTGCAACCGGATCTTTCACTGCCGGAACATCCCGAGGTATTTGTGATCGGTGATATGGCCTGGCTGGAGCAGGACAGCAAGGTGTTGCCGATGATTGCACCGGTGGCGATGCAGATGGGGATCTATGCGGGCAGGGCCATTCTGGCCCGTGAGGCGGGAACGACACTGCCTCCGTTCAGCTATCGCGACAAAGGCAGTATGGCTACCATCGGCAGAAATACAGCCGTTGCCGCGGCCTTCGGCATGAGCCTCAAAGGTTACCCGGCCTGGCTGGCCTGGCTGCTGCTGCATATCTACTACCTGATCGGTTTTCGCAACCGGATCGTGGTGCTGCTGAACTGGGTCTGGTACTACTGGTACCATGAGCGCCAGGTGCGGCTGATCACCGGTCCCAGATCATTTCGATAGTCTATCCTTTTGGCATCACCACGAAAAAGATCAGGGAAAGCAGGGCCAGTACCCACATCCCGGCAGAAACCTCTTGCACCCTGCCGGTGCAGGCCTTGATCAGCGGATAGGAAAACAGCCCGACCGTCATACCGATCCCGATATTGTAGGTGAAGATCATCAGGGCGATGGTAAGGAATGCAGGGATCAGCTCGGTAAAATCCTCAAAATCCAGCCGGGTAATCGGCTGGATCATCAGGGCGCCGATCACCACCAGCGCAATGCCGGCGGCATAGCTGGGGACCAGACTGAAAAGCGGGGCAAAAAAGAGCGAAAGGCCAAACAGCACCGCCACCACCAGGGCGGTAAAACCGGTACGTCCACCGGCTTCAATACCAGCGGCCGATTCGATGTAGGCGCCGGTGGTTGTGGTACCCAGCAGCGGTGCTACGGTGGTTGCTACGGCATCGGCCAGCATCGGCCGTTCAATTTCAGGCAGGTTTCCGTCCTTGTCCAACAGGTCGGCCCGCATGGAAAGACCGATCAGGGTACCGATCGTATCCAGAAAAGCCATCATAAAGATCACCATCACCACCGGAAAAACTCCTGGTTGTAACGTACCGGCAAGATCAAGCTTCAGCAGAATCGGTTCCAGCGAAGGGGGAAGGCTGACCAGCGATGTCGGTAACCTGACCAATCCAAGCGCAACAGAACCAATCGTGGTTGCCACAATACCGCACAGCAAGGCTCCGTGTACCTTGCGTGCCATCAGCACCACTGTCAGCAGAAGTCCGGCAGCAGCCAACAGTACTGAGGGCTGGGCAATATTGCCCAATCTGACCGGCGCACCCGGTACCCCCAGCACCACCAGCCCGATCTCGTTCAGACCGATAAATGCCAGAAAAAGCCCTATGCCCACAGCAAAAGCGGCCTTCAGGGTGATCGGAATTGCCTCGGCCAGCCAGGAGCGTACCTTCAATAACGTCAACAGGATGAAGGCCAGGCCGGCCCAGAAAACCGCTCCCAACGCAATCTGCCATGAAAAGCCCATCCCCTTGACCACCACAAAAGCGATAAAGGCGTTTTCTCCCATGTAGGGCGCAATGGCAAACGGACGCTTGGCCCAGAAGGCCATCACCAGGCAGCCGATCACCGCAGCCAGGATCGTTGCGGTAACCTGTGCATCTTTGGGCATACCGGCAACAGCAAGAATGGCCGGGTTAACCACTATAATGTAGGCCATGGTTAAAAAGGTGGTAAAACCGGCCAGAGTTTCTTGGCGGTAGGAGGTGTTAAAGCGCTCAAACTGGAAGAACTCTTTCATCTCAATCCTCCCTTGCAAAGGAGCACGCTCCTACATCCCTTTTACGGCAAAAACCCCCGGCGCATTACGCCAGATGCCGTCATAATCAAGCCCGAAACCGAACACAAACCGATCCGGGATCTGCAGTCCGACAAAATCCGCCCGGTAGCCGGGCTGCACCTTGCGGTCGTGCTGTTTGTCCACCAGCACGGCGGTCAGCACCTCCCGTGCCCCCCGGTTGCGGCACTCCTCTGCCAGGGCCAGCAGGGTCACCCCTTCATCCAGGATATCGTCCACCAGCAGTACGGTTCGTCCGGCAACATCACTCTGCAGCGGAGCTCTCCATTCCAATTCACCGCCACAGGTATCCCGGCCGTAACGGGTGGCATGCAGATAGCCCGCCTCCAGCGGAAACGACAACCGGGTCAGTAATTGGCCACAGAAGATCAGGCCGCCATTCATAACGCAGAGTACTACCGGGTTCAGCTTGCCGATCCTGGTGGTAATCTCCTGTGCCAGACGGCCAATGGCTGCCTCAACCGTTGCCAGATCAGCCAGGCAGTCAGCCTCTTCAAGCACTCGTAATGCCTCAGTTCTATCCATGCCAGACACCTCCCACCACCCGTTGGATACCGGCACCATCCGGTACGGTCAGAATAGCACCAAATCCTGCTGCTGCACAGAGTTCAGCCACTGCTGCGTCCTGTCCCGCCCCCACCTCCAGCAGCAGCCAGCCGCCGGGTGCCAGATAGTGCGGCGCTGCTGACACCAGACTGCGGTAGGCATCCAGACCGTCCGGGCCGCCGTCCAGGGCCAGGCGGGGGTCAAAATCACGCACCTCTGGCTCCAGAGTTGCCAGATCACGGGTCGGTATATAGGGAGGATTGGAGACAATCAGATCAAAGCAACGGTCTGCCACCGGTTGAAAAAAAGAGCCCAGCAGGAATTCGATTGCCACCTGATGCTGTTCGGCATTGCGACGGGCAAGGGCCAGGGCATCAGGTGAGAGGTCAATGGCCGTAACAGCGGCCCGGGGCAGGCGACGGGCCAGGGCAACGGCAACACAGCCGGAACCGGTACCTATGTCAAGTACGGTTGCTGCGTTGGACGCCTGTGCACAGGCCGTTGCAACCAGCACTTCAGTATCATGACGGGGGATCAGTGCTGCGGGGGAGACCATAAACTCAAGGCCGTCAAACTCCTGGGTACCCAAGATATGCTGCAACGGCTCACGTTTACCGCGTCGGGCCACCATACTGCGGTAGACGGTCAGTTCGTGGTCATGCAACGGTCGGTCAAAGTTGAGGTAGAGCCCCATACGGTCCAGAGCGGTGGCGGCGCAGAGCAACCACTCAGCCTCACGGCGGGCATTCTCAATACCCTTTTCGCTCAGGTAGCCAGTGGTCCAGGCCAGCACCTTCAGCGGTGTCCAGATTTCTTCAGGCTCCTTCACTCTGGGCCTTCAATGCTTCCATCTGGTAATACGTCCGCAGAGATTCAGTGATCTCTTCGATGTCACCGGCCATGATCGAATCCAGACGGTAAAGGGTCAGGCCGATCCGGTGGTCGGTCATCCGACCTTGCGGGAAGTTGTAAGTACGAATCCGCTCGGAGCGGTCACCGGAGCCCACCTGCTGCTTGCGGTCAGCCGCCATCTTGGCGTTCTGCTCCTGCAGGATCGTGTCCAGGATGCGGGTCTTGAGCACCTTCATCGCCTTGGCCCGGTTCTTGATCTGACTGCGCTCCTCCTGACAGGCCACCACCGTGCCGGTGGGCAGGTGGGTGATCCGCACTGCCGAATCAGTGGTGTTGACGTGCTGGCCACCGGCGCCGGAAGAACGGTAGACATCAATCTTCAGATCAGCCGGATTGATGTCGATATCCACATCCTCGGCCTCGGCCATAATCGCCACGGTGCAGGCGCTGGTATGAATCCTGCCCTGGGCCTCGGTCT
>DIUB01000138.1:11128-11478 GCA_002422265.1 Geobacter sp. UBA6169
GCTGACTCATCACCGCCGGTTCCGGCGCGGATCTCCAGAATAACATCCCGGGAATCATTGGGATCCTTGGGCAACAAGAGTAGCTTGATCTCGGCATCCAGCCTGTCCCGCTCCTCAGTCAGGCGGCTCAACTCCTCCTCCGCCATCTCCTTCATGTCCGGGTCAGACAGCAGTTCCTGATTCTCTTCCAGTTCGCTCAGCACCTTTTTATAGCGGCGAAACGCCTCAACAATCGGCAACAGATCGGCGTGTTCCCGGGAGAGCTTGCGGAACTCCGGCTGGTTGGAGATGATGGTCGGGTCGGAGAGCAGTGATTCCAGTTCCTGGAATCTGATTTCAAAATCCTGAAT
>DIUB01000187.1:0-4791 GCA_002422265.1 Geobacter sp. UBA6169
GGCCGGCATTGGGGTAGACCGAGATGTGGCAGGTGGCCAGCTCTGACAGGGCCCGCAGGTGGTCGGTCATGAACTCCGGCCCGGTGGCGCAGTTCAGGCCGATGCTGATCAGCCCCAGATTCTCTTCCAGATGGGTGAGCGACGCATACAGCGCCTCCACATTCTGGCCAGCCAGCATGGTGCCGGTTGGTTCAATGGTGCCGGAGACCATTACTGGTACCCGTTGACTGGTCTGTTCAAAAGCCAGCCTGATCCCTTCGGCTGCAGCTTTCAGGTTCAGGGTGTCCTGGGCAGTCTCCAGCAGCAGCAGGTCAACCCCACCGGCCAAGAGCCCCAGGGTCTGATCCTTAAAGGCGCTGACCAGTTGCTGAAAGGTCACACCGCCGGTGACCGAGATGGTACGGGTGGTGGGGCCCATGGAACCGGCCACAAAGCGGAGCTTGTCCGGTGTACTGAAGGCATCACAGGCCCGGCGGGCAACAACTGCAGAGGCCTTGTTCAGCTCAAATACCTTGTCTGCCAGGCCATACTCAGCCAGTACGATGTCGGTCGAGCCAAAGGAACAGGTCTCCACAATATCAGCACCAGCAGCAAGATAGGCCTTATGCACATCTTCAATCAGATCAGGACGGGTCAGCACCAGCATCTCATTGCAGCCTTCATAGGCTTCGCCGCCAAAATCAGCAGCGGTCAGATTTCGAGCCTGCAACTGGGTGCCCATGGCCCCGTCAAGGATTAAAATACGCTGGGAAAGGGCCTGGATAACAGGGTTCTTGGTCATGGTGATATGGTGTCCTTACTACGGAGAATGAAATAGATACTCTTATCGTTCCTGCCACTTGAACAGGTCAAGCATCCTGATCTCATCAGGCGTTATACGGTAGATTGCCGTATACCCCATGAAGATCAGGTCTCGCAGTGTCTCATCATCAAAATAACGGGATTTTCTGCAGGCAAGTGGTGTATCAGGAATCTGTTCAATACGGTTTTTCAGTTGGTTGCGAAAATGTCTGGCTGCACCAGGGTTGTCTTTGGCTATGAAGGCCAGTATTTCCTGAAGCTGGTTTCTGAACTGCTCTTCGTAGACAATCTGCATTACTTGCTATCCACGGTCAGACCATCCCAGAAGGTGGCATGATCGGTGTAGGCTCCCCGTGCCTCTGCCTGCTGTACCCGCTCACGTACTGCCTGGGCAGATGACACCACAAACGATGCCTGGTCTACATCCAGTACACTGACCTGCTCCACCATACCGCTTTTCAGGTGTTCAATAATATTTTTGAATGCCGGGAATTCAGCGTCATTGATGGTGAGCTGCACAAGCATGAGCATACCTCCTTTTGCAAGGTGAACAGTGATTACGGAACAACAACCATTGGTTTCAGTGACAGTTTTCTGGCAGTGGCTTTAAACTTTGAATCAAAGGTAGCAAACGATGCTGCCCGATGACTTGAAGACAGGTGGAGGGCATCTGCGAAATCCATCCCTTGCTGATGGTTGTCCAATGCATCAAAAAGTATGCTTTCATCCTCAATAATGACCTGTTCCAGAGACAAAAGTTTACGCAGTGCGTTGTTTGTTGTTTTACGGTCAAGGCTATAGACCCCTCGCAGAATCCATTCGGTTTCGAGAACAACTGTTTTGGCGATGAATATTTTTTCAGTCGTGAACAGCTTTGTCACTTTAATGGTTTGCGCCGGGTCATCATTGACCAGTAGCCGCACAACAAGATTGGTATCTACCGAGACCATTCAGCTACCCGTCTTTTGGCTTCCTCAAGTATGCCGGTATCCATCTCTGCCTGGCTTTTCTTTTTTCCCTGATATCCGGCACAACCAATCACCTCATCCAGTTTGGTTGTTGTTTTGGTCTGTATTGGCTGCAGAATCAAGGAATCTCCGCTGTCAATAATGGTAAAGGAGGCACCTGGCCGCCAGCCATGCAGATTTCTTATTTGCAGAGGAATAACGATTTGTCCTTTGCTGGACAGAGTTGTCTCCATTGTGTCCCTCCAAAGGTAAGATGCGGTAAGATTATAATGGCATCAAACAATGATAGCCTGCAAGGATAAAAAATTACGGTAAGAGCCCTTCAGTCAGTTCAAGTATGGCTTCGGCCTTGTTAAAGGTGTAGAGGTGTACCCCCTGCACACCGCTAGCCAGCAGCTCTTCGGCTTGTTTGCGGGCATGGGCAACACCCACTTTGCGTACTTCGGCTGCGCCGCCGCGGCTATCAGCCGCTTCCAGGCTAGCCATGAAATCAGGCGGGATAAAGGCGCCGGAGAGCTGTTTGATCCGCTCGATCATCTTCAGGTTCAGTACCGGCAGGATGCCGGGAATGATCAGCTTGGTGATGCCCCGCTCCTGAGCACGCTTCACAAAATCAAAGTAGAGCTGGTTGTCAAAGAAGAGCTGGGTCACGGCAAAATCACCCCCCAGATCCATCTTCAGCTTCAGGTAGCCCAGATCTGATTCTGGTGAGATTGCCTCAGGGTGGGTCTCCGGATAGGCTGCCACGCCGATTCCCATCTCCGGGTGGCCTTGGCGTACAAAGCTGACCAGATCCGAGGCAAAGTGGTAAGGGCTTTCCGTAATCTCGCTGGCCGGGGTGTCCTGGGGCGGGTCGCCGCGCAGGGCCAGGATGTTCTGGATACCGGCAGCAGTCAGGTCATCCAGAAAACGGTTCAGGCGATCAGCCTGGGCACCCACACAGGTCAGGTGGGCCATGGTCTCCAGCCCCAGCTCCCGCTGCATGGTGGTGACGATCTCCAGGGTGGCGTTCTGGTTGCTGCCGCCGGCACCGTAGGTGACCGACGCAAACAGCGGGTTGAGGCCGGCAAGACGTTCCACCACCTTGAAAAATGCAGGCCAGTCCTGGCGCTCTTTGGGAGGAAAATACTCCACCGAGACAAAACGGGAACCGGTTGCGAGTTTGTCGGCTATCTTCATGGTACGATTTCCTTGGGTCGTCTATATTAAAAGCGAAATACTATAGCAGGCAGAGTCATACTCTGCCACAAAAACTGTTGTTCAAGCCAGCTTTGTATTGACGGAATGCCTCAAAAACACTATAAAAAACGATTCTATGAACCAGAAAAAACTCTACATTGATACGGTTGGCTGTCAGATGAATGTCAACGATTCTGAGCGGATTGTGACCATGCTGCAGCCGTTGGGGTATACCCAGACCAGCCGCAGGCATGAGGCAAAGCTGATCCTGTTCAACACCTGCACGGTACGGGCCGGGGCAGAGGAATGCCTGCTGCAGAATATTGCCAACCTGAAAAACCTGAAAAAGAAACGTCCCGGTGTATTGATCGGGGTGGCCGGCTGTGTTGCCCAGCAGATGGGGGAAGAGCTGCTGCAGAAATTTCCTTGGGTTGATCTGGTGTTTGGCACCCACAACCTGCATCTGGTGCCGGAGATGGTGCGGGATGCTGAAGCCGGCAGGCGCCGGGCAGAGACCCAGTTTCTGGACAGTGGTGAGCGGCTGGATCTGTTTCCGCCCATTGAAGGGCGCAAGCGGGTTTCTGCCTTTGTGACCGTGATGCAAGGCTGTGACAACTTCTGCGCCTACTGTATTGTCCCCTACGTGCGGGGCCGGGAGATCAGCCGCAGGTATGCCGACATCCTGGACGAAGTACATGAACTGGCTGAACAGGGGGTAAAAGAGGTGGTGCTGCTGGGCCAGAACGTCAACTCCTATGGCCTGAAAGGTGAACAGCAGCCTCCCTTTGCAGAACTGGTCAGGGCGGTAGCTGCGGTATCCGGTATTGAGCGGCTCAGGTTTGTCACCTCCCATCCCAAGGATATGTCCGATGACCTGATCGCCTGTTTTGCAGACCTGCCCAAGCTGTGCGGCTCTCTGCACCTGCCTGCCCAGGCCGGTAACAACCGGATACTGCAGGCTATGAACCGGGGCTACAGCCGTGAGCACTATCTGGAAACTATTTACAAGCTGCGTCAGGCAAGGCCGGAGATCAAGATTACCGGCGACATGATTGTCGGTTTTCCGGGTGAGACCGAGGCCGAATTTGAGGAGACCCTCTCAATGATGGAGTCGGTTAACTACTTTGACCTGTTCTCCTTTGTCTACTCCCCCCGACCCGGCACCAAGGCGGCTGATCTGAAGGATGACCTGGCAAAGGAGGTCAAGCTGGCCCGGCTTGATCGCTTGCAGAAGCTGCAGGCAGTCCACTCCCGTATCCACAATGAGGCCTATGTGGGCAGCATCCAGCAGGTACTGGTTGAAGGACTGGCCAAGCGGCACGGACAGGTCAGCGGCCGCTGTGACAGCGGACGGATTGTGAATCTGGCAGGTTCACCAGCCCTGATCGGCACGCTGGTGGATGTAAAAATTCTTGAAGGATACGCCAACTCCCTGCTGGGGGAGTTGGTGAACTATGTTCCGGCGTCTTCACTTCAAACAAAGCATGGTTAAAGCTATAAGGAGAAGATAAAATGCCTATAATATCGATGTTCTACGGAATTATAATCCGCATGTATCTGATCGACAACCAGCACCACAACCTTCCTCATTTCCATGCCAAATATGCTGAATTTGAAGCATCTATCCGCATTGACGATGGTGAGGTTCTGGCTGGAGAATTGCCCCGTAAGCAGTTGCGCCTGGTACAGGCATGGATAGAACTTCATCGGGACGAACTTCAGGCCGATTGGGAGCTGGCTGTAGCCGGAGAGAATCCTTACAAAATCACCCCACTGTGAGGTTGTTATGTACTGGGATGTGAAAACGGTGAAACCACTGCCAGACTATTGTATTTATGTAGAA
>DIUB01000187.1:4895-6687 GCA_002422265.1 Geobacter sp. UBA6169
ATCAAAATATGCCAACTCCTCGTTGGGGGAGTTGTTTGAGTAAGCCTCAGATAAAGGGAGGCACTATGGGTGCGGCACTTCAGGTTGACAAAATGAGCCTGGCTGAGAAGCTTGAAACCATGGAAATGCTTTGGGACAATCTTTCTCACCACGTCCAAGATGTTGCGGTACCTGAATGGCATACTGAAGTACTTGCGGCACGAGAGGCTGATCTGGCTGATGGTACGGCCCGGTTTGACGATTGGGAAACGGCAAAAGAGATGATTCGTAAGGTTCTAGGAGTCTGTCGAACTTGAAACAAGACTCACCATCTGCTTTTTGTTGATTATTTCAAAAAATAGTTTTCTTGCATCAGCAGGTTTGTTAACGCGATTCGGTTGCCTGATTATTTGTCCCGATATTTACCTGCATCGCGTCAGATAGCAAACTCTCACAAAGCAGGGCTAAACGATACAAGGAGGCCAACGATGATTAACATTCAAATACAGGCAGACCCAGAAGATAACGCACTTGATCTGGTGCGTTCGGCAATTGCTGCCGAGGTAAACCGGCTTGAATTGGGAATTCGTACAACAGAACGTCATATTCATGTTTTTGAAGATCGCTATCAGGTTTCCTCTGACATTTTTTTGAGGGAGTATTCTGCTGAAGACCTGGCAGATGGAGATCAAGAGTATGTTGTCTGGGCTGGTGAATTGAACCTGCGGGATCGGATTGCTTCCCAACTGAAAACCCTTAAAGGTATTCAGTATGCTGCTTAGCGAATACCAGACCCAAATCATCTGTGTAATCGACCACTATGCAAGAACAAATTTGATTACCTCTTCGGAGATTGTACTTGATGCTCGCTCTCCAAAGATAGGCGTTCTCAAGGGGAGTATTGAATTCATCGACGGTACGCAGCTTTTTTTTACAGAATATGTAGACTGCCGGTACCGTCTTGAAAAGCTTAATTATTCTTACCACTGCCAAGATTCAGATGGCACATTGATCTTCCGTTATGACAACGCCGCTCACAAACCAGTACTTCCTCACCCGAACCACAAACATGAAACGACGGGAAATATTGTAGCGGCGGAACCGCCTGAACTGGCGGCAATTTTAGACGAAATTATGGAACAATTTGTTTCATAATTTCGTAGTGGTACAGCTGGAAAAACTCACGAAGAGAGCCGTTAACGTACATTGATAGAAATTTAAGTATATATGAGGCATAACATGTCCACCGAAGCAATCAATACCCCGACAGCAAACTTCCTGCGTACCATTGTCAGCGATGACCTGAAGAGCGGCAAGCACCAGACCGTGGTGACCCGTTTCCCGCCTGAGCCCAACGGCTACCTGCATATCGGCCATGCCAAGTCGATCTGCCTCAACTTCGGCCTGGCCCGGGACTTTGGCGGCACGTGCCACCTGCGCTTTGACGACACCAACCCGGTCAAAGAGGATCGTGAGTATATTGAATCGATTAAAGAGAGCGTGCGTTGGCTGGGTTTTGACTGGGGCGAGAACCTCTACCACGCCTCAGAATATTTTGAGCAGCTCTACCAGTGGGCCGAGTACCTGATCCAGCAGGGCAAGGCCTATGTGGATGATCTGACCCCGGAGCAGATGAAGGAGTATCGCGGCACCCTGACCGAGCCGGGCAAGGATTCCCCCTTCCGTAGCCGTTCTGTTGAAGAGAATCTGGACCAGTTCCGCAGGATGCGGGCCGGAGAGTTTGCTGACGGCGCCAAGGTGCTGCGGGCAAGGATCGACATGGCCTCACCCAACATGAACCTGCGCGATCCGG
>DIUB01000026.1 GCA_002422265.1 Geobacter sp. UBA6169
TGCCCAGCTTGGTCTTGGTCTGGCCCTCAAACTGGGGCTGGGGGATCTTGACCGAAATGACGCAGGTCATTCCTTCCCGCAGGTCATCACCGGAGATGGCAACCTTGGCGTTTTTCATCAGGTTGTTACCGGCAGCGTAGGTGTTCATGGTGCGGGTCAGGGCCGCCTTGAAACCTGCCAGGTGGGTGCCGCCCTCATGGGTGTTGATGTTGTTGGCAAAGGAGAAGATCTTTTCATCGTAGGAGTCGTTGTACTGCATGGAGACTTCCATCTCAACGCCGCCTTTTTCTCCTTTGAAGTAGATCGGTTTCTGATGCAGTACAGTCTTGGCACGGTTCAGGTATTCCACAAATGAGTTGATCCCACCTTCATAGAAAAAGTCGTGGGCCTTGCCGTCGTTCCGCTCATCAGTGATCTTGATCCTGACCCCGGCGTTGAGGAAGGCCAGTTCCCGCAGCCGCTGAGAGAGGATGTCAAAGGAAAATTCAGTGGTCTCAAAAATTTCCTCATCCGGCATGAAGGTGATCTTGGTACCGCGCTTACGGGTAGTGCCGGTTGCCTCAAGCGGTGCCTGGGGTTCGCCGCGCCGGTAGGATTGGTGCCAGATCTTGCCATCGCGCCTGATCTCCAGCTCCAGCCATTTGGACAGGGCGTTGACCACCGACACACCCACACCGTGCAGGCCGCCGGAGACCTTGTAGGAATCATTGTCAAACTTGCCGCCGGCATGCAGCACGGTGAGAACAACCTCGGCTGCAGAGCGTCCTTCTGATGAATGCATGTCAGTGGGAATGCCCCGACCGTTATCAACCACCGTGACTGAGCCGTCGGTGTTGATGGTGACCGTGACTTCGTTACAATGACCAGCCAGTGCCTCGTCAATGGAGTTGTCCACAATCTCGTAGACCAGATGATGCAATCCCGGTGCTGCGGTGGAGCCTATATACATGGCCGGACGTTTGCGGACTGCGGAGAGGCCCTCTAATACTTTGATGCTTTCTGCGCCATATTCAGTGGTTCCGTTTTGTGCAAGCTCATTCATGATATGCCGTTTCCTTCATACGTCAGGTTGCCCCCCTCCACCCGGTAGAGTCTGCTGTCATTATGCAGAAGTTCCTGAAAGGGGGTTACGTCGGTTGTGGTAATGACCACCTGTACCTGCCGCTGTCGCAGGTAGGTCACCAGGTTGCTGATCCGTTGACGGTCCAGTTCTGAGGCTATGTCATCCAGTAACAGCACCGGCTCTTCGCCAAAGGTCTGCTGCAGATGATCCAGTTCTGCCAGTTTCAGGGCCAGCACAAAACTGCGCTGCTGCCCCTGGGAGCCAAAACCTTTCAAGGGACGCTCGTTGATCAGAAACAGCAGATCATCCCGGTGGGGACCTCTGTTGGTTGTCTTGTAGCGCAGATCCTGTTCCTGATGGGCCTGCATGGTATCCAGCAGTTCTGCTGCCGTGGTTGCGGCTACATCAGGTTTGTACTGCAGGGCAACGCTTTCATTGTTGCCGGCCAGCTGTGCATACTGGTGCTGTAACAGGTGCTGCAGTTCTGTCAGGTACCTGCTGCGGTGCTGCATCAGCCTGATACCGGCTGCTGCCAGCTGCTCGGTCCAGAGCGTTAATTCCTGCTGCTGGTTGCTCTTGAGCAGTGCATTACGCTGTTTCAGGGTCCGGTAATAGTTGTGGTAATCCTGCAAAAATCCTGCATTACCGGCATACAGGCTCCGATCAAGGTAGCGGCGTCTGGTCTCAGGCCCCAGCTTGATCATGGCAGTGTCATCAGGAGTAAAGATGACAACTGCCAGTTTTCCATGCAGCTCAGCTGCACGGTAGACTGTTTTTGCATCTATGCTGATCCGCCGGCTGTTCCCGTCCAGCAGTAGCAGCAGTCTGTTTTCAACACCGGCCGACTCTATCCGTCCGGCAACAGCGGCGCTCTTGCTGCCATGCTGAATCAGGTCCGGTACCTTGGCGGTCCTGAAGGCCCGGCCACTACCCAGCATATAGACCGCTTCAAGCAGATTTGTTTTTCCCTGTCCATTTTGACCATGCAGGATGGTCAGATACCTGCCCGGCTCAAATTGTGCTGCAGTCAGATTACGAAACTGTTCAAGCTGAAGCTGTTTCAGATACACGCGGCACTAGAGCCTCATCGGCATGATCACAGCCAATAGGTCATCATCGGAATCCGGCGTTACAATTGAAGGGGAAAGTTCATTTCTGAACTTCATCTGCACCTGTTCACTTTCACATACCATCAGCACATCAAGCAGATAGCGTGCATTAAATCGTACCGAAAACGGTGCGCCTTCGAAAGTAACATCCAGCTCTTCCATGGCATCACCCAGTTCCGGATTACTGGATGAGATTTTGATGCCGTTGTTTTCGATCTCCAGCATAATCCCTTTGAATTTTTCGCTGGAGAGAATTGCCATCCGGCGTACAGCATGGATCAATGCTTCGCGGCGAGCCTTAACGATCTGATCATTGGCTGCCGGAATGACCCGGGTGTAGTCAGGGAATTCACCATCCACCAGACGCATGACCAAGGTAGTATCACCTTTTCTGATAACTGCGCTTGCATTGACAAAACCAAACTGCAACAGACCGTCACCTTCATCAGTGATCTTCTTGATCTCGTAAATCCCTTTTTTCGGCAGAATAACCCCTTTAAGCAGTTCCGGGTTGGCTTGTCCGGTAAAGGCACCGGCAGCGATTGAGAGTCGATGTCCGTCTGTGGCCACCATCTTGAGTACCTGACCGGCATCGGTCTGCTCAACTCGCGTAAAGATACCGTTCAGATTATATTTGGTTTCATCATTGCAGATAGCATAGGAGGTTTTTTCAATCATTCTGCGCAAGAGGGCCGCTTCCAGTTCAAGCAGCTGTTCATCTTTGACAACGGCAACCGCCGGAAATTCATCTGAAGGTAAGCCGACAATATTGAACCGTACCTTACCGCAGATAATTTCAACCCAGTCATTATCCTTTGCGGTAAAGGCAATCTCCTCGTTAGGCAGTTCCTTGACAATTTCATAGAGTTTTTTGGCTCCCACCGTAATCTTGCCATCTCGCTCTACCTTTGCTGGATATCTGCCTTTCAACCCCACCTCAAGATCGGTTGCCGTAACTTCAATGGCATCTCCTGCTGCCTCAAGCAGGATGTTGGAAAGGATCGGCATTGAGGTACGTTTTTCAACAATTCCCTGCACCTTTTGCAACGCCTTCAAAAAGATATCACGTTCAATTTTGAAATGCATGTCAGCCTCCTTCTGCAGTGCCTTACCAGCAGTAGTATTCATTTTTTATTATAAATCTCTTTGATGATGTATATAGGGCTGTTGATTCTGTTTAAAACGCATAATAGTATGTTTTAAATGATTATTTTAAAAATGAGCCCTGTTGATGTTTAAACGGGGTTTTGCTGTTTTTCCACAGGTACCAGTTTTTCAACATCTGTCCACACATCTGTCCACATGTCACTGGTGATAAGCTACTTTTGTATATTTTCTTTAAGTTCTTCGATTGTTTTTGCAAGGTTAGGATCTTCTGTCAGCAACTTATCAATTTTTTTGGCTGCATGAATAACGGTTGAATGGTCCTTGCCTCCGAATCGTGCGCCAATGTCAGGATATGAGGCACTGGTCATATCTCGGCAGAGCCAGACTGCTATTTGGCGAGCCTGAACAAATGCCTTAAGCCGCTTCTCTGATTTAAGGTCAGCCACCTTGAGTCCAAAATGGTCAGCTACTACCTTCTGAATTAGTTCAATTGATATCTCCTTGCGCTTGTCAACCAGAATGTCTTTCAGATTGTGTTTTGCCATGGCAAGGGTGATTGGTATGTGTTGCAGACTGCTGTAGGCCCCCAGTCTGATCAGCATTCCCTCTAGCTCACGTATGTTGCGTGTGTCACTGGAGGCCAGAAAATAAGCCACGTCGTCCGGCAGCTGGATACGGTTCAGCTCGGCCTTTTTTTTCAGGATCGCTATTTTGGTTTCCAGGTCAGGGGGTTGTATATCTGCAATCAGCCCCCACTCAAAACGGGACCGGAGACGTTCTTCCAGATTCGGCATTTCTCGGGGAAACTTATCCGAGGTGATGACGATCTGCTTGTGTGCCTCGTACAGTGCGTTGAAAGTGTGGAAAAATTCAACCTGGGTCCGCTCTTTGCCAGTAATAAACTGGATATCATCAATCAGCAGCACATCAACCGAACGGTATCGTGCACGAAATTCATCCATTTTGTTGAGCTTGATGCAGTTGACCATCTCATGCATGAATTTCTCGGCTGAACAGTAAAAGACGCGTGTTGGCGGATTTTTTGTCAGTATCAGGTGTCCCACGGCGTTCAGCAGGTGACTCTTGCCCAGTCCGACACCACCGTAGATAAAGAGTGGATTGTAGGTGATGGCCGGATTGTTGGCCACTGCCATTGCCGCAGCATGGGCAAACTGATTGCCGGAGCCGCTGACAAACTGTTCAAAGGTATAACGTGGGTTAAGGGGAGTAGACTCTCTGGTCGAGCCTGCTTCCAGGGAAAAGGGATCAGTTGCCTTCCCCTGGTCCGTCTGGGGAACGTCCGGCAGTGTGAGAGGCAGCGGATCGCTGCTGTCAGCTTCATCAATAATGAATGTTATGTTCGGGTTTTTATCGCAGGTAACAGCAAGTGCGCTGCTGATCAGATCAAGGTAGTTGTCTTCAATCCATTCCCTGAAAAACTGGTTAGGAATTAAAAGGTACAGGCCCTGCTGGTCTGCATGGCTGAATCTGATCGGTTCGATCCAGTTAGTGAAGTTTTGTGGTGCTATGACCTTTTCAAGATTGGCTACGGTCTGATCCCAGATGGTGCGCATGGCTGCAGTATGTTTGGAAGACGGCATATACAGATTCCGATCGTGGCAGGCCCATGCCTGACTGCAGGGTACAGCGGAATTTGAACGATGTAGCTGGTGTTGCCCGAATTTGTGAGTACTTATTTATGAACAGGGATATCAACAGCTGTTGATAACTCTATTTTGCTTGTAACTACAGCCCCTTAATTCTAAGTTTACAAAGTAAATCAGCCGAAGCGGGCGTGAAACAGTAGCAGAGCCGTTCTTTTTTTTCAACGGCTAATCAGATTTACGTATAAAACAAAATACTTGACAGCTGCAGTCCTTGTTAGGTATAGGATGCGTTCGCTTTACTGTTCGATTGACGTGTCTGTTGAAACGACACGAACTTTTTGTATTTAAATGGAGTTAAGCCGTGAAAAGAACATTTCAGCCCAGCAACACATCCCGTAAACGTACCCATGGTTTTCTGGTCCGTATGGCTTCCAAGAATGGCCGTCTGGTTATCAAGAGACGCCGCGCCAAAGGCCGTAAACGCCTTTCGGTTCAGATAGCAGCTAAATAAGCAGTCTGCCTTTTCCTGTGTCGGAGTGTGGCGCCTGTTTTCCTAAGCAGTTTCGCCTACTGAGCAGATCAGAGTATCTAAGACTGTCCGATAGTACCACTGTGGTCTCCGGACGGTCTTTTCTTGTTATCTGGAAGCAAAACGATTGCACACATCCGCGGCTTGGGATAACCGCCAGTAAAAAGACCGGCAACGCTGTTGTTCGGAACAGACTGAAGCGCATTGTCAGAGAATTCTTTCGTCACCATTGTACCTGCTTGCCTGGCGTTGATCTGAATGTGATTGTTCGACGTCAGGCTGCTGAAAAGAGCACAACGGTTCTGTTCACCGAGTTGCATCGAGCTTTTCAGCAGATTGGTTCCCCTGCATGCTGTCACGATTGCTCATAGCAGTGATTCGCACATACCAGTTGGTTATCTCACCCGTACTTCCCGGCAGCTGTCGATTTTATCCCACCTGTTCCGAGTATTCACTTGAATCAATCCGTCGTTATGGACCCGGCAGGGGACTCCTGCTGACCATGGCCCGCCTGTTCCGTTGCCACCCGTGGCATCCGGGCGGGTATGATCCTGTTCGCTGACGGTACTGGAGTTTTTATGGAAAAACGAGCGTTACTGGCTATTGTCCTTTCAATCGGTGTCTTTTATCTTTTTTCCCTGTTATACGGTCCTCAGCAAAAACAGGCACCGGCAGATACAGCGACGCCTCCGGCAGTTACCACCCAGAATGTCGGTGCTGCTCCGGCTGTTAGTGTGCAACCGGTCACAACGACCGCGGTACCAGCTGCACCAGTTGGCAAGCCTGCACAAGAAGTTACGGTTGAAACTGATCGTTACACGGCAGTATTCAGCGGAGCCGGTGCATCGTTGAAGAGCCTGACCCTGAAAGATTTTCGTGAATCAAACAAGCCAGCTGCACCGCTGGTAACCCTGTTGGCCCAGTCAGATCCGACGGCACTTCCGTTTGCAACCCGCGGCGTCGGTTTTGCGCTTTCAGGTCAGGCTGTCTACAGTCCTTCCGCACCATCTTTGAAGTTATCGTCAGGGGATCAGAAACAACTGGTTTTCACCTATGTAGATACCCAGGGTTTTGTGGTTCGCAAAACCTATGGTTTTGAGGCCGGTAGTTATGCCATTACCCTTGATACCCAATTGGTCAACAACAGTGCTGCTGCCGTTGTCGGTTCGTTCCAGCATACGATCAGCTCATTTTTTGACCCTCCGAAAACAGATGGTGCGGGTGAATCTTTTCTCCCTTTTGTAACGAGCAGTCGTTACGAGACCTATGGTATTTCGCTCTATGCCGATAATTCGCTGCAGACTACCGTGCCGGGCGATGTGGCTTCATCATCAAAAAAATACGATAAATCAGTAGCCTGGGCTGCCTTGAATGACAAGTATTTCTTATCTGCAGTCATGGCGGTTAACAACAGTATCGCTTCTGTTGAACTGAAGAAGAGTGCTGCCGGCTTTCTGGAATCCGACATCACCACTCCGGCTTTCTCTGCTGCGCCCGGGCAGTCGGTTACGGTCAGCCATAAACTTTTTGTCGGCCCCAAAGATATTGATATCCTTAAGGCACAAGGTAGCGCCCTTGAGCAATCCCTTGACCTGGGGTGGTTCTCGGCACTTGCAAAGCCGATGCTATATTCGCTCAAATTTTTCTATAATTATGTTGGTAATTACGGGATTGCTATTATCATCATCACAGTTATCCTCAAGATCATATTTTTCCCTTTGACGCACAAGAGCTACAAGTCAATGAAGGATATGAGCAAACTGCAGCCCAAGATGATGGCGCTGAAGGAGAAGTATAAAAACGACAAGGATGCCATGAACCGTGCGGTGATGGAACTGTACCGCGAGCACAAGGTTAACCCGTTGGGTGGGTGCCTGCCGATGCTGGTTCAGATTCCGGTTTTCTTTGCCCTGTATAAGGCATTGATGTTTTCTATTGAGTTGCGCCATGCCCCTTTTTATCTGTGGATAACGGATCTTTCGGATAAGGACCCGTTCTATGTGACCCCGATACTGATGGGTGCAACCATGTTCATCCAGCAGAAAATGACTCCCTCCAATATGGATGAGCTGCAACAGAAGATCATGCTGTCACTGCCGATTATCTTTACGTTCATGTTTTTGACCTTCCCATCCGGACTGGTGCTGTACTGGCTGGTAAACAACATCCTGACCATCGGCCAGCAGATGTACATCAATAAACTGGTCAAGGACTGATTTTCTTCAGTTATGTATGTACGTGACACGATTGCGGCCATAGCAACCCCTCTGGGTAACGGGGGGATCGGCATTGTGCGGGTCAGCGGTCCGCAAGCCGAACAGATAGGACAGGTGGTTTTCACAGGTCCCGGCATAGTCGGCGGCGGTGGCTTTGAGAGCCACCGCCTTTTCTATGGTCGATTGCGTCATCCTGCTGATGGACGTCAACTGGATGAAGGGATGGCAGTGCTGATGCGAGCACCCCGTTCCTATACCCGTGAAGATGTCTTGGAACTGCATTGTCATGGTGGTTACTACCTGATACGCACGGTGCTTGAGGCCTGTATTGCTGCCGGTGCCCGCCTGGCTGAACCCGGTGAGTTTACCCGACGTGCCTTTTTGAATGGCCGCATTGATCTGGTACAGGCTGAATCAGTTATGGATCTTATTGCCAGTCGCGCTGAACGCTCGCTCCAGCTTGCACATGCACAGCGTGAGGGGCATCTTTCTCGGGCTTTTTTCGCTATGAAGGAACCATTACTGGAAGCCCTGGCGCTTGTTGAGGCTCATGTTGACTTTCCTGAAGATGAGGTCGATCCTACTGTTTTTGCCGTTGTTGAGCAGCAGATCGCATTGGTTCTATCCCGTGTTGAGCAACTGTTGTCCAGTTTCAGCACTGGCAGGGTGCTGCGTGATGGTGTATCGGCGCTTTTGCTCGGGCGCCCCAATGTTGGTAAATCCAGTCTGCTGAACGCTCTGTCCGGCACTGACCGCGCGATTGTCTCTGATCTGCCGGGTACCACCCGCGATTTGATTGAGGAGACGATCTCCCTTGACGGGCTGCCGGTTAAGGTGATTGATGCTGCCGGTATTCGGAGTCACCACACCGACTGCATTGAAGAAGAAGGGGTGCGACGTGCCCTTGACAAGGTGGCTGAAGCCGACCTGGTGTTGCTGCTGCTGGATGGTACGACCGAGCAACATGACGAACTGCCCGCGTTGACAGCGGGACTTGGAGCCGTCCCCTATCTGCTGGTGGTAACAAAGGCAGATCTGCCGCAGCGGATCAATCTTTCGCTTTTGACGGCACCGTTGGGAGTCTGCCACGTCTCCTCACGCAACCGTGCCGGCATTGATCATCTATCGCGCCTGATTTACGATTATTTTGTTCAGACCAACCGGCTTTCATCTGACGAGTCTGCTGTTATATCCAGTGTTCGGCACCGTGACATTTTATTGCGCGTGCTTCAGTCACTGCACGACTTTACTGATAGCGCTGCGCAGGGACTACCCCCTGAGCTGTTGGCCCTTGACCTTCGGGCTGCACTGTCTGCCCTTGGTGAGATTACTGGCGAGACATCTACGGATGATTTGCTGGATGTTATCTTCTCCTCGTTCTGCATCGGTAAATGAAGATGTTTCACGTGAAACATGGTGGCAGCTATGCATAGCTACGAGACGACATACGAAGTTATTGTGGTGGGAGCCGGTCATGCCGGATGCGAGGCTGCTCTGGCTGCTGCCCGGATGGGTTGCCGGACGCTGCTGTTGAATATGAGTCTGGACGGTATGGCGGTCATGTCGTGCAACCCGTCTATTGGTGGCCTGGCCAAGGGGCACCTTGTGCGTGAAATCGATGCACTGGGTGGTGAGATGGCCAAAAATATTGATGCTACCGGCATTCAGTTTCGCGTATTGAATACGCGTAAGGGCCCCGCAGTTCGGGCTGGCCGAGCCCAGGCCGATAAGCAGCTCTACCGACTGCGCATGAAGCGGATACTGGAGCAGCAGGCTAATCTGCATGTCAAGCAGGGGGAGGTGACAGCCCTCTATCTGGAAGGTGACGAACTGCGCGGGGTGGATACACGCAGCGGCATCCGTTTTCTGGGCAGGACCGTGGTGCTGACCACCGGCACCTTTATGCGCGGACTGATTCATATCGGACTGATCAATTACTCCGGTGGCCGGGCCGGGGATCTCCCGTCTGTGGGGTTGTCTGACCAGCTGAAGGGACTTGGTTTCGAAGTAGGGCGGCTCAAGACCGGTACACCGGCGCGACTGGATGGCAGAACCATCGACTTCAGCAGGCTTGAGGCCCAATACAGTGATGACCCGCCGGTGCCGTTTTCCTTCAGTACCGAACGGATCACCATGCCGCAGGTGCCCTGCTATATCGCCTATACCAACCCGCGCACCCATGAGATCATCCGTAGCGGTCTGGACCGTTCGCCGCTGTATGCCGGTGTGATCGAGGGGATTGGCCCCCGCTACTGCCCTTCGATTGAAGACAAGGTTGTTCGCTTTCCGGACAAGGAGCGCCATCAGACCTTTATTGAGCCGGAGGGGCTGGATACGGTGGAGTACTATCCCAGCGGCATGTCCACTTCATTGCCGATTGATATCCAGATCGCCTTTTACCGCTCTATGGCCGGACTCGAACAGGTTGAGATCATGCGGCCCGCCTACGGCATCGAGTATGATTACGTCAATCCGGTGCAGCTGCACGCCACCCTGGAGACCAAGCTGATAGCCAACCTGTTCCATGCAGGACAGATCAACGGTACCTCCGGCTATGAAGAGGCTGCTGGCCAGGGAATACTGGCAGGGATCAACGCTGCCCTCAAGGTGCTGGGCAGACAGCCGATCATGCTGGGACGGCATGAGTCGTACATCGGGGTGATGGTGGATGATCTGGTTACCCTGGGAACGAAAGAACCATACCGGATGTTTACCTCGCGAGCCGAATACCGTCTGCTGCTGCGCGAGGATAATGCCGACATCCGGCTACGGGAGATCGGTTACCGGGTCGGGCTGGTGGATGAGGCAACCTATGCCGGATTCTGTCACAAGCGACAGCAGATACAGGAAGAGCTTGGCCGGGTACGAGCTACCCGTCTCAGTCTTGACGATGACCAGAGGCAGTGGTGTAGCCGTTATGGCTGCAGTGACCTGCAGAAGGGAACCAGCTTTGAACATCTGCTGCGGCGGCCGGAGATCGGCTACGAGCAGTTGCAGGAGATTGACCCGCAGGTTGTTGGGCTGAACGCTGCGGTCAGGGAGCAGGTGGAGATCCAGGTCAAGTATCAGGGCTATATTGAGCGCCAACTTGAGCAGATCGAACGGATGCGGAAACAGGAAGAGGCGCGGATACCGGCTGATATGGAGTACCGGGCGATACCGGGGCTGACCTCTGAAGTGAGGGAAAAGCTGGAGCGGTTCAGGCCCGATACGCTGGGTCAGGCAGCCCGGATTCAGGGGGTGACTCCGGCAGCTGTTGCCATACTGGCAGTTGTGCTCAAGGGCAAGGGAGAACAGTGCAGTGAACCGTAGGCTGTTGGAGTCTGCAGGCGCAGAGATCGGACTGCAGATTAGCGATCAGCAGAGCAAGGCCTTTGAGCTGCTGCTGCATGAGCTGCTGCGCTGGAATAAACGGATCAATCTCACCGCTATCACCAGCCCGGATGAGATGACGGTCAAACACCTGATTGATTCGCTGCATTTGGTACCACATCTGCGTCACGGAGAACATTTACTGGACATTGGTTCAGGCGCAGGCTTCCCGGCACTGGTGCTGGCGGTGATGCGGCCTGATTGCTTTGTCAGCTCCATTGATGCGGTGGGAAAGAAGGTCAGCTTTCAGAGGCACATCGCCCGTCTGCTGAAACTGGACAATCTGCAGCCTCTGCATGGAAGAGCCGAGGAATTAGCAATTAAGCAGCCTGGCAGTTTTGATCTGGTCGCTTCACGAGCCTTCAGCAGTCTGATACTTTTTGCCGAGTTGACAGCGCCTCTGGTCTGCCAAGGGGGAAGGATAATCTCAATGCGCAGCTCTGGTGGTGCTAACGAGGCTGAACAAGACCGTGAACAATTGCATGCGCTCAAGTTGCGCACTGAATCGGTTGTGAATTATGGTCTTCCTATGCAGATGGGGGGCCGCAGCTTGGTGATACTGCGTAAAGGCCCATAAACAAAGGACTCAAACGGCGGGGCTCGGTATAGCGCGTTTAAGGCGTTTTTAGTGGATCAGGAATAGTAATCTATGGCTTTGTGCCTAAAACAGTTTGGCGCCGGTATACGGCGCCATTTTGCATTAAACATGGATTTGGCCCTGATTTTGTTCTGTTCGCTGTAACTGCGGTTGCAGTGGCCTGGTATCTGCAGTAAAGTGTCTGGCTTGGAGCAGCTGATGAAGATCAGAGTCTATTATGAAGATACCGATGCCGCCGGGGTAGTGTACCACTCCAATTACCTGAACTACATGGAGCGGGCCCGGACTGAATATCTGCGGGAGCAGGGGATCTCCGTTGCGGCGATGGCTTCCGATGGGGCTGTATTCCCGGTGGTGCGGATGGAGATCGATTTCAAGGCGCCAGCCCGGCATGATGACCTGCTTGAGGTAACCACAATACCGGTCATGGTGGGGGGCTCATCCTTTACACTGCGTCAGCAGGTGCTGCGCTGCAGTGAAAATCAGCTGCTGGTGCAGGCCGAGGTTACGCTGGCCTGTGTATCACCGGCATTGAAGGCCCGGCGCATACCGTCAGAACTGCGAGAACTGCTGGCACAAGGGATTGTGGCATGAGTACGCAGCATCCAACCCCGAATCGTGACGAGGCCTTGGAGCTGCTGCAGCAGGGTGATCTGCTGGCGCTGGGACAATGGGCCGATGCTATCCGGCGGGATCGTCACCCTGATAATCTGGTCACCTTTGTGGTGGATCGTAATGTCAACTACACCAATGTCTGCGAATCGCGTTGTTCGTTTTGCGCCTTTTACCGTGATGTCGAAGCACCTGATGCCTACCTTCTGGATCATGAGACCATCTTTGCCAAGATAGAGGAGCTGGTGCAGCATGGCGGTACCCAGCTGCTGATGCAGGGGGGGCTGCACCCTGATCTGGATATCTACTATTTTGAAGAGCTGTTTCAGGAGATCAGGCAGCACTTTCCCCAGGTGCAGAACCACTCGCTTTCACCGGCTGAAATCTGCCATCTGGCTGACCGGCACGGCCTGACCGTACAGCAGGTGCTGGAACAACTCCAGGCTGCCGGACTGACATCGGTGCCGGGTGGCGGGGCCGAGATCCTGGTGGATGAGGTGCGTCAGACCATCTCACCCAAAAAGATCGGCTGGAAACGGTGGGGTGAGGTGATGCTTGCAGCGGCAGGACTGGGGATGACCACCACCGCAACCATGATGTTCGGCAGCACTGAAACCCCGCAGCAGGTGATTGAGCATATCTTCAGAATACGGGAACTGCAGGCGCAGGGGGGATCGTTCACCGCGTTCATCCCGTGGACATATCAGCCTGGAAATACTGAGTTGGGCGGCGTTACTGCCACCGGCGTGGAATATCTCAAGGTGCTGGCCCTCTCACGGATTATTCTGGACAATATCCCCAATATCCAGGCCAGCTGGGTGACCCAGGGGGCCAAACTGGCCCAGGTGGCCCTGTTCTTTGGAGCCAATGATCTTGGCGGTACCATGCTGGAGGAGAACG
>DIUB01000082.1:0-7777 GCA_002422265.1 Geobacter sp. UBA6169
ACTCTATTTATTCGCCGTGGTAATAATTCTCCTGCCAACACCGCGTTCGTATCCATCAAGCAGTGCCTTAAAAGCAATTTGAAGATGAACTGGAATTGTTAATCCCTCGTGGAGGAGCGACCAGTCAACTTCTTTGCGATATATGTATGATTGATCAAATGCCATAATAATTCCTGAATTGCTCTCAATTCAAAGAAGCGTGCGCCGACCGGCGACACTTAACAATCACTGTAAGTTCAAATAAATCTTGGTTCTTAAGCAGTGCATCAAAAGCCTCCAAGCTCATTTTCAACAGTGCCGAAATGATGAACTGCGTTCAATAATCACGTTTAGAAAAGGCTTTTTGTTCTTACTACGACTTCTTTCAGGCTCAATAGTATGTAAATAGCCAACAGTGTATACCGTATCAGCAGGCCCCAGTCAAACAGCCAAAAGGCTAATTTGTGACGCCTGCGTCGTGTACTCCTTGCCGCTCCATGCAATCGGGCTGTATCCCGCCATAAAACGCTCTTCCGTGACATCTGCCAATCATCTGGTATAGTGGGTATGGACAAACCTGCACCACTCTGTAAGGAGCTGATCATGGAGCCTGCACGCAAATATCAATTTTCATGGGATCTACTGGGAGATATCGAGCTGGGACGCCCTAACCTGGGGCAGTCTACCCGGCTTGAAGTCTATCGGCTGATGCAGTTTTCTTTCCGTGATATTCTGGAGCAACGTTACGGTGCTGACGAAGCGGACCGGATCTTCTACGATTCCGGCTTTCTTGCCGGTACCCAGTTTTATGACAACCTGATCGGGCCGCAAGAGGATATCAACGAGTTTGTCAAAAAGCTGCAAACCGTACTGAAGGAACTGGGGGTAGGGATCCTGCGGATTGAAGAAGCGGACCTCGCAAACGGAAAGCTGACCCTGACGGTTTCCGAGGATCTGGACTGCTCAGGCCTGCCGGAATCGGGCAATCAACTCTGCACCTACGATGAAGGGTTTATTGCTGCTCTTCTTGAACGTTTCAGCGGCAGGCGTTTTGAGGTGAAGGAGATAGACTGCTGGTGCACCGGCGACCGGACCTGCCGGTTTGCAGCCCAGGCGGTTTCGTAAGTGGCTGATCCGATGGAAACGACAACCGCCTGCTTGCTGACAGAGCTGAGCGCAGGCCGCATCCCCCGTGGAGTCATTCCGGACGGACTGCCGGAAGCGGAACAGCTACGGCAGCTGATTGCCTACCTGAAGCAGATTCAGCAGTTTTCCCTGTCGCTGTCCAACGGAGACCTGACTGCTCCGCTTCCTGCTGCGGGCGGACCGGTTGCCGGCAGCCTCAAATCGCTCCACGCAAGCCTGAAACACCTGACCTGGCAGACCCGCCAGATAGCTGATGGCGATTTCAGTCAGCGGGTTGATTTTATGGGGGAGTTTTCAGAGGCGTTCAACCGGATGGTGGAGCGGCTTGACCAGTCACGTTCAGAGCTTGAGGCCCTGAACCTGAGGCTGCAGGAGGATAACACGGCTCTGCGCAACCTGACCGAAGCACTGCGGGAAAGTGAAGAACGATTCCGCCATATTGCCGAGAACGTGAACGATGTGATCTGGACCCTGGATCGCACCCTGGAGCGTTTTACCTATATCAGCCCATCCATCGCCACCCTGCGAGGCTTAAGCGTTGAAGAGGCACTGCAGGAACCACTGGAACAGGCCATGACCCCGGAGTCACTTGCTGCAATGCGCACGGCCCTGTCCGGCAAGCTGCACGAAGAGGCGGTCAGTTCTGTTTCCGAGGTAATCGAGGTTGAACAGTTCTGCCGGGATGGCAGAATCATCAATGTGGAGGTCGTTGTCTCTGCCGTTAGCGATGCTGATGGCAGGCTCAAAGAGTTTGTCGGTATCTCCCGGGATATTTCGATGCGCAAGAAGGCTGAGGCGCTTCTGAAGTACCAGAACACCCATGACGCCCAGACCGAACTGTATAACCGGGCTTTTTTTGATGCAGAACTTGAGCGGACCATGCAAGGCAGCCAGTTCCCGGTCAGCGTTATTGTGGCCGACCTGGACGGGTTGAAACGGGTCAACGACAGCCTGGGGCATGAAGCCGGTGACCGGTTGATCAAGGGGGCTGCCGAGGTCTTGCAGATGGCCTTTCGGGGCAATGACATCGTTGCCCGCACCGGCGGCGATGAATTCATCATCCTGCTGCACGGCATGGGTCAGGATGGAGCTGCAGCCTCACTTGAACGGATCAGAAGCTGCGCTCAGACCTATAACGCCGGGCATGACGGCCAGCCGGTCAGTATTTCTCTGGGAGCTGCGACAGCAACAGCAGCGGAAGAGCTGCCGCTTGCACTCAAGCAGGCTGATGAACGGATGTACGCCGACAAGCTGGCTCGCAAGCAGCAGCGGACAACATGACAGACCCGTTCAGAACAGCCCGCCAATTTTTGTTTCAGCCAAAACAAGGTTGTGCCTGTTGCAGTTTCTGTTCAAAACCTCAGACGTACTGCTCCCGCAGCATCTCTGCCGCGCTCTCATCCAGCATCTCCCGTCGGCGTAACTGATCAAAGCAGGCCAGCAGGTCATCCGGGCGCTGACGCTGTTTGTCTGCGCCGCTGCTGTCCTTGACGACCTCCCCCTTGTGCATCATGATCAGGCGATCACCCAGGTTGGCAGCCTGGTGCATGGAGTGGGTCACCATCAGGGTGGTCAGTTTGTTTTTCGTAACAATCTCGTTGGTCAGTTCAATGATCCGTTCGGCGCTGCGGGGATCAAGGGCGGCGGTATGTTCATCCAGCAGCAGCAGGGCCGGACGCTGCCAGGTGGCCATCAGCAGGGTCAGGGCCTGACGCTGTCCGCCGGATAGGCCACCGATGGCGGTGTCCAGCCGATCCTCCAGTCCCATCCGCAGGGTGCGGATCCGGTCCCGGCACTCATCCAGCAGGTGATGACCAAGGGCCCAACGGATACTGGGAAAACGGCCGCGCCGGGCTGCCATGGCCAGGTTTTCAGCGATAGTCATACCGGGAGCGGTGCCGCTGAACGGGTTCTGGAATACCCGACCGATCAGTTTGGCTCGCCGGTGCTCGCTCCAGTTGGTGATAGTATGACCATCCAGCAGTATCTGTCCCTGGTCCGGTAGAAAGGTACCAGCCACTGCATTGAGCAAGGTTGATTTTCCGGAGCCGTTGGTGCCGATCACCACCACAAACGAGCCGTTTTGAACGGTAAGGCTGATCTGCTCTAATGCCTTGACTTCATTTGGCGTGCCGGCATGGAAGGTCTTGCTGTAGCTGGTGATCTCAAGCATGACGGCCACCCATGTTGCGTGAAGTCAAGCTTGACAGCCAGCCAGGCAGCACCAGGGCGCCAAAAACGCAGAGGGCGGTGATCAGTTTCAGGTCATTGGGGTTTAGCCCGAAACGCAGCGCTATGGCCACCAGCAGCCTGAACAGCAGCGATCCGATCAGGACACCGCAGATCGCCAGCCCCAACCTGCCGCCCCGTACCAGTGACTCGCCGATGATGACACTGGCCAGACCCCAGACCAGCATGCCGATCCCCATCTGCACATCACTGAACCCCTGATACTGGGTCAACAGTGCGCCGGACAGGGCGATCAGCCCGTTGGACAGCGCCAGTCCCAGCGTGATCATCAGGCCGGTGTCGGTGCCCTGTGCCCGCACCATCTGGGGGTTGTCACCGGTGGCCCGCATCGTGGTGCCCAGATTGGTCCTGAAAAAAAGATACAACAGCAGGCAGGTCAACAGCACCAGCAGCAGGGTTGCCAACAGCACCGAAAGATCCCGTGTCGCCACCTGCCAGCCCAGCAGCAGTACGTTTCCACCTGTACCGAAGAACGGAGTGCACAACTGTTCTGCAGTGTCAGCAAGGGTTTGCGTTGACATCAGCGAGATGTTGCTTTTTCCCATCACCCGCAGGTTGACCGAGTAGAGCGCGGTCATGGTCAGGATGCCGGACAGCAGGGGGTGAATCCTGCAACGGGTGTGCAGCAGACCGGTTACCAGCCCTGCCAGCAGCCCTGCGCCGGTTGCCGTCAGGGTGGCAGCCACCGGAGAGACACCACTGACCAGCAGCACCGCTGCCACGGCGCCCCCCAGGGTAATGGAGCCGTCTGCAGTCATGTCAGCAAAACTGAAGATCTTGAACGAGATATAGACCCCCAGGCCCAGCAACGAGAGGATCAGGCCAATGGTCAGGGAGCCCAGCAGCAGGTTCATTTGTCCACCTCCTGCATGCTTGCCGGGCCGCACCAGAGCGCACCGCGCAGAAAGCTGCTTTCACCAATGCCGATAATCGGGCGGGTATCATGAACCAGATGTAAAAGTCCCTGCAGGTTCTGTGTTTTCATCAGGCCGGTCACGGTTGGGGCCAGCTCCAGCACTCCTTCCGGCAACGCCCGGTAGGAAAGGGCTGTGGCATGAAAATGACTGCTGAACCGAGAAGTGCCGTAGGGTCGTACAAAGGGGGCTAACCCTTCGACTCCGCTCAGGGCACCGCCTTTGACTCCGCTCAGGGAGCGAGAGTCGCTTTCATCAAGGGCGTGCCCTGAGCGAAGCCGAAGGGCAACGCCGCAGACCAGGGCCAGGGACCGGGACCAGGCCGGTTCACTGGTCAGACCGATCCGGTCACGCACGGCAGGAAACTCCAGCAGTGCGCTGTTATTAAGCACGACCGGTGAACTGAGCAGTGATGCCCCCACCAGTCCGGCGGTCTCGGCAATCATGGCCAGTGCGATGCAGTCGTTTTGACAGACCTTAAAAGCGGTATCCACCAGACAGGAGAACGGAAGCGGCTTGCGGGATACGTTGGCGCTGAACTGGGCGAACCGGGCAAAGGCCCCCTGGCAGACAATGGCGTACAGGGCCTGTATCGAAGGAACAAACTCCGCTATACCTGCCAGAAAGTCAGGGGTGCCACCACCATCGGCAGGCAGGGTGATGGTGCTGCCACCCAGTGCCATGAATTCGCCAAAACGGGTTCGGCAGTCGCTGAAGCTGTCTCCAAATGCCCCCACCCCCAGCGCCATGCTATCTGCAGGCAGAGCAATCTGACTGGCAGCTGTGAAACCGCTTTCAGCGTGTATCCGGGGCGTCCCGATGGCCCGTAGTGAGAAGGTTGCAGCCGGGGCTGGATGGTAGAGGGTAATGCTGCCACCTTCAAGCTCTACTGAGTTGCCGGGGACAGAGGCAGCGGCAGACCGGTTGTGGATGCCTGCTGTTGGCCCGGAAGATGCCAGCAGTGCTGTCAGACCAGACATCTGCAGGATTCCGGATACCTGCCCGGATGGCTCTGTCACCATCAGGCACCCGTCAAGCGCTGCCAGTTCTTTGCGGTATTTCAGCAGGATCCTGATTCCGGCCGAACTCAGGAAGTTGATGGCGGCCATCTGCAGCTGTATCTGGCGTACCCCCTCGCGCAGCAGGCTGGACAGTTCCTGGTCAAGCTGGTCGGCCCACTGGGCATCCAGTCGCCCTTCAATCCTCAGTTCAAGCCACTGTTCATGCTGCAGACGTCGGCATTCCATCACTCCACCACCTTGTCTGCCCGCTTCAGCAGCGCCGGGGGAAGCTGCAGGTTATATTTTGCGCTGTTGCTTTTTGATATGATCAGGCTGCTCCGTCCCAGTGGGGTAAAGGGGATTTTCGCCGGTGACTCACCCTGCATGATCCGCAGGGCAAGTCTGGCTGCAATCTCTCCACATTCCCGGTAATCCCGTGCCACCACCAGGGCTGCACCATCCTTCAAAGCGGTTGATAGAAAGCCGAACAGCGGTATTTTAGCTTTGGCGGCGGCTGTGGCAATGGCCCCCAGGGCACTGCCAGTGGCGTTGTCTGAAATCTGGGTGATGGCCTGCACCCCTCTGCCGGTCAGGGCCAGGGCAGCGTCAGCCACCTCTGAGGTTGAAGAGACAGCCACCGACTCAAGTTGCAGACCTTTGGTTCGAGCTGCCTGTGCCAGGGCATCGCGGAACAGAACCGAGTTAACCTCTGAAGGCGTATAGAGCGTGCCGATCTTTTTCACGCCCGGCAAGGCCTGCTGAACCACACTGATCATCCCGTCAAAATCGCTCATGGTGGTGGCGCCGGTGAAGTTGGGCAGGTGGTCGGTGGGGCTCTTGCCTGCACCTGCCAGTACGCCGTCTGCCACGGTGGTAAACACCACCGGAATGGTTTTGATTTTTGACACTGCAGCCTGCAGGGCAGGAGTAGCGGTGGTAATGATCAGGTCAGGCTGGTCAGTCAGGGCAGCATCCATGATCCCGTTCAATACCGCCATATCTCCGTGGGCAGAGCGGTGTTTCAGCTCATAATCACGCCCTTCCTGCAGCCCCAGCTTCTTCAGCTCGGCAAACAGCCCCTCGTGGGTCTCTTCCGCATTGATAGCATCGGCATAATCAATCAACTGAATCTTCCAGCGTTTTGTCGTCAGAGACTGTTTTGCGGGTGCTGGCACGCTCTTGATGGTCTTGCCATTCTCATCAAGCAGAATAGCAGCCTGGGCACGGGTTGCATCATCAACCTGCCAGCGTTCCCGCACCCCTTGCAGGGCTGAAAGGTTCAGGGCCAGCTGCTGTGGCACCAGATTTTCCACCGGTATCGTTGCCGGATCAAGCCCTTTCAGCACCTTGGCCGCCAGAATGCCGGTCTGCCGCCCCACTTCAAAATAATCAGCCCCCAGAGAGAGGAAAGCCCCGGCCTTGAGGTGTGTCGGGGCATTGGTCAGCACCGGTATGCCTGCCTGACGGCCTGCATTGACCACGGCATCCATGGCTAGTTCTACGGTATTGTCTCCCCCCACCCAAAGCGCCTGGATCCCCTGTGCGGTCAGTGCCTTGGCTGCCTCTCCTACACCGGCTGAATTATCAACCTGAACTTCCAGCAGGGTAATGCCGAGCCTGGCCGCCTCGTCCCTCGCCAGCAACAGGCAGGCCTCGGCTGCTGCATCACCCGGGTTCCAGACGGTTCCTACCCGTTTGAGTCCCGGCAGTATCTTCTTTGCCAACTGGAAGGTCTCCCGTACCGGCTGAAAGGTGCCGATGCCGGTCAGGTGGGCAGGATGAGTGCTGCGGGTGATTCCTACCCCGGCTGCAAACGGGTCGGTGACTGCGCCGAAAATATGTTTGATCGAGCCCTGTTTGTTGACAGTGGCCATTACCTGCAACAGCGGCGTGCTGAAGGTGATCACCAGGCGGTTGCCCCCTTCAACAATGGCCCGTGCCATGGCATTGGCCGTGGGAAGGTCATTCTCGGCATTGTAGGTACTGATCAGCAGGGTCTTGCCCGGTTCAAATCCCTGCTCCCGTAATCCTTGCAGCGCGCCTGCAACCGAGTCATCCAGCACCGGACGGGAAGCAAACTGGAAGACAGCGATGCTGGGCAGTTGATCTGTCGTAACGGTGCGGTGTACCAGATCTGTCATCAGCAACAGTGCCGAGGCTGCCAGAATGAGCAGGATGCCTGGAATCAGCTTTTTAGCTGCACTCAATTCATATCCCCATCGCTGCCGCCAAACACTGAAAGCCACTGTTCCTGGGGGGTGCGACAGTCGCCGTACTGTACAATCACTCCGTCATCCCGTTGATAGGAGCAGCACCAGCCGGGTCGATCAGCTTTGTCAAAGGTGGGATACTCGTTGGGGTGATCCTGCGGGTAGTACGGCTCAGAGTAGTTGGACCAGTCCTTTGGTAACGGACAGCGCTCATCACCGCGATAATCGCCATCAGCCTGTGCTTGCACGGCAGATGCCAGCAGCAGCATGGCTACAA
>DIUB01000082.1:7800-10632 GCA_002422265.1 Geobacter sp. UBA6169
ACCGACGAGCCGACCAGAGCAGCCTTGATATGGGCATCAGAGTTGCCTTCGGCATGGCGGAAACGGGAAGACTGCGGTACCAGTTCATCAAAGAAGCAGGTCATGTCCCGCGCCACATCAGGATCGGCGTTTTCGTTGATGGTTATCCCGGCGGTGGTATGGGGCACAAAGATCGTCAGCACCCCATCCTGCCAGCCATGCTGCCTGACCAGTTCAGTCAGGTGGGCCGTGATCGGCTGCAACTCGGTCCGTTGTCTGGTGACAATGGTAAACTCTGTCGTTTTCATGCGACCTCCCCAACAAACAACAACGGGGCAGGGACCTGTTGATCCTTGCCCCGTATCACCTCCTTCATGACGGCGTCTTGCTAGACCACGTCAACAATCCTGATCCAGCCGTAGCGGTCATCCAGCTTACCGGTCTGGATACCGGTCAGGGTGTCGTACAATTGTTGTGTTATCGAACCAACCCCGCCGTTACCGATCTGCAACGCCTCATCCCGGTAACCAAGCTTACCTACCGGTGTGACCACCGCAGCCGTACCGCTGCCAAAGGCCTCAGTCACCTTGCCGCTGCGCAGGTCTTCGAACAGCTCGTTTACGTCAATCAGCCGCTCTTCAACGGTGCAGCCCAGCTCCATAGCCAGCCGCAGCACCGATTCGCGCGTTACACCGGACAGGATTGAACCGGTCAGCGGGGCGGTGACAATATGCTTCTCGTAGGCAAAAAACATATTCATGGCACCTACTTCCTCAATGTAACGCCGCTCGCGGCCATCCAGCCAGAGGACCTGATCATAGCCCTTCTGCTTGGCCTCCAGACCGGCCTTCAGAGATGAGGCATAGTTGCCGCCGGTCTTGGCATCACCGGTGCCACCCGCTACTGAGCGGACGTATTTGTCTTCGACCATAATGCTGACCGGATTGAAACCGGCAGCATAGTAGGCCCCCACCGGAGAAAGGATAACAAAGAAGTAGTAATGCTCAGCCGGTTTCACCCCCAAGTAGGGGTCTATGGCGATCATGGCCGGGCGGATGTAGAGCGAAGTACCCGGGGCTGTCGGTATCCAGTCACGCTCAAGGCTGACCAGCTGGTCAATGCCATCCAGAAACAGTTCTTCAGGCACTTCCGGCATGCACATCCGGTGAGCCGACTGGTTGAACCGGCGTGCATTCATCTCGGGACGGAACAGGGCGATCCGCCCGTCAGCCCACTTGTAGGCCTTGAGCCCCTCGAATATCTCCTGGGCGTAGTGCAGTACCGCCGTTGCCGGATCCAGCACAAACGGCTCATATGGCTTGATTCGGGCGTTGTGCCACCCTTTACCTTCAGACCATTCTGCCAAAAGCATCCGATCGGTAAACAGCTTGCCAAACCCTAACTGCGATTCATCCATAACCTTCTGCTTCATCTGGCCAGAGGCCAGTGGAGCCACTTCAATCTGCATCTGCCACCTCCTGCACAAATTGTGAAAAACCGGCAGCAAAGGCAGCCGGAATATCTTTGCATACTTACTGCCAGCTCTGGTAGGTGTCAACCATTTCTTGCCTTAACAACACACGATAGACAGTATGCAAAAAAATCTGCTTAAAAACGCAAAAATGCCGTTTTAATGCTTGCACTCCGCATAACTCCTGCTATGCTCCGTGCCATTAGCTCTAACGGTGCAGGAGACGTCCTGCAACCCTATACCAACCCAGGGGGTACCCAGTATGAAGAAGGCGGATCTTGTAGCAAAGATGGCATCTGATGCGGGCATTACCAAGGTACAGGCAGAAAAGGCACTGGCATCCTTTATGGCAGCTACAGAAGCTGCTCTGAAAGGAGGAGACAAGGTAACCCTGATCGGCTTCGGTACCTTCAGTACCGTTACCCGCAAGGCTCGGATCGGGCGCAACCCCCAAACCGGCAAGGAAATCAAGATTCCGGCCAAGACCTCGGCAAAATTTGCACCAGGCAAAGACCTGAAAGACATTAAGGCAAAGGCCAAGGCAAAGAAGAAATAACTCCCCGACACCCACCGCAAAACCCTGAAGGAGGACTGCAACTGCAGTCCTCCTTTTTAGTGTACACCCTGCTAAAAAATGAAAGCCCCGATTTCTCAGGGCTTTCAGTACATCACCGGATCAAGCCGGAGGGGCAGGGATTCGAAAAGATTGTTTAAGATAATGTTTATATTGAGTTTTTAAAATACCAAAACCTCTAATACCATCAAATATACCATCAAAAACTTTTGCTTGCCGCAAAACTGGCACTATATCCCTTCACCGCGCCCGACCAAAAAAACCGCCTGCTATTCCCGTCGTGTCCATTCTTCCGCTATAAAAAATATTTGTTTCGTAGTCAGACACCGGGGTCTTGTCAGTCCGCGAGGGGTCAGGTCAGGGAAGGACCCGTGATAATTAAGCAGACAACGCGGTACATTACAACTCCAAAATTATAGTTCGTGGGGAAATTTCTTTGTGGATGATTTCGCGCTGTGAAGGGGTACGGGGTACGGAGAAAGGGGCTACCCTTCAGANNAGAATCAGCCAGGGGCGAACAGGCGCCGCAGAAGCGACCCACCTGAAATGATGGACGCTGTGTTGAGGCGGTCCCGATCCTGGGCGCTGTGTTGGAACCGGCTGTCCGCGCTTCGCTGAGTTGACCCCCTCGAAATCATGGACGCTGTGTTGATGCTGCTGGAATTGTCACTGCAGAACCGGGACCGGCCACCGGCTGGACGCTGTGTTGAGGTGGTCCCGACCCTGGACGCTGTGTTGGAACCGGCCACCGGCTGGACGCTGTACCGCGCCTGCCAAAATCATGGACGGAGAATCAGCCAGGGGCGAA
>DIUB01000201.1 GCA_002422265.1 Geobacter sp. UBA6169
TTTGAGCGGTCAACCGCTCTAGGTAATACCAATGTAATACATTTATATTACATAGTCAACTATTTTTTTGCATTATTTTTTACAACAACATTTAGTTATCAATCAAAACCACAACCACAACATATAGCTGTCAACCCCTAAAAATACCCCGATTTACCCCTAAAAATACCCCAAAAATACCCATATTTTCAGTTTGCCCATTTTTCAGGGTGTAGGCTCCCCCGTAATTATCAGGGGGTAATCCGTGGCGCTTTACACGCTGGCAGAGATCGAGACCGAAATCAGCACCTACAAAGCGGCGCTGTCTGCCCTGGCTGCCGGTCGCTCCACCAAGATCGGCGATAAAGAGCTGACCCGGCACGATATCCCCACTGTGCGTGAGCATCTGCAGTATCTGGATCAGCAGCGATCCGCCCTTACCGCTTCACCTTCCCAATCCCGTGCGTACGGTCGCACCTACGCCCAGAACGGACGGTGCCGCTAATGGGTATCATCACCGGCATAGAGCGCGGTATTGATCGTACCATCGGCATGTTTAACCCGGCTGCCGAGGCAAAGCGGATCATCCAGCGCAAGCAGGTTGATCAGATGCGCATGTATGCCGCTGCAAAAGTTACCCGCTCCACCGGTAACTGGTCACCCGTTGGCCAAGACGTCAACAGCCTGATCCGCTCCAGCTCCACCGTTATCCGCAACCGATCCCGCCAGCTTGTCCGCGACTTTGCCTATTTTGCCCGTGCCGTTGATATCCTGGTTGATTACACCGTGGGAACCGGCGTGCAACTGCAAAGCCGCGTGACCCGTGGCGTTGATCAAAACACCGGCAAGAGCCGTCTGCATACCGCAAAAATCAACGAGATTGAAACCGCCTGGTGGCGTTGGATGGAAGAGGCAGACGCTGCCGGTCGCCTGCATTATCACGAACTGGAGCAGCTTGCCAAGCGGCAGGATGTGGAGTCCGGCGAGTTCCTGTTTGTAAAGGTCAACCTGCGGGACAAGAACCGCTTTCTACCCTTTGCCCTGCAAGCCTATGAAGCGGACTGGCTGAACAGTAACTACATCACCCCGGCATCGGGCAACGTGGTTGATCAGGGTATTGAGACAGACCCCGTAACTGGTCGGGTGGTGGCCTATCACTTTTGCGTACCGGATGGCTTCAATAACCTGACCGGCGGCATCAAACACCAGCGGATTGCTGCTGAAAACGTGATTCACGGATTCAAGACTCTTCGCCCTGGACAGATCAGGGGTATCTCGCCTTTTACCACTGCAATTCTGCTGGCTGATGACCTGCACGAATACCTGAACGCCGAGATTGACGCGGCAAAGCTGGCCGCCAAGTACATGGCAATCATTGAGACACCGGATGCAGCGGCGTTTCAAGCCCTGCGCGGCGTTGACACCAGCACCGGCCAGCCGATTGAAAACCTCGAAAACGCGATAATCGAATACCTGCGGCCTGGCGAAAAGATCAACCTGCAGGGCCACAACCGCCCCGGCGATTCATTCGAGCCGTTCACCCGTCTGGTGCTGCGGATGGTTGCGGTATCAACCGGCGTTACCTACGAACTACTGACCGGCGACTACAACGGCATCAACTACAGCAACCTGCGCGGCATTCGTAACGACTTCATGAAGATTATTGCACCGCTGCAACAGCGGCATATCCGCCAGTTCTGCCAGCCGGTATTCCGTGCGTTTCTGGATTCAGCCGTTCAGTCAGGGCGTATCAGTCTGCCCGGTTATTTTGCCAACCCTTACCCCTGGCAGGAATGCACCTGGCAGCCCCCCGGCGTGGAGAGCATCGACCCGCTGCGCGAGGGTAAAGCCTACATCGACCAGATCAACAGTCTGCTGAGATCCCCGCAGGAGATTACCGCCAGCCGTGGCCGTGATTACGAAGAGGTTTTGAATGAGATAGCAGAAGCCAAGCGGATGGCAGAGGCGCGAGGGCTTGCCCCGGCTGATGTTAAGACCGCGCTGGCAAATGCACCGTCTGCCGTTGATCCGGCAACAAACGGAAAAGGAGCAACCACCAATGAATGATCAACTTACCTACAGGGCGCTGACCATTGCCAAAGGCGACAGCGGAGCCCCTTCAACCCTTGATGTAGAAGGCCGCTCGGTTGAGGCGATTGGCGCAACCGAAACCCCGGTTCTTGAGCGGGATTATGACACCTGGGAGGTGTACCCGACGGTGCTGCTGATGTCCGGCTGTCAGATTCCGCCCAACCGCCAACTTCCGCTGCTGGATACCCACAGCCGCTACAGCACTGCATCGGTCATTGGCAGCTATCGTGATATGCGGATTGAGAACAATCAACTGCTGGGAAGGGCGGTTTTCTCAACCGCTGAAGAGGCGGAAGGCCCGTGGCTGAAAACCATGGAAGGCCATCTGACTGACTACAGCGTGGCCCGTAAAGACCTTGAGGCCACCATTATCCCGGCCAACCAGACCGGCCTGATTGATGGCCGCACCTTCCAGGGGCCGGTGAAGGTGGTCACCAAGTGGATTCCCAAAGAGATGTCATCCTGCCCTATCGGTGCGGATGAAAATGCTAAAGCACGGGCGGCCACGGCACAGCCCGAAAAACAAGCAAAGGAGAACGTAAACATGAGTACAGAAACTCAGAACCGTGGCCTATCCGCAGAGACCACACAACCACAGACCCCGGCTGTTGATTTGGCAGCAGTACGGGCAGAAGCAGTAAAGGCAGAGTATGAGCGGATTAGCGAGATTGACGCAATGTGCAGCCGCGCTGATGTGCCTGCTGACAAAAAGGCAGAGCTGATCAAGCCGGGTGTTACCGTTGATGCAGCCCGTGCCGCTGTTATGGAGATCATCCTTGATCGTTCAGCAGCACAGAACCCCGGTCACCGTACCACCGGACAGACCGACCAACTGCGTGCAGAGCAGACCCGCTTTGAAATGGGCGCTGATGAGCGCGACAAGTTCCGCTCTGCTGCTGAAGACGGCCTGCTGATCCGTTGCGGCAAAGCGCCTGAAAAGGTTGCTGATGGAGCCCGTGACTTTGCCGGGTTCAGTCTGCGCGAGCTTGCCCGTGAATCCCTGCGGATGTCCGGTCAATCACAGGGCGGTGATGTTATGGCTATGGTAGGCCGTGCGCTTACCACCTCTGACTTCCCGCTGATCCTGGCCAACATTGCCAACAAGAGCCTGTTTGCAGGCTATGACGCAGCCAGTGAGACCTGGGGCAAGTGGTGCGGCACTGGATCGGTCAACGACTTCAAAACCAACACCATTGTACGTGCTGGCGAAATGGCTGACCTTGACCAAATCCGTGAGGATGATGAGTACAAATACGGCAGCCGCTCTGAAGCTCAAGAGCAGTTCGCCATTGCCACCTACGGCAAGCTGTTCAACATCAGCCGTCAGGCAATCATCAATGATGACCTGGGCGCTCTGACCGATATTCCGGCAGCCCACGGTGAGGCAGCAGGCCGCAAGATCGGCGATATTGCCTATGCCGTGCTTACCGCCAACAGTGCAATGGGTGACGGAACCGCTCTGTTCCATGCCAACCATACCAACCTGGGCACTGCCGGCGTAATCGGCACTACCACCATGGCTGAAGCGGTCAAGCTGATGGCACTGCAAAAGGATATCGGCGGCAAGCGTCGCTTAAACATTGCCCCTAAATATCTGATCACCAGCCCCGCGCTGGCACAGGCTGCCCAAACCTTCTTTGGTTCCAGCATGATCGGTACTCAGGCCAACCCCAATCAGGTCAACATCTATGCCGGACTGGTTGAGCTGGTGTTTGAACCCCGCCTGTTTGATGACTCTGCTACTGCCTGGTATCTGGCCGGCAACAAAGGCAAGACCGTAAACGTCTACTTCCTGAATGGCAACCAGACCCCGTACATGGAAACCCGTCAAGGCTGGAGCGTGGACGGCGTTGAGTACAAGGTGCGGATTGATGCAGGCGCCAAGGCTGTTGACTGGAAGAGCCTGTTCAAGAACGCCGGGGCTTAACCACAACTAACCGGGGAGGTGTAACAGCCTCCCCCTTAACCAATTTTAAGGAGAAAGATCATGACTAACATGGTTCAGAACGGAAACAGAATCACCTACACCAACGCTACCGGCAGCGACATTGCTTCAGGGGCACCTGTTGTCATCGGCTCCACCATCGGCGTTGCCTGCGTGGATATCGCCAACGGAGCAACCGGCGCTGTAGCCATTGAGGGGGTATTCACCCTGCCCAAAACCGCAGGATCAAGCGGCCATGCCATTGCACAGGGCGACATCATGCTGTTTGACATCAGCGAGGGCGAGTTTGACGTCAAGACCGCCACCGATGCAGCCGGTGACATTCTGGGCGGCGCGATCGCCGTAACTGCAGCTGCCACCACCGCAACCACGGTTGACGTTAAGCTGTGTAGCCCTGGCACTATTCAGACCGGAACCTAAGCCATGAATGAGCTGGTTTCGTATACCACGGAACTTTTGCCGGTTGAGCGCGTTACCGGCGGCGTGATGGTCATCGACAGCAACCATGCCCAAATCCACGCCGGTAACGCATTCAGCCTGGGAGAGGTGTTTACGATTGCGGCAGGGGCTACCGTTGACGTGACCGTGCAGGTGCCTGCCGGTGCGTATGTGCATTACCAGGCAACCGACCTGTCAACCGACGGCGGAAACACGGTAACGGCCATCCTGTACGAAGGTGCAACCGTAACCGCAGCAACCGGCACGGCTATAACTCCGGTCAACCGTCGCAGGCTGGATACGCCGGACACATCCTTGCTCGCCATCAAGCAAGGTGCCACCGTTACCGCCACCGGCAGCAGGATCGACCAGTGGTATTTCCCAAAAGCTGCAGACAAGGGGGTCATGGTCAGCATCAGCAAGAGCGACACAAACGAGTGGGTGTTGAAGCAGGACACGACCTACCTGCTCAGGATCAGCAACACCGGTGCAACCACCAGTGCAGTCGTGAGCATGCGGCCCTTCTGGTACGAAGAGGCGGCAGCCTAAATGCAATTTTCAGCCGCTGACATAACCGCCATGATCGGCGCCATGGGTCAGACTGTGACCATCGGCACCGTCAGTAAAACCGGCGTATTTTCCACCGGCCCGCGTGAGGTGGTCCGCAACGATGCGCGGGTCTGGACCGACCAGCCGACACTGCTGCTGTCAGAAGCTGACGCAGCAACGGTAACACGCAACAGCACCATCATCACCATCGGCAGCGTTACGTATCAGGCGTATGAAAAAACACCGGACGGATCAGGCTTTGTCGAGCTTGATCTTACGAGGGACTACTGATGCCTGCAACCCGTCCGGTCATACTGGCAGCACTGCAGACCCTGCTGAAAAGCGGCGTTACTGCAGTATCCAACCGGGTCTATCTGCCCTGGGACAATCCGGCTGATATTGAAGACGCCCCCATGCTGCAGATAGCGGTTGAGGATGGCGGCGTTGATCCAGACGTGATCATTGGCCAGTGGGAGCATACCATCAACATCAGGATAGCTGCTGTTGTCGCTGGCAAGTTCAATTACCAGACCACCTGGGACATTCTGAACGCAGCAGCAGCGGCAATCAACGCCAACCCAACCTTAACCGGACAGGTCAACCGAATAGAGATAACCGGAGCCGGTGACAGCGTAACCATTGCCGGTGACAAAATACTCTGGCCGCACCTGACCGGCGTTATCACCTACAGAACCAGCAAGGGGGCATTATGACCATCATCTACACCGGCACCCCGCCCAACATCAAAGTCAACGGCATTCCGTTCCACACCGGTCAACCGGTAGAGGTGCCGGACATGGTGGCGGAGCTGCTGCTGAAAAAACCGTGCTTTACCACCGCTGTAGAACCGTCTTTTGATGGCGGGCCTATGACTGACCCTTACCCCAAACGTAAAAACAAGTCTGATAAAGGAGAATAACCATGGCTCAAGTAACCGGCAGCAACTGTAAACTGATTGTTGACCAAGAAACCACCTTCGGTACCACCCCGGCATCCCCGGCAGCAGTGCTGGTACCGTTCAAGGATGAAGGTTTTCAGGCATCAACCGAAACCATCACCAGCGACATCATCACCGGAGACCGCAACCAGCGTTCGCCCATGTACGGCAATACCAGCGTCAAGGGATCGTTCAGCACTGAACTGTCAGCCTACATGGGGCTGTACCTCAAGCACCTGCTTGGTAGTGTCACCACCACCGGTACCGGCCCCAGTTACACCCATGTTTTCAAAGTCGGCGCTTTGCCCGTCAGCCTCTGCTTTGAAAAGCAATTTCCCGATCTGACACAGTTCTTCCTCTACAACGGCTGCCGGATCAGCAAGGGCAGCTTTGACTTCAAGCCTGCCGGTCCTGTTGCCACCTCCTTTGATTTGGTAGGTCGCAAGCGCACCATCAGCGGCACCAGCTTTGACGCAACACCGACTGATTTGGGTCATATAGCGTTTGAGGGATTCAGCGCCGAACTGCTTGAGGGTGGGACAAAAATCGCCATTGTTACCGGCACCAAGTTTGATATCGACAATGATATCCAGTCTGACCTCTACACCATTGGCGGCGGCGGACTGGTTCACTCCCTGCCGGAAGGCAAGAACAAGACCAGCGGCAACCTGACCGCCATCTTTGACAGCATGGATCTGTTGAATAAGGCCATTGCACGGCAAACCACCAGTCTGAAGCTTACCCTTTCGCTGGGTACCGGTGCCGGTACGTCCGGTAATGAGTCGATCGAGTTCCTGATCCCTGAACTGAAACTGCAGGAGACTGACCCGATCATCAAGGACAGCAAAGGGATCATGCTCGATCTGCCGTTCTCTGCTTTCTACAACGCCAGCACCGAGGCCAGCAGCATCCAGATCACCCTGAAGAACACCCAGGCTTCAATTTAACTTCGGCTTCGCTCAGTTACCGGTTGGTTGGCGGGGCCTCTTACCTCCTTTCAGAGGTCGGGGGCCTCGCGAACCCACTTACCGCCTTTTTTAATTCAATGACCAACAACGAATTTATGGCCGAACTTGAGGCCATACCATTACCGAAAGGAACCTCTGCAATGAATCTCTACAAAACCTTCAAAGCCAATGACGATCTTGAAAAGCAGGGTATCGAGCTGCAGCTGGGGGATGATGTCTCTATCCGGCTGGCCCGTGCCGGTGGCAGCAACCAGAAATTCGGCAAGCTGTTAGGGGATCGTCTGAAGCCCTACCGCAGACAGATTGACAACGGCACCATGGATGATGCCGTGGCAGCCAAGATCATGGCCGAGGTGTACGCCGATTGCGTGGTGCTTGGCTGGCAGGGTGTTGCAGATGAGCACGGCAACCCCCTGGCCTTTACCCGCGACAACTGCGTAAAACTGTTTACTGATCTGCCGGAGCTGTTCCGTGTGGTGCAGGAAGAAGCCGGACGCCTGGCCAACTTCCGCGCCCAAGACAGAGAGGAAGACGCAAAAAACTAACCGGCTACCTGCGGCACGGCCTGCAATGGTCAGACCGCAGGGAGCAGCTGGAGCAGTTCAGGGCTGCAACGGGAGACTATCCGGATGATTATCTGGCAGTGGAACCGCTGCAGCCCTGGAACCAGCCAATCTACCAGGCGTTTAACGCCCTCTCAGGATCCCGTCAGTGGACCATGGGAGGGGCAGCAGCCATACCGTTCAGTGAGATTATCGCATACCTGCATTGGCAGGGGATCACTGGCGAAGATGCCGCAGATTGGCTGCACCTGATCAGAGAGCTGGACGGGGCGTACCTGGAAGAAGTGAACCGGAAAAAGGATTGAGTGATGGCCGACAATACCGTGCAAATCAAAATAACCGGCGATGCCAGCGGATTCGCTCCGGCCAGCAAAACAGTCAAGCGTGATCTGGATAGCATCGGCACATCAACGGTATCGGTGCGCGGCGCTGTCGAGCAACTGAAAGGCGCACTGGCCGGACTGGCCGGTGCTGCCGCACTTACCGCCCTGGTCAAATCCTCTCTTGATGCCGCCCTACAGATGGAGCGGCTGCAAAAGATGATGACCGCCGCAACCGGCAGCGCCGCCCTGGCCGCCAAAGAGCTGGAGTATGTGCGCTCAACCGCCACCAGACTGGGGCTTGATCTGGCAACCACCGCAGACAGCTACGGCAAATTTCTGGCCGCCATCAGAGGCACCACCCTGGAAGGTGAACGGGGCCGCAAGGTCTTTGAATCGGTATCAGGGGCTGCATCGGCTCTGGGGCTTTCTGCTGCCGATACATCAGGCGTATTCAATGCACTGCAACAGATGATGAGTAAAGGCAAGGTGCAGGCCGAAGAACTGCGCGGGCAACTGGGCGAGCGCCTGCCCGGTGCCTTTAAGCTGGCGGCCGATGCCATGGGTATGACCACTGCCGAACTGGACAAGGCCCTGCAAAGCGGAAAGGTAATGGCAGAGGACCTGTTGCCCAAGCTGGCCGATCAGTTAGATAAGAAATTTGGCGGTGCTGCGTTATCAGCACAGAATCAGCTGAATCTGATGAATAATGCGATCTTTGAAGCCAAGGCTGCGCTTGGTGCCGCCTTAATCCCGGCGTTTACCGATGCCGTCAAGGCTATGGCCCCAGCGCTTGAACTGCTGAAAGAGTTTGTTGGCGGCCTGCAGATCATCGCCATAAAAGCCGCCCACGCCTGGGACAACATGACCGGCAACTACAGCATGGATGAAAAGCGCCGGACCATGCAGGCCCGTGAAGAAGCCATAGCCGACCTGATGAAGCGCTACACCCCGCAGGCCGCTGACTACTCCGCAGCAGAGGCGGCAAAGCAGGCTCTTAACATTCGTCAGGCTTTGGCTGGTGGAGACAAGCCCAAAAGCACCACCAAAGACACCCTTGCTGCAGAGCTGCGCGCCCACGAAAAGTACCTTGATGATCTGCGCCGCGCCCAGGGTGAATACCATAAATACAAGCTGGCCCTGCTTGATGCAGAGGTAGCCGCAAACGACAACGCCCGTGCCCTGGAACTGGCAAAGCTGGACAGCCTGCGCGGTCAGGATTTGATCAGCGAGGCCGCTTATCTGGCACAGAAAAACGGCATCAATAACAGCGCGGCCGATGAAAAGGTAAACTACCTCAAGCGCAAACTCTCGGAAGCCATAGATGTAGAGCGCAACGCCCTGCTGGAACTGAATGCCGACATGACCGGCACAACTGCCCAAGTATCTGAATACCACCGGTCTATTATTGATCAGGTCAACATCCGCAAACAGCTTGAAAAAGCGACCAACGAGCAGGCCATCACCGGCGTCAGGGGCCAGCTGGCCATCCAGCAGCAGATCACCTCTGAGGTTGAAAAACTGAAAGACCTGCAGAACGCCACCACCGATATCAACATCAGCATGGCCGCCGGCAGTGATCCGGCAGCGCAGCAGATGGCCCAGATTGAAGAGCGTTACCGCCGCGAAAAAGAGCTGATACAGGACAAGCTGACCGCCCTTGAGCAGGCCAACCTGACCGAAACCGCCATGTATCAGGCGCTGTCTGAAAACATCATCGCCATGGCTGCCAAGCGTGAGCAGGATATTGTCAACATCCAGCGCAGACAGAGCGAAGAGGGCTGGCAGGCAGTTGTTGGTGCTGCTCAAAAGGCATTCCCCAAGCTCACCGGCCTGGATAAAGCTGTCACTGCAGCCTTTAAGGATCACACCAAGTACCGGCTGGCAACCGAGCAGGAACGTGCCGCCGGTGCCCAGAAGCTGGTTAAGGATGAAACCCGCTCCAACCTCTCTATGTACAGCAGCTACGCCGGTGCTGCCGGTGCTGTGTTTGAAGGTCTGGCAGCCACGCAGGACACCACCAGCCGGGCAGGTTTTGAAACCGCCAAGGCATTCAACATTGCTGCTGCGGTTATGAACACCGCCATGGCAATTACCAACGCGCTGGCCACAGTGCAGCCGTATCCCGCAGCTGTTGCCGCTGCTGTCATGGCTGGCGCAATGGGCGCGATGCAGATAGCCACAATTGCCAGCACCTCCTTTGGCGGTACGGCAGCAGCCCCCAGCGTGCCATCAGCCGGGACATTCAGCGGCGGTTCCGCCATGTTCGGTGGCGCTGTAGGCGGATCAATCGGCAATCAGTACACCTCTGTTGGAGAAAGCCAGGACCAGGCATCGCTGCAGCGGATAGCAGACAGCATGGAAAATGCGTCGCTTGCCCTTGGTCGTGTAGCAGACGGATTGACCAAAGTTGAAGACCTGTTCGGTGATGACACCTTCATGAGCAAGGCGCTTGAGTCCATCGCCTATGCATCCACAACCTTCAGCTACATCAGCGACAAAAACCGTTCCATCATGCACACCGCCCAGCTGGATATGACCGCCGGTGATGTGGCCACCCGCGTCATGGAGTACTTTGAGTCCAAGCAGTCAGACGGCTGGCGCAATTACGCCCAGACCTGGACCGCAGGCGGCGGCTTTGAAGCGCTGGTACAGCAGTCTCTTGACCGGGTAGCCTCTCAGATCATGCGCGGCGCTGCCGTCATGAGCAGCACCGCCAACCTGACTGCAGCTGATATCGACAAGCGTGAAATCAAACTGGTGGGCCGTAAGCCGGAAGATATCGCCGCTGATCTTGAAGACTGGTTTGCTGATGCATCCGGTGCCATGGCCATGACCATTGAAGGGCTGATCGACTTCACCTTCTACGGTGAGAATGCCTTTGACGCCCTCATGCGACTCTCAACCGCCCTGCAAAGTACCAATGAAGCATTTGAGCTGATCGGCGCAACCCTGATTGACGATACCATGGCCGGCGGCAATGCCGCTTACAAGCTGCAGCAGCTGATGGGTGGCACAGAGGCCTTTGCGGAATCAATAGACACCTACTTTACCACCATGTTCAGCGAGGCCGAGCAGGACGCAGCCAAGGCAGCGCAGGCAGAACGGCAGGTCCGGACGGCATTTAACGAGATAGCCACGGTCATGACCGTATCCATGCCTAACACCCGCGAAGAGTTCCGCAACCTGGTCAACAGCCTTGATCTGACCGATGAAAGCGCGGCGAGTGTATTTGCCGCGTTGATGAACGTATCTGAATCTTTCGGCACGGTCATGGATGCTGCAGACGAAGCCGCTGCCAAGCTGCAAGAGATCAGTAGCGCCATGCAGGATCTGGACGTGCGGTATCTGCAGGCAACCGGCCAGGGTGATGCAGCCGATGCACTCAGCCGCCAGCTGTCAGCCCAGCGTGAGATTGAGGCTGCTATTGCCGACAACATGGGTGATGCCTACATTGCCCGGTTGCGTGACGTGTTGCGGTTGGAAGAGCAGGCAGTGAATGAATCAGCTGCAGCCGCAGCATTATCTGATGCCACCACCGCCCTTAAAAACAGCTTTGCCGCTGAAAAAGCCGCCCTGACTACGGCCTACAACACAGAGCTGGACCGGCTTAACACCAACCTTGATGCAGCCAAAACCGTGGTGTCTGACCTGACCGGCTATGTCAACAAGCTGCGCTCGGCCTCCGATCGGATGCAGCTGCAAGATGCGGCATACCAGCGCAGCCAGTATGCCGCCGCCCAGGCAATGCTTGCTGCCACCCTGGTAGCAGCCCGTGGGGGTGATCTCTCAGCCCTGCGTGATATGGACGCGTCACTGGAGATCCTTACCAATCAGGGGCAAGACGCATACGCCAACAGCACTGATTACCAGCGCGATTTCTGGCAGACCAAGAACAGTATCCTTGAGCTTGAGCAGTTGGCCGGCAACCAGCTGACCGATGCTGAAAGAGCCGTCGCCCTGGCACAGGATCAGATCAGCCTCCTGAAAACCCAGCACGATGCACAGCTGGCCGCCATGGACGCACAGTTAAACGCGCTGCAGGGCATCAACACCAGCGTACTGTCTCTGGCTGATGCCATTGCCAGCTATCAGGCCGCATCTGCCGCCGCAACTGCAATAAAGGCCGTATCGGCAACGCCTGCGGTGACTGATCCAATAGCAAACCTGTATCAGACCATACTCGGTCGAGCGCCAGAGGCGGAAGGGTATGTCTACTGGACCAGTCAGATGGCAGCAGGTGTTGCCCTCGCTGATATAGCAGCGTCGTTTTATGACAGCCCAGAATATAAGGCGCTAAACAGCTATGCCGTCGGCACCAGCTTTGTGCCGTATGACATGACCGCAAACATCCACCAAGGGGAAATCATTATTGACCGGCAGAGCGCCGACGTGCTGCGCAGGTACGGCATACCTGCCAACGGATCGGCAGACAATGCCGCCCTGGTGGAAGAGGTGCGCATGCTGCGGACCGAACTGCGGGCTGCGCAGTATGAAATTGCCAAAAACACTCAAAAGACCGCCCGACTGATGGATAGATGGGACGGTGACGGTATGCCGGAGGTACGCGCGGCATGAAGATAATACGGCCAACCACCATAACCGATGCCATCCTGACCAGCAGCACCGTTGCTGAGACAGACTACGCCGCCTATAACGCCGCAACCACGTATGCGCTGGGCGATCGTGTCATTGTCACCACCGGCGTACATAAAATCTATGAGTCTCTGCAGGCTGGAAACGTGGGTCATGCCGTCACTGATGACAGCTGGTGGCTTGAAATATCGGCAACCAATCGCTGGAAGGTTTTTGACGGTAAAATTGCCGACCAGACCAGCAACGCCACCAGCATCAACTATGTTCTGGCACCTGGGGCCATTGACGCCATTGCCCTGCTGAATATGGACGCAACCAGCGTGCAGATCACCCTGACCGATCCAACCTATGGCGTGGTGTATGACCAAACCATTGACCTGGTATCAACCAGTAACGTGGTGGATGGGTACACGTACTTTTTTGAGCCGATCACCCGCCGCACTGCTCTGGCCCTGCTGGACATTCCGCCCTACAGCGCAGCATCAGGAAGCATCACCATCGCCAACACCGGCGGCACTGCAAAGGTAGGCGAGATTGTACTGGGGCGCCAGTCTGATATTGGTGAAACCGAATACGGGCCGAGCATCGGCATTATCGACTACAGCAAAAAAGAGGCAGACACATTTGGCAACTATATTGTGCTTGAACGGGCTTACAGCAAGAGGATCAGCTGCCAGCTGTTTCTGCTGAACGGCAAAGTCGATGAAGTAGTGCGGCAGCTGGAACTGTATCGAGCCACACCACTGGTATGGGTGGCTGCAGAGGATTTCAGCAGCCTGATTGTCTATGGATTTTACAAGAGCTTTGACATTGTAATACCCGGCCCAACTGTAAGCAACTGCAGCCTTGAAATCGAAGGACTGACATAAGGAGCAACGCCCATGGCATCAACCATTACCGAACTACCAACACCACCCAGCAGGCAAAACCCTGCAACTTTTTCAGACAGAACTGATGCATTCCTGGGTGCGCTGCCCACGTTCCAGGCCGAGGCCAATGCCCTGGCAGCAGAGGCAGAGGCAAACGCCAGCACTGCTGCCAGCGCTGCATCAACGGCCACCACCAAGGCAGCAGATGCAACTGCTGCTGCCAGCGCTGCATCTGCCAGCGCTGCTATAGCAGCTGATGCAGTAGCCACCCTGCCGGCGGGGGGTACAATTTACGGTTCAACACTGATACCGGTCTCCGGCACCCTCTCCCTCTACATAACCCAGCAAACAACCCTGACCATTACCAACTACGATAGTGCCACCAGCTACAGCGTGAGCGCAGTGTCAGGGTCTGCCTCTATTACTGGCGATACCATCACCTATACTGCAGGTAATACGGCTGGTGCTGACACGCTTACCATCACTGCAGGCGCATCCAGCAGGGATATTACCATTACGGTAAACGCTGCCGGTGTTGCAACCCCCACCAACAGCAGCCCCGCCAATGGTGCAACAGAGCAAGAGGGGCCAACGCTTACTCTGTCTGCCA
>DIUB01000066.1:0-2730 GCA_002422265.1 Geobacter sp. UBA6169
GCCTGGTGGGCTGCATTGCCAAACCGTGCGGGCGTGAAGAGCTGGGACGCGCAATCCGCCTTGCCGAGATGCTGGACTGGAGGGCAGGCCATGGCTCTTTTGCCGCCAGCTGACAGCAGCAGTCTCCCCGTTATCCTCTGTGTTGATGATACCCCGGTTAACCTGAAGCTGTTCAAAGCGCTGCTGGGTCAGGAGTTTCACCTGCTGCTGGCCGAAGACGGCCACCAGGCCCTGGAGCTGCTGGGGCAGACTACCCCCGATCTGATACTGCTGGACCTGATGATGCCGGTGCTGGACGGCTTTGAGCTGCTGCGGCGCATACGGTCTCAGGAACAGTTTGCCACCTTGCCGGTGCTGGTGGTTACGGCCATGGAAGAGCGCAGGGCCCGTCTGGCCAGCTTTGAGCAGGGGGCCACCGATTTTGTGAGTAAACCGTTTGACCGGCTGGAGCTTGTGATCCGTTGCCGCAACCTGGTGCAGCTGCACCGCACTACCCGCCAGCTGCTTGAAGTAAGCAAGGCATTGCTGGATCGTTCGGAGCAGACCCTGCAGGAACAGCGGCTGCTGCACCGATCGGTCATCAACACCATTGAGGATTTGATATGGCACAAGAATACTGCCGGGATATATCAGGGATGCAATCCGGCCTTTGCCCGACTGGTCGGGCGCACACCGGAGCAGGTGAGCGGTCTGCAGGCTGCAGACCTTTGTGCGCCGGAACCGGCTGCCTCACTGTCTGCTGCGGAACAGCAGGTGCTGGAAACCGGCACAACCTGCACGATCGAGCACTGGTGTGCCTTTCCCACTGGTCAACCGGTGCTGTTTGAAACCAAGATCAGTCCCCTGCGTGATGATAACCTTAAGGTGACGGGGCTGATCGGCATCTCCCGCGATATCACCGGGCGCAAACAGCTTGAGGGCAGACTTACCGCGCTGAATGAACAGCTTGAACAGCGTGTGGCGGAAGAGGTTGAAAAAAACCGGATCAAGGATAGCTTTCTGCTGCAGCAGGACAAAATGGCGTCCATCGGCCAGCTGGCTGCCGGGGTGGCCCATGAGATCAATAATCCGATGGGGTTCATTATCAGCAACCTGAAAACCCTGCGCGAATACATCCAGGGGCTGACCGGCTATATCGAGGCGTTTGAGCAGCTGCACTGCTTGCTGCCTGATGTGGAACAACAGCGACTGGCAGCGTTGCGCAAGCAGCTTGACGTTGCCTTTATCACCACAGACATTACTCCTCTGCTGAGTGAGTCACTTGATGGAGCTGACCGGGTCAAGCAGATTGTGCTTGATCTGAAGGATTTTGCCCGTGTGGATGAGGTTGATGCCAGGGAAACGGATCTGAATCAATGCGTTCGCAGCACAGTCAATATTGTGCGAAATGAGTTGAAGTATGTAGCGCAGCTTGATCTGTTGCTGGGAGAGATTCCGATGGTGTTCTGTAATCCGCAGCAGATTAATCAGGTCATTACCAACCTGCTGGTCAATGCGGCCCAGGCGATTGAAGGGCATGGCTCCATCACGGTCACAACTTTTCAGGAAGGAGAGCAGGTGGTGTTGACCATTGCCGACACCGGTAAAGGCATGCCGGAGGATGTGCGTAAGCGGATTTTTGAGCCGTTTTTCACCACCAAGCCAGTGGGGCAGGGAACCGGGCTGGGTCTGACCATCAGCTATGACATGGTCAAGAAAAATGGCGGTGATATCAGTGTCGAGAGCGAACCGGGCCGGGGGACCAGCTTTACGGTCCGTCTGCCGGTTCAGAACCGTGAAGGGGTGAACAGATGAGTGAAGATCCGCGTATTTTGCTGGTGGATGATGAACCGTCAGTACTGAACGCCCTGCAACGGTTTTTCCGGCGTGCCGGCTACAGCGGCGTGATGACCTGCACTTCTGGCCGTGAAGGACTGGAGTTGCTCGAACGATCTGGGCCTTTTCAGCTGGTTATCTCTGATTATCGTATGCCGGAGATGAACGGGGTGGAGTTTTTGAGTGCGGTGCGGGCTCGCTGGCCCGATACGGTCAGGATGGTGCTGTCCGGGTATGCCGATACCAGCGCCATTATTGCCGCCACCAACGAGGGTAATATTTACAAGTTCATTTCCAAACCGTGGGATGAGGAATTTCTGCTGCAATCAGTTGAGCAGGCTCTGAAGCTGTATAGGGCAAACCACCGGAAAAACGAGCAACTGCAACTGCTGGGTGATGCTATTGACAGCCTTGATGCGCTGCATTCAGAGAGTCTGGCCAATCAGAGCCTGGTGCTGTCTGTCTATCATACCCTGTTCGATCAGATGCCGGTGGGGGTGATCGGCATTGATAGTGACAGTGAGATCGTCAGCATGAACGAGCGTGCCCGTCAAACGCTGGGGCTGGCCTTTGCGCCGCTGGGAGAACCGGCCGAGACGGTACTGCCCGGCATCTACGGTTGTCTGAACCGTCCGCTGGCCAGCGAATCGGAATGCTGCTGTATTACCGTGGCTGGCCAGCAGGTGAAGGTGCTCAGCAAAAAGATCCGGGAAGCGGGGAGTGACGGGGTCATGCTGATCCTGGTGCTGCTGGAAGGGGGGAGCTGAGTATGGAGACTGAAGCAATGACACAGGCCGGTGAACTGACCGTTTTACTGGTGGATGACGAAGTTAATATTCTGCAGGCATTGCAGCGTCTGCTGCGCCGTGAGACCTTCAGGATTGTCACGGCTACTTCAGGCGATGAGGCGCTGAA
>DIUB01000066.1:2784-14931 GCA_002422265.1 Geobacter sp. UBA6169
CCCTGGGATGATAGCGAACTGCTGCAGATTGTGCGCAGCTCGGTTGAAAGCTACCGTTTGAGCCAGGAGAACAGGCGGCTGCAAGAGCTGGTCAACCAACAGAATCAGGAACTGCAGGACTGGAACCGCAATCTGAAGGAGCGGGTCCTGCAGCAGACAGCTGCGGTACGTCAGAAAAGCGAGGAACTGCAGGAGGCGTTCAGACATCAGAAGGATGCCTATCAGAACATGATCACATCCCTGATATCGCTGGTTGAAATGCGCGGTACACGGACCCGGCTGCATGCTGAAAATGTCGCCCGGCTTGCCTTGCAGGTCGCCACTGAAATGGGACTGGCACCGGAACTGCGCGAGACCATCCGTACGGCGGCACTGCTGCATGATATTGGAGAGATAGGCATGTCAGAACGAATTCTTATCAAACCGCCGGAATCCCTCAACCATGAAGAGTTTGCAGAGTACAGCCTTCACCCGGTGCGGGCCCAGATTCTGATCGATCCGATTGAAGAGCTGCGCCCGGCCGGTATCCTGATCCGGCATCACCACGAAAAGTTTGACGGCAGCGGTTTCCCTGATGGTCTGGCCGGCGACGCGATCCCGCTGGGGGCCAGGATTATTGCCTACGCTGATCTGGTTGATCGTGCCGCCCGGCAGTGCGTGGGCGATGTTGCAGAACAGGCGCTGCAGCGGACCGACATTCATCTGGGAAAAGCCCTTGATCCCGCACTGCGCGGGCTTTTTCATAAATTTGCACGCTATGTCTACTATCCTGCACCAAAACAGACCAGCAGTGTTGATGCCGCTGAGCGGGACATAAGACTGGATGATCTTGAGTCGGGCATGACCCTGTCACGGAGTGTCTACAGTGGTAGCGGCCTGTTGCTGCTGCACAGCGGGCTCAAACTTGACACCAGGAATCTTGAGGCTCTCAGACGATATCGTGAGCTTGATCCGTTTGATGAGCCCCTGTACGTCTTCAGACCTGGCCGAATTCCGGCCGGGATCATGGTCTAGGAAGGAGTTTCCCATGCCTGATGCAATCCTGTTGGTTGATGATGAGCCGTCGGTGCTCTCGGCACTGACCCGTGCTTTGCGCAGTGAACGGTATGAGGTGCATGCCGAGCTGAGCGGTGAGTTGGCTCTGGAGCGGATGCGCAGTCAGCCGTTCAAGGTGGTCATCTCTGATGAGCGGATGGCCAGGATGCAGGGGTCAGAGTTTCTGGCCATTGTTCGCAGGAATTATCCTGGTACGGTACGCATCCTGTTGACCGGCCATGCCAGTCTGGAGGCGGCCATGCGGGCGGTTAATGAAGGCGGGGTTTACAAGTTTCTGGTCAAACCGTGGGATGACACGGCCTTGAAGCAGACAGTGCGCGAAGCGATTGCCAAACATGATGTTGAACAGGAGGCCTGGCGTATTTTCAGTATGCTGCAGCAGCAACAGTCAAATCTTGATGGCCTTGAAGATCTGTATCCCGGCATCAGCCATGTTGAGCGGGCTCCGGACGGCAGACTGATGATGCCTGAAATGTCTGATGCAGAGCTTGACTCCCTGCTGTGGCAGTGTGAACAGATCGTTCACGGCTTCTCTGAACAGAGTGATGCAGCCGGTCAGATGCAGGAGTTGCTGATCAACCGAATGGCTGGAAAAGTGTGAGTAACCAGAAAGGGTGTCAGATGAAAAGACTGTTATGTTATCTGCTTGTGCTGCTGGGTATGGCGCTGCAGCCGATTCAGGCTGCAGCTGCCGATCAGCTGATCCTCGGGGTGGCCCCCCATACCAGTGCCCGGATCATACTTGAGATGTATCAGCCGTTGCGGCTGCACCTGGAAAAAGAGATCGGCATGCCGGTGGATGTGGTAACCGCTCCGGACTTCACGGTCTTTGCGCAGCGCGGGTTGCAGCAGGAGTTTGACATTGCGGTTACCACCGGCCAGCAGGCCCGTCTGCTGCAGGTGGATGCCGGCTACCTGCCGCTGTTGACCTATCAGGCCGATTTCAAGGCCGTTGCCCTGGTGGCGGCTGCCAGCCCTTACCGCCGTGCAGCCGACCTGCAAGGGAAGAGTGCGCTGGGGCTCAGCCCCACCTCGCAGGTCACGGTCTGGGGCCAGCACTGGCTGGAGGATAACGGGCTCAAGGGGATGAAGATCAGATACGTCAGCGCTTCCGACAGTGTGGCCCAGCTGCTGGTGGCCGGGGAGGCGGCGGTGGGGTTTACCTCGCTGGCCAATTACCAGAAACTGACGCCTGAGCTGCAGCAGCAGCTGAAGATTCTGGCCCGGAGCAGATCCATGGCCGGCCGGATCTATCTGCTTAACAAGCGGCGGGCAGGGTTGCAGAAGAAGATTGAGGCAGCACTCTGGTCCTTTGCCGCAAGCGAGGCCGGTAAAAAGTATTTCAGCACCAACCGGCTGGAAGGCTATCGTCTGCTGGAGCGAAACGAGCTGCAATCCATGGACCGCTACGCCGCTGAGGTACGCCGGGTACTGGCCGGCAGCAAATGAACCGGTTCGCCCTGTGGCATACGGTGCGCGGACGGCTGCTGCTGCTTGCCATCGGTGTAGAGATGCTGATGCTGACGGTGCTGATGGTTAACAGCGCCCGGCTGCTCTATGGCGCCATGACCCATCAGAGTACCTGGCATGCACAGCAGATTGCACCGGTGCTGAATGCCGCCCTGACGGCACCGCTTGCCCAGCGGGATTACGCCACGGTGCAGGCGGTGCTTGATGAAAGCCGGGCCACCGATGAGCTGCTCTACCTGCTGGTGGTGGATCGTCAGGGGGTGCGGGTTGCCTCAAGCGGCGCTTTGGTGCAGGAGCTGAAAGAGCTGCCGAGTATCAGCTCGTTCAGCATGGCCCGTCACCCAAGCCTTCCCCGTTACGATGTCATGGTGCCGATACTGCAGAGCGGGCAGCGGCTGGGAACACTCTACTTCGGGGTCAATCTGACCAGGGTGCTTGATGCCCGGAGAGAGCTGCTGCTGCAGGGGATCGGCATTGCCGTGGGCGAGTTGCTGCTTTCATCACTGGTGCTGTTGCTGCTGGGCTACTGGCTGACCCGTCATCTGGGAGAGCTGACCCGGGCCAGCCTGGAGGTGGCCGCCGGCAATCTGACCCCCACCGCACTGCCGGAAGGCAGGGATGACGTGGGACAGCTGGGGGTTGCCTTCAACACCATGTCCCGCGCCATTGCCGAGCGGGTGCAGGAACTTGACCGGCAGACCGCGCTGCTGACGGCAACCATCAATTCATCGGTGGATATCCTTTTCTATAAAGACCTGCAGGGGGGCTATCTGGGGTGTAATCCGGCCTTTGCCGAGTTTGTGGGAAAAAGCCGGGATGAGATCATCGGCCATTGCGACCATGACCTGTTTGAGCCTGTTGTGGCAGATGCCTTCCGTGAGCAGGACCGGCAGATGCTGGCAAACGGCATCTCCCGCAGTAATGAGGAGTGGGTTTCGTATCCGGATGGCCATTGGGTGCTGCTGGAGACCCGCAAATCACCCCTGAGAGATCATGACGGTGCCATTATCGGTCTGATCGGCATCAGCCGCGATATCACTGACCGCAAACGGATGGAAGAGGCGCTGCACGATCAGGCGGTTCATCTTGAACAGGAGATAGCCGAGCGTCAGAAGGCCCAGGAGGCGTTGCAGGCCAGGGCGGTTGAACTGGAAGAGTTGAACCGTACCCTTGAATCCAGGGTGCAGGAAGAGCTGCAGAAAAACCGCGAAAAAGACACCATCCTGCTGCAGCAGGACAAACTGGCCTCCATCGGTCAGCTGGCAGCCGGGGTGGCCCATGAGATCAATAATCCGATGGGGTTTATCATGAGCAATCTGAGCACACTGAGGGAGTATTCTCGTGCTCTGGTGCAGTACCATGGCTCCATGGACAAGAAAAGGTCCGCTGCCGGATCTGATCTTCTGCAGCTGCAGCAGGAGTTGGATATTCCCTTTATTCTGGATGATATGCCGTCGCTGGTGGCCGAATCGCTGGAGGGGGCCGAGCGGGTCAAGAAGATCGTGGAGGACCTTAAATCCTACGCCCGTAGTGATGAGAACCGTTTTACCGAGGCAGACCTGAACCAGCTTGTGCAGAGTACCATCACCATCGTCCGCAATGAGATCAGATATGTGGCTGAACTGCAGCTGAACCTGGGGGATCTGCCGCAGATCCTCTGTATTCCCCAGCAGATCAACCAGGTTATTACCAATCTGCTGATCAATGCGGCCCAGGCCATACAGGGTAAAGGGATCATCACCGTTACCACCAGGGCCGAAACAGGGCGGGTACTGCTGAAGGTCCGTGATACCGGCTGCGGCATGACTGAAGAGGTGCAGCGCCGGATCTTTGATCCGTTCTTTACCACCAAGGAGGTGGGCAAGGGAACCGGACTTGGCCTGGCCATCTGCTACGACATTATCAAAAAGCACCAGGGGGATATCGAGGTGGAGAGTAAGCCGGGTATCGGAAGCATCTTCAGGGTCTGGCTGCCGACAGCCTCTGCAGAAGCGTTGGGGCAAGCTTGACCGCGACCGGTGCTGTGGTAGGCTGTAAAGAACGCTATCAAATGTACGGGTGAGGTATGAAACTCAAGATCAGATGCGCACTGCAGTTGCTGGTACTGGGGGTGGCGCTGCCGCTGCTGCTGCTGGTGGGGTACTATATCCATACTGACCGGCAGGGGGCCATCCGGCATGTCGAGCAGGAGACGCAGCTTTTGGTTGAGGTAACGGCAATCAACACCGCCGACCTGTTTGACCACACCCGCTGGCTGATCGAACGACTGGCCCTGCATAATGCAGTCTTGCAACCTGAAACCTGCGGCAGCAGGGTCAAAGAGCTGCTTACCTACCACCACGAGTATGCCAACGTTGTCTACACTGACCTGCAGGGTACGGTCACCTGTTCGGCCCTGCCGATACCGGGTAACCGTCTGATTTCAGTCAAAAACGCCCCCTGGTTCAAGCGTATCCTTGCAAAGCCTGGTTTCAGCATCTCGCCGCCGATCATCGGCCCGATTACCGGCAAGGCGGTAGTGGTGTTCAGCCATACGATTGCTTCTCCAGCCGGTGATCTGATCGGGGTCGTTCATCTGCCCTTTGACCTGACCCGTTTCCACCTGCACCTGCCGGAAAGAACACAGCTCCCCGGTAGCAGTTTTGGTGTGCTGGATCAGCATGGTGCGGTGTTGTGGCGCAATCAGGATATGAAGGTCGAAGTAAACAGCGGGCCGCTGTCAGAGGCGCGTCAACAGCTGCTGGCAGTGCGTAACGGCTCCTTTACGGCCCGTGCCGCCGACGGGATCCGGTATTTTTATACGGTGCAGGAGGTTGAAGGGCATGACCTGCTGGTCTATGTGCGGGTACCGGCTGATGCGATCCTGCGTCAGGCCAACCAGCGCGCCGTTGCCGGCAGCCTGATCGCCCTGACAACCCTGCTGGTGCTCAGCAGTCTGGCCTTTGTCCTGTTCCGCCGTATCAGCGGGCCGATTGAAGAACTGGCCGAGACAGCCCGGGCAGTGCGTGATGGTGATACCAGCAGACGAGCCCTGGCGGGCGGTCCGCCCGAGATTGCCGATACCGCAACCGAATTGAACGCCATGCTGGATCAGCTGGTGGCCAGCGAAGCCCGTTTTCATACCCTGGTGGAACAGATCAGCGTGGCGGTCTTTTTAATCCGTGACGGCAGGTTCATCATGGGTAACCAGGCCATGAGCCAGATGAGCGGCTATCCGATGGAAGAGCTGATCGGCGCTGATTTTGCCCTGCTGGTGCATCCCGACGACCGTGATCTGGTGCGGGAACGGGCAGCTCTGCGGCTCTCCGGCCTCAAGCTGCCGGAGCAGTACGATATCCGCACCATCAGCAGGGATGGTGTGAGCGGCTGGGGACGCCTGAGCATCAAGGCCATTACCCTGGATGGGCAGTCATGTCTGCTTGGTTCGGTTACTGATATCAGCGATCGTATCCGGGCTGAGGAGGAACATCGCCGCCGTCTGGAGGCAGAGCAGGCCTCCCGGGCCAAATCAGCCTTTCTGGCCACCATGAGCCATGAGATCCGCACCCCTATGAACGCCATCATCGGCATGGCCCATCTGGTGCTGAAGACCGAGCTGAACCCGCTGCAGCGTGATTATCTGATGAAGATGCAGTCAGCGGTGCGGCACCTGCTGGGAATCATCAACGATCTGCTTGATTTCTCGCGGATGGAGTCCGGCACCTTGCAGCTGGAGCCGGTCTGTTTCAACCTGCAGGGGCTGCTGGACAAGCTGACCGCCTCGCTGCAGGAACGTCTGGCAGGCAAGCAGCTGACCCTGCAGATAACCGTGGACCCGGACCTGCCCGGGCTGCTGCAGGGGGATGCCCGTCGTCTGGAGCAGATGCTGGGCAACTATCTGGATAATGCAATCAAGTTTACCGAACGGGGAGGAATCAGCCTGCAGGTCTCGCTGCAGGAGCGGCACAACAACCGGCTGCTGGCCCGTTTCAGCGTGCAGGACACCGGCATCGGTATTGCGGAGGACCAGCAGGCCGGGCTGTTTGATGTCTTCCATCAGACCGACGGCTCCACCACCCGCAAATATGGCGGCACCGGCCTGGGGCTGGCCATCTGCCGCAGGCTGGCCAGGCTGATGGGGGGAACCGTGGGGCTTGTCAGCAGCCGCGGCAATGGCAGCACCTTCTGGTTCACGGCCTGGCTGGAGGCGGGGGCGGGCAAACCGGTCTCGCTGCAGCAGCAGGATACAGGGGCATTGCTTCTGTCGGAACAGGCGCCGGTTGCTGATACGCCGGATCCGGACCGGCTGGCTGACGGTCTGCTCCAGCTGCAGGAGCTGCTGGCAGCCGATGATCTGCAGGCCGTGGCCTGCTACCACCGGTTGAAACCGGCACTGGCAGACCTGCTGGGGCCGGAGGCCGCCCGTCTGGACGGTCTGATCGAGAGTTATGCGCTGGATGAGGCGTTGCAGCTGCTTGCGCGGCTGCAGCCTGCTGTCGGGCAGGGCACGCAGACCGCCCCGGACAAAGGAGATCATGATGTCGCTTGAAACCATGGAGATATTCCCCTGGAACGTCAATTTTGAGACCGGTATCGATCTGGTTGACCAGCAGCATAAAAAGCTGGTGGAGCTGCTGAATACCCTGGTCCGGCATCTGGCCTACCAGGCTGATGTGCCGGCCCTGGAGTCGATCTTTGATGAGCTGAAGCAGTACGCCCTGGTGCATTTCAGGACTGAAGAGGAGATCTGGGACCGCCATCTGCCCGATGATGCCTGGGAGGTAGCCCACCGGCGCGCCCATCTGCAGTTTGTGGATGATGTACTGACCCTGAAGCAGGGTGAAGCAGGGCAATCGTTTGATGACATGATCGAAAAGGTGGTTGCCTTTCTGACCAAATGGCTGGCCGTGCATATCATTGATACCGACAAGCGGATGGCCAAGGTGGTGCTGGCCCTGGAATCGGGTCTGGGGGTTGAAGAGGCCAAGTTTCTGGCCAATGAGCAGATGTCCGGCGCCACCCGGGTCATGATCGAAACGGTGATGTCGATGTACGACAAGCTCACCAGCCGCACCCTGCAGCTGACCCGCGAGATATCCCTTCGCAGCCAGGCGGAACAGCGGCTGAAAGAAACCATGCGGGAACTGGAACAGGCCAAGGAGGTGGCCCAGGCGGCCAACCGGGCCAAGAGCGTTTTTCTGGCCACCATGAGCCATGAGATCCGTACCCCGTTGAACGTGATCACCGGTATGACGCACCTGATGCAGCGCAGCAGTCTGCCGGGCGAACAGCATGAACGGCTGCGCAAGATCGAGCATGCCGGAGGCCATCTGCTGTCGATCGTCAACAACATCCTCGATCTGTCAAAGATCGAAGCAGGTATGCTGGTCCTTGAGGAACTGCCGGTGCAGGCCGGTACGTTGCTGGGTGAGGTTGCCGAGCTGATGGAACAGCGGGCCCAGGAAAAAGGGCTTGGCCTTGAGGTGAGGCCGGGAGTAACTGCCCCGCTGCTGGGGGATCCCACCAGGTTGAAACAGGCGCTGATAAACTATGTTGCCAATGCGATCAAATTTACTGATCAGGGCCGGGTGGTGCTGAGTGCTTCGCTGCTGGCAGAAGATGACGAGAGCCTGCTGATCCGTTTTGAGGTGCAGGATAGCGGGATCGGTATTCCGGCTGAGCAGCAGGCCGGGCTGTTCCAGAACTTCCATCAGGCCGACAGCACCATCAGCCGCACCCATGGCGGCACCGGCCTGGGGCTGGCCCTGACCGCCAGACTGGCCCGGATGATGGGGGGTGAGGCGGGCTGTGTCAGTACGGTCGGCAGCGGCAGCACCTTCTGGTTTACGGCGCGGCTTAAAAAAGGGACGGCGGTTCCATTTACACCCCAGGGTGACGGCGGCCCTGACGATGCTGAACAGCGGCTGCGTTGCTACCATGGGGGAAAAACCGTGCTGCTGGCGGAAGACAACGCTATCAGTCGCGAGATTGCAGCTGAACTGCTTGGTGATGCCGGTCTGGCTGTTGATGCCGTGACTGATGGGCTGGAGGCGGTTGCTGCTGCCAGGGTCTTTACCTATGCCGCTGTGGTGCTGGATATGCAGATGCCCAACATGGACGGCCTGGAAGCGGCCCGCCTGATCCGGCAGCTGCCGGGGTATGACATGGTACCGATCCTGGCTCTGACCGCCAATGTCTTTGCCGAAGACCGGGCACAGTGCCGTGAGGCCGGTATTGACGAGGTTATCACCAAACCGGTGGACCCTGACCAGCTCTACCGTGTCCTGCTGCAGCACCTGACCCCTGTGTCGGTTGCGGCGAAATCCTGCAGCTGAAGATGACAACGCCTGAACATTTGGTAAACTGGCTGCAGGTTGATTCAGACGAACCAGCAGGCCGACACGCATGACAACCGGAGGCAGTGCATGAAGACCGTGCTGGTGGTGGATGATACCCGTGAAAATCTTGAGGTGATCGGCGGGGTGCTGCAGGATCAGTACCGGGTGCGGGTTGCCAATTCCGGCCAGCGGGCGCTGAAGGCGGCGAAAAGCGAGCCGCAGCCCGATCTGATCCTGCTTGATGTGATGATGCCGGAGATGGATGGGTATGCGGTCATCAGAGAGTTGCAGGCAGAACCGGCAACCGGCGATATTCCGGTGATCTTTGTGACGGCCATGGATTCCGATGACGATGAGCAGTACGGGCTTTCGCTGGGGGCGGTGGATTATGTGACCAAGCCGATCCGCCCCGCCATTCTGCTGGCCCGGGTCAATGCCCACCTGGAGCTGAAGCAGGCCCGTGACCGGCTGAAGGATCAGAACCACTGGCTTGAGGCCGAGATACAGCGGCGCATGGCTGAAAACGAGCTGATCAAGGATGTCAGCCTGAACGCCCTGGCGCTCTTGGCCGAGGCCCGTGATCTGGAGACCGGCTTTCACCTGCACCGCACCCAGACCTATCTGGAGCTGTTGATGGAGCAGTTGCAGGATCACCCCCGCTTTGCCGACGGGCTGACCGGACAGCAGCGGACCCTGATCACCAAGGCTGCACCGCTGCATGATATCGGCAAGGTGGGGATACCTGATCAGGTCTTGCTCAAACCGGCCCGGCTGACCCCGGAGGAGTTCCAGATCATGAAGCAGCACAGCCGGATCGGCGGCGATGCCCTGACCAATGCGATTGAGAAGGTGCTGCAGCAGCACCCGGATGACGAGCGTCAGGATGAGAACCACCGTTCGCTGGAGTTTCTGGAAACAGCCCGGCAGATTGCCCTGTACCACCATGAGCGCTGGGACGGCGGCGGTTATCCTGAGGGGCTCTCCGGTGAGCAGATACCGATGGCAGCCCGTCTGATGGCCCTGGCCGATGTGTTTGACGCCCTGACCTGCAGACGTCACTACAAAGAGCCGTTTTCCATGGAGATGACCGTCTTGATCATCCGGGATGAACGGGGCAAACAGTTCGACCCCGATGTGGTGGATGCCTTTCTCTCGGTGCAGGAGCGTTTTGCCGAGATCGCCCGCAGTTATGCGGACAATGTTCGCTGATTGACCGGAGAAATACCAATGGCACGCATACTGATAGCCGATGACGATCTGGTGGGACGGCAGCTGCTGGTGCTGAACCTGCGTGATGAGGGGCATGAGCTGCTGACAGCTGATGACGGGGTTGAGGCGCTGGCCCTGGCCAGGGCAGAGCAGCCTGACCTGATTATTGCCGATGTGATGATGCCCAAAATGGATGGTTACGTCCTCTGCCATGCCTGCAAATCATTGCCGGAATTGCGCCGGGTGCCGTTTATCCTCTATTCCAGCACCTATATTGAAAACCGCGAGCAGCAACTGGGGTATCGTTTTGGCGCTGACCGTTTTCTGATCAAGCCGGTGCCTCCCGATCTGCTCTCTGCCGCAGTGACCGAGTTGCTGAACCGTCCGGCTGAGGTGGAACCGCCGCTGTTTGCAGCACCGGAACTGGACGAGGAGATGCAGCTGCTGAAGGAATACAACGGGGTGCTGTTTAACAAGCTGGCCAAGAAAATGGCCGAGCTGCAGCAGCAGGTGGAGGCCCACCGTTGTGCAGAAGAACAGCTGCGCACAACCCAGGCCAAACTGCTGCAGAACGAGAAAATGGCCACCATCGGCCAGATGGCGGCCGGTGTGGCCCATGAGATCAACAATCCGCTGGCCTTTATTATCAGTAATCTGAACAGTCTGCAGAACTATATTGAAAAATTCCGGACCTACTTTGCTGCAGTACAGCAGCAGCTGGTACACGTGGCTGATCAGGGGGCCGGTGCTGAACTTGAACAGCTGCGCCGGAGCCTGAAACTTGATTTTGTGGTGGGCGATACCCCGGGGCTGATCAGCGATTGTCTGGAAGGGGCCCGGCGGATGCAGATGATTGTGCAGGATATGAAATGCTTCAGCCGGATGGAGCAGGATCAGAAGAGCCGGGCTGACCTGCATGAGCTGATCCGCTCTGCCTTGAGTGTTGCCCATCATGAGCTGAAGTATGTGGCTACGGTTGAGCAGCAGTTTGGCGATATACCGCCGATCACCTGCTATCCGCAGCAGATCGGTCAGGTGGTGCTGAACCTGCTGATCAATGCGGCCCACGCCCTGACTGAACAGGGAACCATCACTATCCGCACCCGTTGTGAAGGGGATGATCTGGTCTGTCTAGAGGTGCAGGATACCGGTTGCGGCATGACCCCGGAGGTGCTGGATCAGGTCTTTGAGCCGTTTTTTACCACCAAGCCGACCGGCAAGGGGACCGGTCTGGGACTGCCGATCACTGCCGANNGGCACCTGTTTCAAAATTCTGCTGCCGATCAATGCAGAAACGGAGCAGCTGTCATGAATGCCGGTGAACAGAGCAGTGTTGACTGGGGCCGGTTGCTGCTGCAGGAGCGGATCAAGGAGCAGGAGTGCCTGTACAGCGTCATCCAGCTGACCGATGACCTGGATGCGCCGCTGGAGCCGCAGCTGCAGCAGACGGCGGAGGCCATCCGGACCGGGTTTCAGTATCCCGAGTTGACCGCAGTGCGGATTGAGCTGCCCGGCCTGACCGTTGCAACTCCCGGCTTCCGCGAGACCCCCTGGCAGCTTCAGCTGAGCAGCAGTACAACGCCGGAAACCATGGTACGGCTGACCGTGATTTATCGCGAAGAGCGGCCACCGGTGGGGCATGGCCCGTTTTTCAGAGAAGAGGTGCGGCTGGCCGAGGCGATCCTGAAGCGGCTGGTGGGGGTGCTGGCCCGCCGCCGGGAGCAGGCCCGCAATTTTGAGCATGAACAGTTGCTGAACGCCATGTTTGAGCAGTCAACCGATGCGATGGTGCTGGTGGATGTGGAGACGGGGCGGTTTTTGAGCTTTAATAATGCGGCCTGCAGCGGGCTTGGGTATACCCGTGATGAATTTGCCTGCCTGTCTGTGCCTGATATCCAGGCTGAACTGAGCCCGGAGGAGATTGAGGCAAAAGGCCACGGCGTGGTTATGGGAGAGGTGACGGATTTTGAGACACAGCACCGCTGCAAGGATGGCAGCCTGCGTGAGGTGCTGCTGACCCTGCGGCCGCTTGTGTTTAATGGAAGGCAGCAGATCTCGGCGGTCTGGCGCGACATTACCGAAGAGAAACGTGTTG
>DIUB01000044.1 GCA_002422265.1 Geobacter sp. UBA6169
GTTGCGTGCAACTGCTTTTTTAAGGATAAGATATTCCATGATGCTAGGCGTACTCGGCAATAAAACCCTCAACCGCAGCCCTGATCTCATCACGGATCAGCCTGGTTGCCGCCAGTTGTTCCTCCCAGCTTCCTTCAAGCGCCCCCGGATCGCTGAAACTCCAGTGCAGGCGACTGACGATGCCGGGAAAAATCGGGCAGCGTTCGGCATTGGCTCCATCACAGACCGTAATCACATAACCGTACATCTCGCCACGCTTGAACATCTCAAAGACATCCTTGGTCTGATTGGCAGAGATGTCGATTCCCAGCTCCTGCATAACCTCCACTGCCAGCGGGTTTAATTCACCCGGCTCAAGCCCGGCACTCCTGGCCTCAAAACGATCCCCTGCCAGATAGTTCAACAACGCCTCGGCCATCTGGCTGCGGGCGCTGTTGTGGATACAAACGAACAACACCTTGTCTTTTTTCATGGTAATGACCTCCCCTCATACAGAAGATGACTGCATCGACATTGTGCCATAAAAACGGCACCGTACCGTGACAGTCCGGTGCCAAGTTGGTTACACATGCGGACAGGAGTCAATGCCCGAACTTCTCCCAGAGGGTCATGATGATATCAAAGGCGATCAGCAGGATGATGATCCATTCCAGTCGGGCCGAGCGGCGGGCATGGGAGAGGTTGGAGAAGACATCGGTTACATCAAGCAGGGTTTCGGTCTTATGTTTGATCTCCTGATAGCGGGTCCGCAGTTCGAACAGATTGGAGAGGGTCAGGTAAAACCGGTCAGCCTCATCGTTGTCCCAGGTGATCTCCGGTTTGTCCAGTACCATGATGTGGGCGATGGAGGTGTATTTGAAGTTCAGGATAGTAGAGGCCAGCCGGGCCAGCTGTTTGTCCGGCAGCTCAAGCAGCCCCTGCCCCAGCCGGTTGATCATGACCCCCATCTCATCAAAGACCGTATCAACCCGCTCTTCAATCTGCTCAAGGGCCACCGACTTGGCAACGGTGAAACAGATGATCTCCAGCAGCTCCTGCTTGAAGGCCGGCAGCACGGCGCTGTCGTTGCTGATGGCAGGCTCTGCTGAAGGTGCAATCTCAAGCAGGTAGTCTTCACGAAAACGGAGCTGGGGTTGTTCCTTCAGCTGCTCGATATGCTGCTTTAAGCCTTCGATGCAGCGGGCCATCACATCATCACTGCAGTTAAGGAAAACCAGACCGCCGAAGTAGTACAGGTAGACCCAGACGGTGTCGCCGGGGGCAGAGGGGGTAAAGGTAACCGGATTGAGCCGCATCGGCTCTTCCCAGCGGTACTTGCGATCGATCCGCAGCCGGGTTGCCAGGCGGTTTAAGTCCAGTTCGCCGTTGAGGGCAAAGGCGATAAAGCAGTACTGCTGCAGTGCAGGTTGATCAGACATAACGTTTGCGGGTGGCCTGTTCCGCGCAGCGGGTCAGTTCGGCAATCCCCAGCTCCCGCAAGGCAGGGTCATCGGTACGGGAGAGCCGGCTGAGCAGCTCTACCCACTCATGCTTTAACGGCTGTTCCTGCAGCTGCTGGTTTCTCAGGTTCCGGGCGATTGCAATGTAGGTTGAGGTGGTGCCGGTCATGGTGTCACTCCTTTGATACGGGTTGCTGCTGCTGCGCAGCGGTTGTCAGCACAACCTGCAGGTTGAAGGCCTTTTCAAACAGGTCTTTCTTTGCGCTGCCGCCAAACAGCTCAACCGCCAGATCTTCAGTGCCGGTCAGGGTCAGGTTGGCCAGGTTACCTTCAACCGTGCAGGTCAGGCTGGTAACGGCAGAACAACGGCGGCGGTCAAGACCGTCTGCCAGCCGCAGGATGCCGGCCAGCCGGGCTGCAGTGAGCTGTTCCTTGACGTTCAGACGCTGGAACTCATCATGTTTCTTTTTGGGCAGCGATTTACGGTGGTAGCGGGCCACCACGGCCGCCATTTCACGCTCGCGGGGGGTGATGCCGTACAGTTCGGCATGGCGGATCAGGTGGCAGGAGTGTTTGTGATGGCTGTGGTAGCTGATGTAGTAGCCGACATCATGCAGAAGCGCCGCTGTCTCAAGCACCACGCGTTCACGTTTTTTAAGGCCGAACGGCTCGGCCAGCTGATCGAACAGTGCCAGACTGAGGGCAGCTACCTGACCGGAGTGGATCTCATCCGTCTGGCAGGAACGGCCAAAGGCCAGCACTGATTCGCGCCAGTTTTTGGGGGCCGGTGCCTCCGGTCCCATGCCGCGCCGCTTGATTGCCTCCAGGATCATTCCTTCACGAATGCCGTGGGCGTTGACCAGCAGGGTGTTGGCATCAAACAGCTCCATCAGGGTATCCACCAGCACCACGCCGGCCACGATGATATCAGCCCGGTCCGGTGAAAGCCCCGGCACCTCACGCCGCCCCTTCAGGTCACGGCGTAACAGCATGGCCAGAATGTGCACCACCTCGGAGCGCAGCACCTCAAGACCATGGGCACCTTCCACCGGATTCTGGCGCAGCTGCAGTGCCATCTGGCCGATGGCATTGATGGTGCCGCCGGAACCGATCAGAGTCGGCAGGAACAGCTTGTCGCCATCCAGCTGTTTCTTGATTGTTTCCCGGATATGTTTTGCAAAGCGGCGCAGGTCGGTGGTGCGAACCGGGTCAGCCTTGAAAAACTGCTCGGTCATCACCACCGCCCCCAGCTCAAAGGAGAAATACTCCTCGACATGGTTGCCCTGGGCCGTAATCAGTTCAACGCTGCCACCCCCCACATCAATGATGCCGAACCTTTTTCCGCTGGTGTCAAAGTTGCGCAGGGCCGATTTGGCAGCCAGGGCAGCCTCTTCTTCACCGGAGATGACCCGGATCGGGGTGCCGAGGATATCGGACAGGCGTTTGACCAGCAGCGGCCCGTTGGTGGCCTTTCTGACAGCACTGGTGGCCACGGCATCAATGGCTTTTACCTTGAGGCCTTCGGCCAGTTTACGCATCCGTACCAGGGCAGTTTCGGCCCTGATGACCGCTGCAGTGGAGATCTGACCGGTCTCGGCGATCCCTTCACCCAGACGAACCGTTTCCTTTTCGTCATCAAGGGTAGTAAAGCCGCCGTCTTCACGGCACTCCACCACAATGCAGCGGATCGAGTTGGTTCCGATATCTATGGCAGCAAGGCGTTCTCGGCTCATGGATGGAGCTCCTTGGGCGTTACAGTTCAAAGTGGCATGTCAGGAGCGAGGAATACAGCCTTTTTTGGCAGAACGGATGGTCTTGCCGTTAGCTGGCGCATACCAGAGAAATTTGGCCGGTTTATCTCTGTTTTTTCGCAGCTGCAGGGCCAAACAGCCCGACTTGGCAAAGTGAAAGGCAAGCCCGTTATCAAGCAGTGCTGCAGCCAGTCCGCTCAGCAGCGGCTCATGTCCCACCAGCAGCAGGCAACCGACCTCTTCCTGTTCCTTGAGCAGCGTGAGCAGTTCTTCCACCGTTGCATCAGCAGCCAGACGGATGTCAGCAATCAGGCGAGGCTGTTTACCCAGTTCCGGCAGCAGCAGTTCAGCGGTCTGCACCGCTCTGGTCAGCGGGCTGGTAATGATCAGATCCGGGCGTACCCGCTTCCTGTGCAGACGGGCCGCTGCCCGTTGCTGCTGCTTGCGCCCCTTCGGGGTCAGCCAGCGGACCTGGTCGTCAAGTCCTTCGGTCTGCTCGACTGCTTCTGCGTGTCGTACCAGGTACAGTTCCATTGAAGCTCCTTTGTGTGGGTATCTCCCCCCTTCCCCCCCCTCCAACCTCCCCCCGCTGGGGGGAGGCTTTTACTCCCTCCCCCAGCGGGGGAGGGTTGGGGAGGGGGTGGGGTGGGATAAGATCTCCGCCAAGCCTACCGCATTTCAGATCAATTGCAAGCGGATCAGGCCGTCGGCAACGTGACCGTAAACCGGCTCCCTTTGCCTGCCTCGCTGGTGACAGTGATCTCGCCGCCGTGGAG
>DIUB01000102.1 GCA_002422265.1 Geobacter sp. UBA6169
CTGGGAGGAGTATCAGGCAGCAGATGCAGAACTGCTGGTGACCGCTTTTGGCTGCACCTCGCGCATTGCCCGTACGGCGGTTGATATGGCCAGGGCCGAGGGAATCAAGGTCGGTTTGATGCGTCCTGTAACTCTGTTCCCTTTTCCGAAAAAAGCCTATGCTGAACTGTCCTCCCGCTGTAAAAGCTGGCTTGTCATTGAACTTTCCACCGGGCAGATGGTGGATGATGTCAGGCTGGCAGTACAACGTGATGCCGAGGTGCATTTCTACGGACGTCCGCCCGGAGCCGGTTCGCTGCCCACTCCGGAAGAGCTGTTTGAGCAGATCAAGAAACAGGTTTGAGGTTGCTGTCTATGAAGCAGGTATTTGCAAAACCACGTAGTCTGAAGGATGTACAGACCCATTTTTGCCCAGGCTGTCACCATGGAACCATCCACCGTCTGGTTGCCGAGGCTATGGACACCTTTGGTATTGCCGAACAGACCATCGGCTGTGCATCGGTGGGTTGCTCGGTTTTCCTGTACGGCTATTTCAACATCGATGTGGTCGAATCGCCCCATGGCCGGGCACCGGCAGTAGCCACCGGCGTCAAACGGGCCCGACCGGACCGGATTGTCTTCACCTATCAGGGGGACGGCGACCTGGCTGCCATCGGCACTTCAGAGATTATCCATGCGGCCAATCGTGGTGAGCGGATCACGGTGATCTTTGTCAACAACACTACCTATGGAATGACCGGTGGTCAGATGGCCCCCACCACCATGCCGGGACAGAAAACCTCCACCTCACCCTACGGTCGGGATGTGGCCAATGACGGCAGGCCGTTTAAAATGGCAGAGCTGCTCTCCAATCTGGACGGTGTGGCCTACTCGGCCCGTGTTGCCCTTAACAGCCCGAAACATGTTTTGCAGGCCAAGAAGGCGATCAAAACCGCCTTTCAGTATCAGGTTGAGGGGAGGGGGTTTGCCTTTATTGAAGCCTTGGCGGCCTGTCCGACCAACTGGGGTATGAATCCTCTGGCTGCCAATGAACGGGTGGGTAATGAGATGATTCCTTATTTCCCACTGGGTGTATTCAAGAATACCGCTGAACTGTAACGGGAGCTGATACCCATGCGATATGATGTCTTTATAGCCGGCTATGGTGGCCAAGGCGTGCTGCTGGCCGGTAACGTGCTCTCCTATGCGGCCATTCGTGAAGGTAAGAACGTCTCATTTTTTCCGGCCTATGGCGTTGAAAAACGAGGTGGCTCCGCCATGTGTACCGTGGTGATCAGTGATGGTGACACCGGCTCGCCGGTGGTGGGCTCTCCATCCACTTCGGTAATCCTCAACCAGTTGTCGTGGGACAAATACGCAGAGCGTACCCGCAGAGGTGGTATTTGTCTGCTCAACAACTCACTGGTAGCGGCAGAGGGTCTGGCGCTTGCCGGACGTGAAATGCTGGCCGTTCCGATGAATCAGATCGCCATTGATCTGGGGGATGTACGGATGGTTAATATGGTTGCCTGTGGCGCCTATGCTGCTGCAACTGGTGCACTTCAGTTGCAACACCTTGAAGAGGCTCTTATGGATGCCCTGCCTGAACGCAACCATAAGCTGATTCCCGCCAACGTCAAGGCGATACGAGCCGGGGCCAACGCTGTTTTTTCTGCACGAAAGGCTTGACGAAGAGCAGAAGGTCTGGTATTAAACTCATCTCTTTTTTAGGGGTGTCGCCAAGCGGTAAGGCACCGGATTTTGATTCCGGCATTCCTAGGTTCGAATCCTGGCACCCCTGCCATAGAAATTAAGCACTTACGCTAACCTCGTAGGTGCTTTTTTCGTTTCTTAGTGCACTTTCAGTGCAGTTCAAAATGAATCCCCCCATGTTTTGACAATAATCAGCACACTAACCTGACTGCTGCACTAAAAATATATTCTGGATTCAGTTTGCTGCCTTTTTTGTTTACGCACCTGTGCTGAGACGATATTCTGTGCGCCATGCCCTGTATTCGCCCTATGACCGAGGCTGACCTTGCTGTTGTGCTGGCCATTGAACAGGCCTGTTTTCCCCGAGGATGGAGTTGCACCCATTTTCTGGCTGAACTGGCTTCAGAACGGGCAACCTGCGTTGTGGCTGAACAGGATGGACAGGTTGCTGGCTATCTCTGCCTGACCGTGCTGCTGGATGAGGCTGAGATCCTGAATGTGGCAGTTGACCCGTCTAGCCGGCGCTGCGGTATCGGCAATGCCTTGCTCCAGTGGGCCTGTGATCAGGCAGTCAGGCAGGGGGCAAAGGTGCTGCGGCTTGAGGTGCGGGCTAGCAGTGCTCCGGCCATTGGGTTGTATCAGCGGTGGGGTTTCAGGCAGACCGGTCTGCGCAGGGCCTATTATGAAGACAATATCGATGCTGTTTTGATGGATAAAAAGCTGATGGAGGAGGATGTAGATGCAGTTTAAGGCCATGATTCTTGATAATGCCGAAGTTTCACCCGGCTACTGGCGGATGCGGATGACCGCACCGCCTGAGATGCTTGAAGCCCAGCCGGGCCAGTTTGTGATGGTGCGGGTCAATCCGTCTATTGATCCGCTGATCCGTCGCCCGTTTGGGGTTTTTGATGTGGGTACGCTGCTGCCGTCTTACACCGGCGCGGTTCCGCAGCCCTATCTGGAGATCCTGTACCGGGTAGTGGGTAAGGGTACCGGCATGCTCGCTACGCTGCACAACACTGATCTCCTGGATCTCCTGGGTCCCCTGGGTACCGGTTTTGATCCAGGGCCGGTTGGTGAAGAGAAGCTGATCGTTGGCGGCGGGGTTGGTCTGGCGCCGCTCTATCTGCTGGCCAAAGAACTGGTTAAGCATTCGCCGGTGCGCCTGTTTGCCGGTGGTCGTACCAAGGATGATGTACTCTGCATTACCGAGTTCGAGCGGCTGGGGGTGGAGTGTTACAGCGCCACTGAAGACGGTTCACTGGGCGAGTGCGGCTTTGTTACCAAGGTGCTGGAGCATCGTCTGGATTACACTAGTAACCAGGGCCGCATCTTTGCCTGCGGTCCCCACGGAATGCTCCAGGCGGTTGCTGCTATCGGCAAAAAACGCAACGTCCCGACCCAGGTTTCACTGGAAGGGTACATGGCCTGCGGCATGGGGGCCTGTCTGGGCTGTGTCTGCCAGGGGGGCGGTCATAGTCAGGAAACTCCGGATTACCGCTGCGTCTGTACTGAAGGCCCGGTTTTTGAGGCCACTGAACTGAAATGGGAGGGGAACTGATATGCAACCTGCCCTGTCTGTTGAGATCGGCAGCCTCAAACTGCGCAACCCGGTCATGACCGCCTCCGGCACCTTTGGCTATGGCGAGGAGTTCAAGGAGTATGTTGATCTGGAGAAGATCGGTGCCTTTGTAACCAAGGGACTGTCCTTGAAACCCCGTGCCGGTAACCCGACCCCGCGGATTGTGGAGACACCGGGCGGCATGCTGAACGCCATTGGCCTGCAGAACGTGGGGATTGATGCCTTTATCCAGAAAAAGGTGCCGTTTCTGCGCACGGTCAACACCCCGGCCATTGCCAATTTCTTTGGCTATACCCCGGATGAATATGCCGAGCTGGCAGCCCGCCTGGATGCCATCCCTGAGGTGGCAGCCCTGGAGGTGAACATCTCCTGCCCCAATGTCAAGCAGGGAGGGATCGTGTTCGGTACTGATCCGGCCTGCGCTGCCAGCGTGGTTGCTGCCTGTCGTGCTGCCACCAGCAAGACCCTGATCGTCAAGCTTTCCCCCAATGTGACCGACATTGTGGAGATGGCCCAGGCCTGTGAAGGGGCAGGCGCTGATGCCCTGTCAGTGATCAACACCTTGACCGGTATGGCGATTGATCTGGAACGCCGTCGTCCGGTGCTGGCAAATGTCACCGGTGGTCTGTCCGGTCCAGCCATTAAGCCGATCGCCCTGCGGATGGTCTGGCAGGTGGCCAGAGCGGTCAAGGTGCCGGTAATCGGTATCGGTGGTATCATGTCTGCCATTGATGCGCTGGAGTTTATCCTGGCCGGTGCCACCGCCGTGCAGGTGGGTACAGCCAGCTTTGTCAACCCCGGTGCAGCACAGGAGATCGCTGAAGGGATGGAACAGTGGCTGGCAGCACGGGGCATTGCTGACATCACCAGCCTGATCGGCGCGCTGGAGGGATAGAGATATGACCGCCACCACTGCACAGCCGCTGCAGCAGGGGATGTTCTCACTGGTTGACCTGAACTTTTTCCTGGTCAACAAACTGGTGGTGCTAGTGGTGGTGATCCTGTTTTTTGTTACGGTCACGGTGGTCAGGCGGGTGCAGGGCAAGCCGTTGTCGCCGTTGGCACCGACAGCGCTGAAACTCTCGCTGCTGGGGCTGGTGCTGCTCTATTTTGAGGCCACCTTAACCGGCTATCCCAACTACCGCCTGATCCTGGCACGGTTACAGAGTGTGATTGTGCTGATCTGTCTGGCCAAGCTGGCAATCTATATCCTGGTGGATATGATTCTGACCCTGCGGCGGCACGG
>DIUB01000039.1 GCA_002422265.1 Geobacter sp. UBA6169
TGGACTTTCAGGGTCAGCCGCTTGCCTGCTTCTACGGCAGAGGCTTTTTTTGCGCTGGCTTCAATTACCGGCGCGGTTACCTTTACACCTGCAGCACTGGTAGTGCTACCGCCCTCGCCTTTACAGGTGAGGGTATAGCTGGTGTCTGCTGCCGGTGTAACTACGCGGGAGCCGGAAGAGGCAACCGGCCCGATACCGGGCTGGATCTCGCAGCCGGTGGTGTTGGTGGATGACCAGGTCAGGGTGGTGGTTTTCCCTTTCTCAAGTGAAGCCGGCTCAGCACTCAGATTGCTGGTGGGGAGCGGTGGAGGAGGAGGGGGGGGGGCGATCACAACCGGGGCTGCCTTGGGAGCAGCAGCCTCAACCACCGGTGTAGGGGCGACAATAGGTGCCGGAGCAGGTTTGGGGGCGCCCACAGCAATATGAAGACCCAACGTGTACTCTACATTGGTTTTCCATTTGTCGGCTAATTCATAGTTGAGACCGCGGACATCACCGCGCAAGGCCACATTCTCAGTCATGAACCATTTGAGTCCACCGCCATAGTTTCCGATGAAGCGGTTGTCCTGGTTTACTCCGGTTGTAAATTTCTGACCACCTGCACCGACTGCCAGGTAAGGTACCAGGCTTTTTTTAGGCATGAAATTGTACAGTACGTCTCCGCCATAGCGTAAGCTCTCTACGTTTCCGATTCCGGAATTTGAGGTCCCTTTGGTCTTCAGGTAGTCGATTACGCCTTCGAGCGCCCAATTTTCAGTAAAATTGTACCCCAGGCGGAAGCCGAATACCGGTGCAGTCTCCAGGTGCTGGTTGCCCTGGAAGGTGTAGCCGCCCACATACGGGGCGAAGGTGACGGTTTCAGCACGGTTTTCCGCCATTGCAGCCCCAGCTTGCAGCAGCAGGGCGCAGGCGGCGATTGTGGCCATTTTTTTCATCATAGTTGTAATCCTCCTTTTCAGATGTACCCTTTTTGTACGCAGGGTAGTAGACGCACTCGCAGTCTGTCGGAAAAATACCTGCAAGATATTGTCTGTTTATTCTTTAGCACGTTTTGTAATTCTGTCAAGCTGGCGCTGGGTGGTCGCACGCTTGCAAACATCTGTTGAGACCGGTATGATACGTGTCAAACAAGCCTGAAATAGATACAGACTTTCCGGAGGTAAAATTCTATGGTGTTTCCCCGTATCAGGTCCCGACGTATCCGTGGTAGAGAGGTGTTCCGCCGCATGGTGCGTGAAACCGCCCTTTCTGTTGATGATCTGATTTATCCGATGTTCTCGGCCTTTGGTTCAGGTATCAGGAAAGAGGTCTCTTCGATGCCGGGTATCTATCAACAGTCCATTGAGTATATTGTTGCCGAGGCCCGGGAGGTGTGCCAGCTGGGGATTCCTGCTGTTATTCTGTTCGGCATACCTGAACGTAAGGACGCCGTCGGTAGTGACGCATACGCCGAGCATGGCATCATTCAGGAGACTATCCGGGCAATCAAGCGAGAGGTGCCGCAGCTGGCGGTCATAACCGATGTTTGCCTGTGCGAATACACGGATCATGGCCATTGCGGTATCATCAGGGATGGCGACGTGGATAATGATGCCACCGTCGAGCTGCTGGCTCGCGAAGCACTTTCGCACGCCCAGGCCGGTGCCGATATGGTGGCTCCCTCAGACATGATGGACGGTCGGGTGGCGGCTATCCGTGCTGCACTGGATGAAAATGGCTTTTCGCACATTCCGGTCATGAGCTATGCGGTAAAATATGCGTCAGGCTATTATGGGCCTTTCCGTGAGGCTGCCGAGTCAACCCCGCAGTTCGGTGACCGGCGCTCGTATCAGATGGATCCGGCCAACCGGTTGGAGGCACTCCGTGAAGCGCAGGCTGATATTGATGAAGGGGCTGACATCATTATGGTCAAGCCGGGGCTCCCCTACCTTGATATTGTGCGCGATCTTCGTAATGCCTGCAGCCTTCCACTGGCCGTGTATAACGTGTCAGGTGAATACAGCATGATCAAGGCTGCTGCTGCCAACGGCTGGATTGATGAACAACGGGTGGTGTTGGAAACCATGCTTGGATTCAAGCGGGCCGGTGCAGATCTGATTATTACCTATCATGCCAAAGAAGTGGCGCGCTGGTTGACGAACTAAGTTGTTTCGGAATATTTGCTCCAAAGAACAGTGATTCTGGTCAAGAATGCGATTGCCGATACCTTGTTCATGTCAGCCAAAAAAACTGTTTTCACCCGTAGCCATGCACATGATTTTGTGGTAAAGAAACTGGCAGAATTAACTCCGCAACCCGTCAAACCACTTCATGCAGAAGGAGGAAAAACCAATGGAGAACGTTAACGCAAAGGATCGTAACGGCCACACCCAGTTGATCAGCGCCTCCAAGCAGGGACAGATTGAAAGCGTCAAAGATCTTCTTCATCGCGGTGCCGATATTACCGCTTCAAGCGACAAGGGCAAGACGGCACTGCACTATGCAGCAGCAAACGGTCACACCGAGATAGTCAAGATGTTGCTGGAAAAGGGAGCAGAGGTTGATGCGCGGGATCGCGAAGGCCACACACCGCTGATGCTTGCTGCAATTTACGGCTGCAACCAGACGGTGCTTACGCTGCTCGAAGGTGGTGCAGATCCGCGCGCCAAGACCAAGAGCGGCAATACTGCTGTCGTATACGCAGAGAACAACAGTCATCCTGTGGCCGCCACACTGCTCAAGAAGGCAGAGCGTTCAAAGGCCGGCAACGCCTGATTACGATCGGTGCTCCGTTGCCTGAAAGAGCGACGGAGCACCGAACCCACCCAATCAGAAACACCGGTTTCCCCTTTTGTCGGTCACCATACCATTCCCCTTGCACCTATACTGCAGGAGCCTGCACCTATGTTCACAACATCAGACTTTAAAAAAGGACTGGTTCTCCAACTCGAAAATGCACCTTGCCTGTTGCTTGATGTGGCCTTTCAATCTCCCTCGGCACGCGGTGCCAACACCATGGTCAAGACGCGTTTTCGCAACCTGCTTACCGGCCAGGTACTCGATCGCACCTTCCGCTCTGGTGACAAGGTCGATGAGGCAGATTATGAACGACACAAGGGGCAGTTCCTGTATGCGGACGGTGAGCGTGGTGTCTTCATGGACCTTGAGACCTACGAACAGTTTGAAATGGATGAGACTGCTTTTAGTGCTATTGCTCCGTACCTCCTGGAAGGTACCGAGGTGACATTGGGTTTATTTCAAGGCAGGATGGTTATGGCAGAGCCGCCGATGGTGGTGGAGTTGATGGTTACCGATACAGCGCCGATCATCAAGCACGCCACGGCCACTGCCGAGACAAAGGATGCAGTGCTGGAAACCGGCCTGAAGCTCAAGGTCCCCCCCTATCTTGAGAACGGTGTCAAAATCAAGGTTGACACCCGTGAAGGCCGCTTTGTCAGTCGGGCATGACTACAAAATGCCTTGACAGGAATGCTGTGCTGCCTGTAATAATACACTTTCGCGCACGGGCCTATAGCTCAGTTGGCTAGAGCCACCGGCTCATAACCGGTTGGTCCCAGGTTCGAGTCCTGGTGGGCCCACCATTTAAACCTTCAAGAGGTCGAGACCGGATGCGGTCGTACCAATCAACAAGCAACGCCCTTTCGGGTCATCAAGAGTGCATTCCAACAGGATGCACTCTTTTACTTTGTGGCGCATGAAGAAACCAAGGCTGTCAGATGTTGTTGGTATCATTAATAAAAAATACTCTTTTGCTTTAGCTGAACAGTGGGACAACGTTGGCCTGCAGATTGGCAGCCCTTCCGAACAGATCAATAAAATCATGGTTGCGCTGGACCCGCTGCCAGCAGTGCTTGATGAGGCAATCTCTCTCGGCTGCAATCTTCTGGTCACCCACCACCCTCTTATCTTCACACCGGTCCGACAGATCAGCTCCTCTACCGTAACTGGCAGCAGTATCCTCAAGGCCATTCAGGCTGGTTTGGCCGTAGTGTCGATGCACACCAACTACGATATTGCCCAAGGGGGTCTGAACGATCTGCTTGCTGACCGGATGGGGCTGAATGAGCTCAGGCCATTGAAAATAATCGGTCATGAAGAACTGGTAAAGCTTGTTGTCTTTGTACCGGCAGCGCACCACACAGCTGTCCGTTCCGCGTTGTTTCCTTACGCTGTGCAGATCGGCAACTACCGTGATTGTTCCTTCAGTACCCCTGGCCAGGGTACCTTTCTGCCACTGGCCGGGGCGCAGCCTGCTGTTGGCGCTATCGGCAGCCTTGAGCAGGTTGAAGAGGTGCGCCTTGAGCTGCTCGTACACAAAAGCCGGCTTGGCAAGGTGATCAAGACATTGTTGTCTGCTCACCCCTATGAAGAACCCGCATTCGACTGTTATCCGTTGATCAATGAATCGGTGCCCATCGGCCTGGGCCGGATCGGACGTCTTCCTGAGCCGGTGACGCTACAGGCCTATGCAGCTGCTACTGGAGCCAGGCTTGGCTGCGGATCAGTCAGGATGGTGGGTGATCCCGCTCGCCTCATACGCACGGTTGCTCTTTGCAGCGGCAGCGGTGCCTCGCTGCTCGTTGATGCAGTCAGGGCAGGGGCTGATCTGCTGGTGACCGGTGATGTCAAGTATCACGAGGCGCGTGATGCCGAGACCCAGGGGATTGCCCTGCTTGATGCCGGCCATTTTGCAACCGAGCAGCTTATGGTTGCTGCCATCCGTGACTTTCTGACCGCAGCACTCGGTCGGTCTGGTTTTCTCACTGAAGTGTGTGCCGCTCAAGCAGAGTACGACCCTTTCACAACCGTCATCACCAACGTGTCACATCAGACCGGGCGGGTTCTTGGCGGCATGTAGACAGCAAATCAGGCCGTATATGGCCATGCAAGGAGTACCAACGGTGAAAAAGAAACTTGAATTACTGGAGCAACTGCAGGGGTCCGACAAAGGCATTGACGAACAGCTGTCAGCGCAAAATGAGCATCGTGCCGCCATCAGTCGGCTTACAGAGGATCTGGCAGCCCTGCAACGGGCCCTTGTGGAGCGCCAGGAGGAGATGGCTTCGCTCCGACAGGAGAAAGCGGCTCTGGAGGCGGCCCTGCACACGGAGCAGGAAAACATCCGCCGTTCAGAAACCAACATGAAAGAGATTCGCACCAATAAAGAGTTTCAGGCTGTTGGTCGCGAGATAACCACGGCCCGTAAGCAGGTGGCCGATATTGAGGAACAGCTTTTACAGCTTGTGTCCCGGATGGATGAATTGCAGGCAGCGGTAGACACTCTATTGGGGGAGTACAGTGCATCTGAGGCCACAACAGCTCAGGGGATTGCCGAGATGCAGCAGGCCATTGACAGCCTGCAGCAGGCCATCGATACCGCAGTTGCAGGTCGAGAGGCAATCGCCAAGAGTCTGGGCAGTAATCTGGTGCGCCGCTACAACCAGCTGCGGGAGCAGCGCCGGGGGCAAGCGTTGGCCGAGGCCAGAGACGGGTCATGCACCGGCTGTAATATGCAGCTTCCGCCCCAGATGTACAACACGCTATTCAGGATGGAAGAGATCTTCTTCTGTCCCCACTGCCAACGGATACTGATTCTGAAGCAGGAGCAGCCCACGTAGGAGACTGTTACTCGGGAAACGATCCGCTCCTGTGCAGTCAGCAGCGTACAGGAGTAGTGTCGTTTCATAACGATTGGTTGGAGCAGGCCAGACGATCGCTGCCGTAAGGGAGAGGAAAGTCCGGGCTCCGCAGGGCAAGGCGCTGGATAACGTCCAGCGGGGGCGACCCCAGGGAAAGTGCCACAGAGAGAAGTCCGCCCGTTCAGACGGGTAAGGGTGAAAGGGTGAGGTAAGAGCTCACCGGATTCGGTGGTGACATCGGATGCCAGGTAAACCCCGCCAGGAGCAAGGCCGAATAGGGAGGCGTTAAGGGTGGCCCGCCCATGCCTCCGGGTTGGCTGCTTGAGATCACCGGTAACGGTGATCCTAGAGGAATGATCGTCACCTGAAGCGGGCAACCGTCTTCAAGGAACAGAACCCGGCTTACGGCCTGCTTCAGCCAAATTTTCATATCACAAGGAACCGCTACGTTATGCTGATGGAATCTGATCTGGTACTGGTACATGTAGATGAAAAACCCGGTTTTTACGCACGCATTGAAGAGATCAATCCCGACCCCAAACGGGGGTGGTGGCAGGTACATCTGCTGGTGCTGACCTTTCCGCTCCAGATCTTTACCTGGATACTGGATGAGCAGCAGCTCGACGAAGCCCCTTTCACTATGGGCGGTACCCATTTACGTCTGGAGAAGCTGGTTTCACCCCTTGCAAAACCATCGCCTGCAGAAGAGGAACCTGTGTCCCCCCCAAAAAACGAAAGGCCGGCTGATGCGGGCCAGAAAGTGGTTTCATTGGCTGCCCGCCGTAAAAAGTAGAGCAATCGCTGCCGGTATCCCTAAAACGCCCTCATTGCAGGGCGTTTTCTGTTTCTGTCCCATTCAAAAACATAATTCTTTTGTGCTTGACAGTCTCTTGACTGCTGGTATAGTTTGCCGCAAAGTGGAAAAAAGTGGAAATTAGTGGCAAATAAACCCATTCAGCAGGAATAGCTATGTTCAGCGGTGAGAGCCTGACAACCATCGATGCCAAAGGGCGTACCAGTATCCCCTCCAAAATCAGGGAGTTGCTGGTAAACGTCTTTGGTGACGAGCGTTTCGTGATCACCAAGGCCACACCGGTCGGTTTTGATGACGGCAGCTTTGGTCGAGGGCTTTCGGTCTATCCGCTGATTGTCTGGCATGAGCTGGAAAAGCAGATACTGGCAAATGAAGGTGAGTTACCGCTGGCGCAACTGAACAGTCTCAAACGCCTGGTGCTGGGGCCTGCCCAGGAGTGTACAGCTGACAAGCTGGGACGGGTGCTGGTGCCGTCGCCCCTGCGGATGCATGCAGGTCTGGAGCGTGATCTTGTAATGGTCGGCATGGGGCGAAGGTTTGATATCTGGTCGGCTGAAATCTATGCACGCCTTACGACTCAGGATGAGCGGAACATCCAGCAGGATTCTGCTGCGCTGGCTGCACTGGGTATTTGATGTCAACCTTCAGCCATCTGCCGGTATTGGCTGCAGAGGTTCTGGAGCTGCTGGCCCCCAAGCCGGGCGGGATCTATCTGGACGGGACACTCGGTGGGGGCGGTCATAGTGAATTGATCCTTGAAAAAATAGGTCCGCAGGGATTGCTGATCGGTGTTGATCAGGATCCCGCTGCTCTGGCAGCAGCAACAGCGCGGTTAACCCGTTTTGGCAGCAGCTTCAGACCGGTAGCGGGGCAGTTCGGGGATATGGAGCTGCTGCTGAGGCAACTGGGAGTTGAGGCGGTAGACGGCATAGTCCTTGATCTGGGTGTTTCATCATATCAGCTTGACACGGCAACGCGTGGTTTCAGTTTTCGCTTCGATGGTCCGCTGGATATGCGTATGAATAGCACAGGCGGAACAACAGCTGCCGACCTGCTGCAGGAACTATCTGCAGCTGAACTGGAGCGGATAATCCGCGATTTTGGCGAAGAACGTTGGGCCAAGAAGATCGCGCAGCGCATTGAACAGGTTCGCCGGCAGACGCCCTTGACTACCACCCTGCAGCTGGCAGACCTGGTATACCAGGCCATACCGCGTCGATTTCATGAGGAGCGGATCCACCCGGCAACCCGCACCTTCCAGGCCTTGCGGATTGCGGTGAACGGAGAGCTTGAACAGGTGGAAAAAGGGGTCAGGGCGGGGTTTTCAATGCTGCGGAGAGGCGGCAGAATGGCGGTCATCTCGTTTCATTCACTGGAAGACCGGTTGGTTAAACAGCTCTTTCGCGGGGCAGCAACTGGCTGTGTCTGTCCTCCCAAAATGCCCTGTTGTGTCTGCAATCAGAGGCCGCAGATCCGGCTTGTTACCGGAAAACCGGTGACAGCCACTGAAGCAGAACGGGAGAGCAATGCGCGGTCACGCAGTGCCAAGCTGCGAGTGGCTGAAAAATTGGGCACGAATGATTAAGAGGATAGGCGTCATGGGTATGGTAAAGACCGATAGCACAAAATTCACTCTTCCCGGGCAGGTTGGGGCTGATCTTGCCCCAAACCGGCTGGATATCGTTAAATTTCTGATGATCTGCATGGTGCTCTTGACGGTGGTATCCACCTTTCATGTCTGGTCGCGTTTTCGCCTGATTGAACTGAACCTGCAGATTGGCGAGGCAAACAGTCAGCTGAAAGAGCTTGAACAGACCCATAAGAGGCTGAAGTTGGAAGCTGCAGCACTGAAGACACCGGCAAGAATTGAAGCAATTGCCAAGCGGGATCTTGGTATGATTGTGCCCGAGGATGACCAGACAATTCTGGTGAAATAGAGTAACTGACCGTAAAGGCGGGGGTGTTTGTGAAAGAGGACCGGGAAAAGTGGGCCAGAGTCAGGATCATTATGGTCTCCTGCCTGTTTGCCTGCGGTTTCCTGGCAGCCATAGCCCGCAGTTTTTATCTGCAGGTGCTACAGCATGAACAGCTGGTCAAGCGCGCTGAGCGTCAGCATCATCGGACGATTCCGATCACACCGGCCAGAGGCGGTATCTTTGATCGAACCGGGGCGCCAATGGCGGTTTCTCTTGAGATGGACTCGCTATATGCAGAGCCAAAGCGAATGAGCGACCCAGATGCAACTGCAGCCGCTCTTGCACCTCTGATCGGAATACCTCAGCAGGAGTTACGCAAGAAACTTGATTCTGAGCGCAGTTTTACCTGGATTGCCCGCCAGATGACACCGGAAACAGCTGCACGGATCCGCTCTTTGAAGCTTCCCGGAATTGGGTTTGTGAAGGAAAGCAAGCGTTTCTATCCCAATTTTGAGATAGCCTCCCACGTCTTGGGATTTACCGGTCTGGATCCTGAAGGACTTGAAGGGCTTGAACGCCGCTATGATGCTACGGTTCTGGGTAAAGCCGGCTACCTGTTGACCGAGCGGGATGCCCTGGGAAGAGATGTGTCTCTGCGGGAAGCGGTTGTGCAGGATGCATCCCC
>DIUB01000212.1 GCA_002422265.1 Geobacter sp. UBA6169
TTTTCGTACTGGGCAACCGCAATATCCCGCTCTGCCTTGCTGACCTCAAGTCCGGAAAGATTGCGGCCGGTGTCGAACAGCGGCACGCTGATCTGGGGCATGAAGTTCCAGGCCAGGGAGCCGGGTTGAAACAGGCCGGAGAGGTTAGCACTGGCGGTGCCGAAGGAGGCTGAAAGACCGATGCGGGGGAAGAAAGCGGCCCTGGCCGCGCCGATGTTGGCGTTGGCCCCCTTCAGACGGTGTTCGGCCGCCAGTATGTCGGGCCGTTTCAGCAGTACCTCGGACGGCAACCCGACCGGCAATTCCTGCAGGGCGGTGACCGGTCCCAATGCAGCCGGCAGCAGATCGGCGGTCAGCGGGGTGCCGACCAGCAGGGTCAGGGCATTCTGGTCCTGGGCAATCTGGGCCGTATAACGGGCACTATCCACCCGGGCCGCCTCTACGCCGGTCTGGGCCTGGTACAGATCAAGGGCCGTGGTGATACCGGCATCATAACGGTGCTTCATGATCCGGTAGTACTCCTCCTGGCTTGCCAGGGTGGCCCGGGCCAGCTGCAGCCGTTCCTGGTCCGCCGCCAGGTTGAGCCAGGCATTGGCGGTCTCGGCAATCAGGCTGATCTGGGCGGCACGCCGACTCTGTTCCGTTGCCAGGTACTGTTCCAGGGCCTGGTCTTTCAGGCTCTGAACCCGGCCGAACAGATCCAGCTCATAACTGCTGACCCCCAGGCCAACGTTGTACTGCTCGCTGATACGGGCCTGACCGCTGGATGAGAGGTCGGCCGGGCTGCGCTGAATGGTGGCACCGGCATTGCCCGAGACTGTCGGCAGCAGGTCGGCCCGCTGAATCCGGTACTGGGCCCTCGCCTTTTCTATGTTCAGCAGTGCCACCCGCAGGTCGCGGTTGTTGGTCAGGGCCAGATCAATCACCTTTTGCAGGCGTGGTTCAACAAAATAGTCGCGCCAGGGGAGGTCGACGGCCTGCTTCTGGTCAGGTTTGGCTGTCTGCTGTTGGTAGGCCGGGCCACTGGGCCAGGCAGCCGTCACCGGTGCATCGGGCCGGGTGTAGTTGGGGGCCATGGTACAGCCGGAAATAAACAGTGCCAGTGTACCTGCCATAACGGCATTTTTAACGCAGAGACGCAGAGGCGCAGCGGGAAACGCTCTTTTCTTACGGGTAAAATCCAAAAAAGAGGTTACCCCTGTATCATGCATTACAGTCGGGCGATGCTCTATTGCAGACGATTTTTCTCTGCGCCTTTGCGCCTCGCTCTGACCCTCTGCGTTAAAATTGTTTCTGATGTTCATATCAGTATGCCTCCCCTGCTATTGGTGCGGCATCGCCAGGGTCCTTTTTATACTTTTTGCGTCCGAACAGCCGCGAGATCAGCACAAAAAAGAACGGAATAAAGATCAGGTCAATAAAGGTAGCTGACAGCAGACCGCCGGTAACGGCGGTACCAATGGCGTTTTGAGCTGCAGCCCCGGCCCCTTTGGTCAGGGCAAGCGGTAATGTTCCGAAGAAGAAGGCCAGTGAGGTCATGATCACCGGTCGCAACCGGATCCTGACCGCCGACAGGGTGGCATCCACCAGGTCATGCCCCTGATGCAGCTGCTCCTTGATGAACTGGATGATCAGGATGGCGTTCTTGGTGGAAAGACCAACGGTGGTCAACAGGCCGATCTGCAGGTAGACGTCGTTAGGCAGCACCCGCAGGGTGACGGCAGTCACCGCCCCAACCAGGCCCAGCGGCAGCATCAGCAGGTTGACGAACGGGATGGTCCAGCTTTCATACAGGGCTGCCACTGCCAGAAACACTACCAGGAGTGAGATAGCGTACAGGGCTGGTGCCTGGGCACCGGCCTGTTTTTCCTCATAGGAAAGGCCGGTCCACTCGTAGCCGATGCCGGGCGGCAGCTTGGCGGCCATCCGCTCCATCTCTTCCATCGCCTCGCCGGTGCTCACCCCTGGGGCAGCCTGGCCCATAATCTGAACGGAAGGGATCCCGTTGTAACGTTCCAGACGGGGCGAACCGTACTCCCAGCGGGCCGTGGCAAAGGCAGAGAACGGTACCATCTCCCCCTGATTGTTGCGCACGTACCATTTGTTGATATCCTCCGGCACCATCCGGTAGCCGGCATCAGCCTGTATGTAAACCTTTTTTACCCGGCCGTTCTCGATAAAGTCGTTGACGTAGGAGCTGCCCCAGGCGGTGGCCAACACGCTGTTGATATCCGCCGTGGAGACCCCCAGGGCGCCGGCGCGGACATCGTCGATGTCCAGCTTGAACTGGGGCGAGTCATCCTGGCCGTTGGGGCGTACGGCCACGAGCTTTTTGTTCTGCATTGCCATCCCCAGCAACTGGTTTCTGGCCTCCATCAGCTTGTCGTGGCCCAGACCGCTGCGGTCCTGCAGCATGAAGTCAAAGCCGTTGGCCTGGCCCAGTTCCACCACCGCCGGCGGTGAAAAAGCAAAGGCCATGCCGTCTTTGATCTGAGAGAAGGCCCCCATGGCCCGTCCGGCTACGGCAGCCGCCTTCAGGTCAGGCCGCTGGCGCAGTTTCCAGTCCTTAAGCCGCACAAAGGCAAGGCCCATGTTCTGGCCCTGACCGGCAAAACTGAAACCGGCCACGGCGATGATTGACTCAACGCTCTGTTTTTCATGTTCCAGGAAATGCTGCTCGATCTGCTCGACCACCTTGAGAGTTCGCTCCTGGGTGGCCCCGGCCGGCAGCTGGATCTGGCAGATGATGAAGCCCTGGTCTTCGTCCGGCAGGAAGGCGGTGGGCAGGCGCAGGAAGAAAAACACCATGATGACGACGATGCTGCCGTACAGCAGCAGATAACGGATCGGCTGGCCGAAGGAGCGGCTGACAATGCCTTCATACTTGCCCCGGCCTTTGTCGAACATCCGGTTAAACCAGCGGAAGAAGGGACAGTACCAGCCACTTTCGCAGGGATCGTGTCCCTTTTCGATCGGCTTCAGCAGGGTGGCACAGAGCGCCGGGGTCAGGATCATCGCCACCAGTACCGACAGGATCATGGCCGCGATGATGGTGATCGAGAACTGGCGGTAGATGACGCCGGTGGAGCCGCCGAAGAAGGCCATCGGCACGAACACCGCGGACAGCACCAGGCCGATGCCGACCAGCGCGCCGGTGATCTGGCGCA
>DIUB01000115.1 GCA_002422265.1 Geobacter sp. UBA6169
CTGTCACCATATCGTCATGCAGGCTAACCACCTGCATCGGCACACCAAGACACATATCGTTTATCCTCTCTGCCCGGCATGGGCAGCAACAGCCGCCTGTCCCAAGGCTATGCCGCCATCGTTAGGCGGTACCAGCCGGTGGCTGAATACCTCAAACCCTCGGGCGGTCAGGGAAGTATACACCAACTCCGTTAAAAGGCGATTCTGAAACACACCGCCGGACAGCACCACCCGGTTGAGTCCGGTCAGCTCTTTGATCCGCCCGACAGTCGCACCCACAGCAGCGGCAAGGGCACTATGGAATCCCAGGGCCCGCTCAGCCGGAGTACCATCACCGTCCCAAAGGCCCAGCAGCAAATCAGTGACGTCAAGCTGCAGCATACCGTTAGCACGGGCCTGTACCGTCACCTTCGGCAGGGTCGCGACCCTGGAAGCGGTTTCCGCCAATGACTCAAGGGCCATACCGGCCTGACCATCAAAATGATTACAGGAAGCCGCTCCGGTCAACAGGGCAGCCGCGTCAAACAGCCTGCCGATGCTGGAAGTCAGCGGGCTGTTGACACCTCGCTTCAGCATGGCGATCAGCAGCTTCTGTTCATCCACAGCACGCTGCGGCAGCACCGGCAGGCTCCAGACCTGCTCCCCCAGCCGATCATACAGCCAGGCCAGCACCATCCGCCAGGATTCCCGGGCAGCACGGTCGCCGCCAGGCAGACGCACCTGCCGCAGATGCCCCCTCCGCTGCACCTCCTGATAACCACCCACCAGGAACTCACCGCCCCAAACCGTACCGTCATCACCCTGGCCGGTGCCGTCAAAGATCACACCGATCACCTCTCCTGCCAGCCCGTTTTCCGCCATACAGGCTGCCAGGTGGGCGTGATGATGCTGCACCCGCACCAGCGGCAGCCCTGTCTCTTCCGCAAAACGGGTGGAGAGATAGTCGGGATGCTGGTCACACGCCACCAGCTTCGGCTTGATCTCCATGATCTGTGCAAGATGGGCGATGGTCTGCTGAAAGGTCCGGTAGGTTGCCTCATTCTGCAGATCACCGATATGTTGGCTGAGAATGGCCTGATTACCCCTGGTGAGGCAGACCGTGTTCTTCAGCTCCGCACCAACGGCCAGGATAGAACCGGCATCGAACGCCAACTGGACTGGACGGGGCACATAGCCACGAGAGCGGCGATAGAAAAGCGGCTTGCCTTCAAAAACCCGCACCACCGAGTCGTCAGTACGGACCTGAATCGCTCGATTATGGCTCAGGATCGCATCGGCAATGCCGCACAACTTCCGCTCTGCCTCTTCATCATCGGCAATCATCGGCTCATCAGNNCCCTTGCCCCTGAAAGAGCAGTTGATGCAACGGCGTATAGGCCAGCATCAGACCGATCCAGTTGCTACCCGGTGCCACCAACCGAGATATTCCAGGGACATGACCCAAATCAGTCGTTCGATTCGGTATCATGTCCCCGGAATAGCGACGACGCACAATCACAATCGGCGCCTCAGGACCGGCCAACAGCTGCTCCTCAAGCTCAGTCAAGCAGGCCAGCTGCCGCGCCGCAGCCAGATCCGGCACCATCACCGCAAACGGTTTCTCATCCCGTTTTTTCCGTTCGCGCAAGCGAGCCACAGCCTCGTCATTACCGGCATCAACAGCCAGATGATAGCCCCCCAGCCCCTTTACTGCCACGATCAAGCCCTGCTGCAGCAGGTTAATGGCGTACAGCAGGGCAGCGTCACCGCAAACCAGCTCCTCCCCCCAGCGGAGGGAGGCCCGGAGAGGGGAGAATGCAATCAGTTTCAGCTGAGGACCACATTCCGGACAGGCGATCGGCTGGGCATGAAAGCGCCGATCCAACGGATTACAATATTCGGCCTCACAGGCCGGGCAGAGGGGAAAAGCGGCCATGGTGGTCAGGGGACGATCATAGGGGATACCGGTCACTATGGTCCAGCGGGGACCGCAGTTGGTACAGGTGATAAAGGGGTGGTGGTAACGCCGATCAGCTGGATCAGTCAGCTCCCGCAGGCAGTCGGCACAGAGGGCACTATCAGGGGCAATCTGAGCTTCAACACTGCCGTCGCTGCTGGGAAGAATCACAAAGCTGGTCTCATTACTGGCCGGGAGATCACAGGTTTCAAGTGAGCTGATGGCTGCCAGCGGCGGCAACTCTGCCTGCAGGCGGTGACGAAAGCTGGCAAGTTGTTCCGCCCTGCCCTGCAGTTCCAGCTCTACCCCGGCTGGCGTATTACGCACCCAGCCGGAAAGATCCAGTTCAGTTGCCAGCCGAAAGACAAAGGGGCGGAAGCCAACCCCCTGTACAATACCGTTGATGAGATAACGACGGCGCACTATCTCCCCAGCTCCCGCTCCAGCCAGCCATACCACCCCTCCAGCCCCTGCCCGCTGGTGGCGGAGAGTTCCAGGATCTGCAGGTTGTGGCTGACCCGACCCGCGTACTCCCTACATTGCGCCACGTCAAAGGAGAGGTGTGGCAGCAGGTCCACCTTGTTCAGCAGCATCAGGCCGGAGTTATGAAACATCTGCGGATATTTCAGCGGCTTATCTTCACCTTCGGTGACCGACAGCACCACCACCTTGTGGGCCTCGCCAAGATCAAAGGCGGCCGGGCAGACCAGATTGCCGACGTTTTCAATGAACAGGATATCCAGATGGTCCAGATCGAACGCCTCGGTGGCATGCATAATCATGTGGGCATCCAGATGGCAGCCGGAGCCGGTGTTGATCTGCTTGACCGGTACGCCGGTGGCTGCGATCCGGCGGGCATCATTATCGGTCTGCTGATCTCCTTCGATCACCGCGCAGCGATATTTTCCGGACAGGTCACGCAGGGTGCGCTCCAGCAGGGTGGTCTTTCCTGATCCGGGGGAGGAGACCAGATTCAACACCAGTATCCCTTTTTCCCTGAACAACGCCCGGTTAAAGGCGGCCAGCCGGTTGTTCTTGGCCAGCACATCCTCTTCAATGCTGATTTTCCTGGAGCGAACCGGCTCTTCGTGGTGATGCTCATGGGGATGGCTGTCGTCATGCAGGTGATCATGGTGATGGTGATGGTCGCCCTGCTCATGGGTATGCTGGTGCTGATGCGGGTGACTGTGGGTCTGATCACCGTGACGGTGTGCGTGGGTATGCTCGTGATCATGCTGATGACCGGATGTGGGGCTGCAGCCGCAGGTGGTGCACATATTGGTTGCTCCTTTGTGACGGATTTGTTTTTGCGTAACCGGGGAAATCATCATACACTGCCCGGCGCAGCTTGACCATACCACACCAGCAGCAGGGTATATGTTTCAGTTTCTTGGCATCGGCATCCTTCTTGGCCTCTCAGCCGGCATCGCACCAGGTCCGCTGCTGATGCTGGTCATTTCCGAAACCCTCCGGCACGGCACCCGGGCCGGTATCACGGTGGCGCTGGCGCCGATCATCACTGATCTTCCGATCATTGCAGCCAGCCTGTTGGTGCTGGCTAATCTGGCTGGTTACGGCCCGGTGCTGGGGGTTGTCTCGCTGTTCGGCAGCCTGTTTCTGTGTTACACCGGCTACCAGACCCTGCGGGTGACGCCGGTGGACCTGGCACTGCCGGGCAGTGGAAACCGCTCACTTGCCAAAGGGATACTGACCAACCTGCTCAGCCCGCATCCCTACCTGTTCTGGATCACGGTCGGCACGCCGCTGGTATATCGGACACTGGAACAGGGGCCTCTGTCACTTGCCGCATTTCTGGGAGGATTCTATCTCTG
>DIUB01000079.1 GCA_002422265.1 Geobacter sp. UBA6169
AGGTCATCTTCAGGTTGTAATACTCATCAACCGCAACAGAGCTATCCAGCAGAAACGCCAGATCAACATCACTGCCCGGCCTGTCTTTTCCTTTGGCGCGTGAGCCATACAGGTAACAGGCGACGATCTCCGGGCGGGTGGCGCAGTAGTCGGCTATGTGGTGATTGAGTTGGTCGGTGGTCATGGCTACCTGAAAAACATGATCTCAATTTCCGGGAAATGACATGATACTGCTTCAAGCTCATGATGATCAGAAGTGACAAAGGGTGACTTGAAGTTACGGGCAGTAACAAGTCCAAAACAATCTGCAAGAGAGATACGTTTGATCGTAGCTTTTAGATTTCCGGCGTCCTGCCAGAATGGCTCAGACATATCATCAACCGGCAATATACCAATATCCTTGAGATTCTGCATTGCAGCACGAGCTGTGGTTTCTCCATACTCTCGAACAAGATTGAAATAAACTTCACAGAGATTCACCGCATGAGCCACACAACGATTGTTGCTATCAAGAAGCAGTGATTCGATCTTGTCTGCTCCTTCCTCACCTCTCAAAAAGGCAAGTAATGCACAGGCGTCAAGCACATATTGCATCAGCGCCCCTCCAGCAATGTTTCTGCCCGGCGCTGTTTAATAAGATCGTCACTGCTGAATTTCATATCGCTGAATTTGCCTTTCAGGCTGTGTACCAATGATTGACGTTGTCGCTCACGTTCAGCAAGATATACAGACAACTCCGTCACATTGTTTCTGGCTCGTTTGGTCGTTTTTACTGATTTAGTACCAGTTTGTTGTTTGGATGCTATATTCATAGCGGCAATCTCCTTTCGAAGATTTTTACTTTGTTTTTAAGTGGTTGTCAAAATTTGTCTATGTCCCTGCTTTGGTATGGGATGCAAGCCGCTCAAGACGGTCAAAAATTTGGGCGGGTATGCGATGGCGCTTGATCATAGTACCTTTGTCGTTTCATGCAACGCTATAACGTCACAACCGATACACTTCTCTGCGAGGGGCAATCTTGACGACCCAGATGGTAAGTTGGCTGTCTTGGATGGAATATATGATCCGATAGCTTCCCTGACGGATCCGGTAACGTTCCTGGGCTGAAAGTTTTTCACTCCCCGGTGGTCTCGGATTTTCCGAGAGTCCTCCAATACGCTCCATGATCCGCTGCAGATCTTTAGCCGGGATTGAAGCGATATCCTTTTTTACCGACTCTTTGAGGAAAACTCTATATGCGGCCATCGGCCTTTAACTCTTTCAACAGATCTTCATAGCTGACTAAAGGTTCATGCACTCGCTCTGCAAAAGCTGCCAGATCTTCGGCATCCTCAGCCAAGGCCTGCCGTACAGCATCATTTACAATTTCCGATAAGCTTCGCGACGTTTCAAGCGACTTATGACGCAATGCCGTGTGCATAACAGGATCAAAATAAACCGTTGCGCGTTTTGCAAGATTAGCCATAGTGAAAACCTCCTGCCATAAATATAACATCACAACGCTATAACGTCAATTGCGAGACAATCAAGCTGCTGATTCAGCATCACCTTCAAAAAGCAAAACAATATCAATAGCATCAAAGTAATCAGACACTACTATTTCGCCAGACATAAAGCCTGTCCGTTTCATACCTCTTTTAACCTCTCCTGCTGAAACCCTGAAACTATCGAATTAACAACCTCCGGCTCATGAATGGGAATTTTCAGGCAGGGCTTGCCGGAGGCCTCATCCTTGCTCACAAAACGCTGTATCTATGGACTCAAGCCTTTTGCTCTGGAGATTTAATGCCCGATTTCCTTGTTGTTTCAGAACTGGTTACACCAGCACTGCGTGGTACTCCTGCAGGCTGCGAATCGCTTCCTGCCCATTTTTACGGGCGGCAATCCCCTCGGCTGCAGCAACGGCGGCAGCCATGGTGGTAATGTACGGAATCTTGTGTTTGATGGCTGCCTTACGGATGTAAGAATCATCATTGGCGCTGGCCTTGCCGGACGGGGTATTGATCACCAGCTGCACCTCTTTGTTGGCAATGGCATCTCCCACATTGGGGCGTCCTTCGTGCAGTTTCAGTACTGGCGTGGCAATGATGCCATGCTGCTGCAGACAGGCAGCCGTACCCTGGGTGGCCAGCAGTGAGAAACCCAGCTCAACAAAACGTTGCGCCACTGCCGGCAGTTGTCCGCGATCCCGCTCGGCCACGGTGATCAGCACCGCACCCTCCAGCGGCAGCAGGCCGCCGGTGGCTTCCTGGGACTTGTAGAAGGCCATACCGTAGCTCTGTGCCATCCCCAGCACCTCACCGGTGGAACGCATCTCCGGGCCCAGCACCGGGTCCACTTCAGGGAACATGTTGAAGGGGAATACCGCCTCTTTGACCCCGAAGTGCGGCAGCTGCTTGCGCACCAGCCCCATCTCCTTCAGCTTGGCCCCCAGCATCACCTGGACCGCTATGCGCGGCATCGGGATGTTACAAACCTTGGAGACCAGCGGCACCGTGCGACTGGCACGGGGATTGGCCTCCAGGATATAGACCGTATCATCGGCAATGGCATACTGGATGTTCATCAAGCCCACTACCCCCATCTCCACTGCGATGCGGCGGGTATACTCATCGATGGTGGCGATATGCCTGGCCGGGATGTTGACCGGCGGGATCACGCAGGCCGAATCGCCGGAGTGGACCCCGGCCATCTCGATATGCTCCATCACCGCCGGTACAAAGGCGTCAACGCCGTCGCTGATGGCGTCGGCCTCGGCCTCGATGGCGTTCTCAAGGAAGCGGTCGATCAAGATCGGCCGCTGTGGCGAGACATCCACCGCCTTGGCCAGATACTCCCGCAGCATCTCCTCGTCGTAGACCACCTCCATAGCCCGACCGCCCAGCACATAGGAAGGACGAACGATGATCGGGTAACCGATCCGCTCGGCAATCACGATGGCATCCTCCAGCTTGCTGGCCATGCCTGATTCGGGCTGTGGGATACCAAGCTTGCGCATCATGGCGTTGAACTGCTCACGATCCTCGGCCAGATCGATGGTATCGGGCTGGGTACCGATAATCCTGACGCCTGCCTCCTGCAGCTGGCGGGCGATGTTGAGCGGCGTCTGGCCACCGAACTGCACCAGCACCCCTTCCGGTTGCTCCTTGGTGTAGATCGACAGCACATCCTCTACGGTCAACGGTTCAAAGTAGAGCTTGTCCGAGGTGTCGTAGTCGGTGGAAACCGTCTCCGGGTTGCAGTTGANNCCCTGGCCGATCCGGTTGGGGCCGCCTCCCAGCACCATCACCTTCTTGCGCTGCGACGAGCCGACACTGTCCGGCGCATTGTAGGTAGAGAAATAGTAGGCCGCATCCTCCACACCGCTGACCGGCACCGGCTCCCACGCTTCCAGCATATCGAGGGCGATACGCCGCTCCCGGATCTGCTCCTCAGGTACATGGAGCAGTTGGGCCAGGTAGCGGTCCGAGAAGCCGTCCTGCTTGGCCTGTATCAGCAGGTCATTGGGCAGCTGTCCCCATTGGTGGGCCAGAATCTTTTCCTCAAGTGCCACCAGCTCCTGCATCTGCTCCAGGAACCAGGCCTTGATATGGGTGCGCTGATGGAGCTGCTCGATGCTGGCCCCCTTGCGCAGCGCCTCATAGATGATGAACTGTCGCTCGCTGGTGGCCTCGGCCAGCAACTCCAGCAGCTCGGGCAGACTACGCTTGTTGAAGTTCTTGGCAAAGCCCAGACCGTAACGCCCGTTTTCCAGGGAACGGATCGCCTTGTGCAGTGCCTCCTTGTAGTTCTTGCCGATGCTCATCACCTCGCCCACAGCCCGCATCTGAGTGCCCAGCTTATCCTCCACCCCCTTGAACTTTTCAAAGGCCCAGCGGGCAAACTTGACCACCACATAGTCACCGGAGGGGGTGTACTTCTCCAGACTGCCGTCACGCCAGTAAGGGATCTCGTCCAGGGTCAATCCGGCGGCCAGCATGGCCGAGACCAGGGCGATCGGGAAGCCGGTGGCCTTGGA
>DIUB01000092.1 GCA_002422265.1 Geobacter sp. UBA6169
AAATGGTATTTGTCGTAGGAGATACCCAGCTTCTGCGCCAGGGTGTCGGCACCCGGCTTGGGCATCACGGCAGTTGCCAGCACCACCAGATCTGCCTCCACCTCTACCTGTACGCCCACGGCAATGTCGCTGCCCATCACCACGATCTTGTCACCCTTCGGGTACAGCCGGGAAACCATGCCGCGGATATAGACCGCCTCTTCTTCTTCGATGGCCCGACGCCAGAACTCATCGTAGTTTTTGCCCGGTACCCGGGCGTCCATGAAAAAGACATAGGCCTGACCATCATGTACCTTGTGGTGGTACAGCATGGTGTGCTTGGCCGTATACATGCAGCAGATCTTGGAGCAGTAGGAGATCCCTTTTTCCCGTGCCCGTGAGCCAACGCACTGGATAAAGACCACCTGTTTCGGCTCCTTGCCGTCGGATGGTCGCACAATCTTGCCGCCGGTGGGGCCGGAGGCCGAGGCCAGCCGCTCAAAGGTCAGGCCGTCGATCACATCCGGGATCGTGCCATAGCCGAACTCACCATAGCCCACAATGGCTGAGTCGTCCGGCTTCTTGTCAATGGTGTACAGCTCAAACCCGGTGGCCACCACAATGGCGCCGACCGGCTCAACCACGAGTTGATCCTCCTGCTCAAAGTCAACCGCGCCAGGGCCGCAGACCTTCCGGCAAACCCCGCATTTGCCGGTCTTGAACATGGTGCAGTTGGCACGATCAATGACCGGCACATTGGGGACGGCCTGGGGAAACGGCACATAGATGGCGCTTCTCATACCCAGGTTACGATCAAAGGAGTTGGGGATCTTTTTCTGCGGGCATTTGGTCATGCAGACGCCGCAACCGGTGCATGTGTGTTCATCAACCGATCGAGCCTTCTTGCGGATGGTGACCTGGAAGTTACCGATGTAGCCATCCACCTGTTCAATTTCGCTGAAAGTGTGCATGGTGATGTTGGGGTGGTTGGCCACATCCACCATCTTGGGGGTCATGATGCACTGCGAGCAGTCCAGGGTCGGAAAGGTCTCGGAGAGTTGGGCCATGTGACCGCCAATGGAGGGCTCCCGCTCCACCAGCACGACCTGATGACCGGCATCGGCGATATCCAGAGCAGCCTGGATGCCGGCAATGCCGCCGCCGATCACCAGCGCCCGTTTGGTAACCGGTACGGTGATAGTGGGCAGCACCTTATTCTTCTTGACCCGCTCCACCAGCATACCGACGATCTCAATCGCCTTGGTGGTGGCCTCTTCCCAATCTTCATGCACCCAGGAACAATGCTCACGGATATTGGCCATCTCGCACAGAAACGGGTTCAGACCGGCCTGTTCTACCGCCTTGCGGAAGGTGCGCTCATGCATGCGGGGAGAACAGGCCGCCACCACCACATGGGTCAGTCTCTGTTCCTTAATTGCTTTTTTGAGCAGTCCCTGACCCGGATCGGAACACATGTACTTGTAATCGGTGGCAAAGGCCACGCCCGGTAGATTTGCTGCCTGCTCGGCAACCCGTTCCACATCAACCGTACGGGAGATATTTTCGCCACAGTGGCAGACAAAGACACCGATTCGAGACATCTAGGCATTCTCCGCAGGGATCAGATCCAGCTTACGCAGGGTCTTGACCAGTTTTTCCGGCTGTACCGGTTTGACCAGATGGGCGGCTGACTGGGCTGCCACATAGGCCTGGATTACGTCCTGGGGGGTGCTGAGAGACGACAGCACTACGATCGCAACACCCTTCTCAATGGTAATACCCTGCTTCTCTTCAAATGCCCGTATTGCCTTGGCTGCCTCCAGACCATCCATCTCCGGCATCATGATATCAAGCAGGATCAGGTCATAGGGATGCCCGGCTTGCAAGGCATCGGTAAAACGTTCAACCCCGATCAGACCGTTTTCAGCCTGATCACACAAGGCATAGGGTTCCATCTGCAGGGCCAGCAATTCGCGACTCAGTTCATCATCTTCAACAATCAGACAACGCAGCATAGTGTCCACCTTAGAGCAGTTTTCTTTCCCTGAGTAACCGCTGTGGACTGACAATCAGGGCATCCAGGCCAAGTCGGTCAGCCGGTACCCCCAGAGCCAATCCCACCAGTTGGGTCAGGTAAAAGATCGGCATATCATAGCTGCGATGGTAGACGCCTTCAATCTCCTTCTGACGGATATCAAGATTACCGTGACACAAGGGGCAGCCGACCATGATGCAGTCGGCCCCGGCTGCCTTGGCCGAGTCCAGGATGGCATTGGAAAGCTGCAGCACCACACCGGGCCGAGAAAGGGTGAAGTTGGCTCCGCAACATTCCATCTTATGGGTCCAGTCAACAGTCTCAGCGCCGACCGCATGGAGCAGCTGCTCCATGATGGTGGGGGCCTCGCAGTCGTCCAGCTGCGGTACTTCTGGCGGACGGGTCAGCAGGCAACCGTAGTAGCAGGCTACCTTCAGGCCGGAGAGCGGTTTCTTGACGGCCTGCCCCAACCGCTTCGCCCCAAGATCCCGCACCAGGATCTCCAGCAGATGCTTGACATTCCGCTCCAGCGGTACTTTGGCATCAATCGCCTGTTCCACCTGATGCAGTTTCCGGTCATCCTCTTTCAGCACATGCTGGGCAAACTTGAGGCGGGAAAAACAGGCAGCACAGGCCACCGCCATGTCACCTGACACCTGCTCAGCCAGCTCAAGGTTCTTGGCGCAGAGCGAGAGCGACAGCAGCTCATCCACATTGTGAGCCGGGGTGGCACCGCAGCAGATCCAGTCCGGTACCTCATCCAGGCCGATACTGAGTGCAGCGAACACCTCACGGGTGGAAAGGTCATACTCAGAGGCAGAGGCATGCAATGAACAGCCGGGATAATAGGCGTAACGCAACTCGCTCACAGGGCCTCCCCTTTACGCCGCATCTCTTCAATCCGGCTGAATATCTTCTCTATCTCGGCCATGTTTTTGTTCTTCTGGTGAAAGACCTTGAGCTTGCCTTTGGTCAGCAGTTTGGGGCCCAGCATCATGTCCTTCAAAAACTGGCCGGACTTGACATTAAAGACCGCTGCCAGCCGCATCTCGTACTGGCGGCCATAGGTACGGATATTCTGCAGGAACAGCTTGTTGGCCAGCTGGACATAACTTTCTTTGGAAGGACCGTCATGATCCCAGGACAGCTTGCGCAGGGCATCCATGATGGAGGCCAGATGCACCTTGTTGGGACAACGGGTGGAACAGGTCTCACAGGAGGCGCAGTACCAGATGGAACGACCGGCCAGAATCCGTTGCCATTGCCCCAGTTGCAGCAGACGCACCACCCGGTTGGGCGGGTGCTCCATAAAGGTGGCCATGGGGCAGCCGGCAGAGCACTTGCCGCACTGAAAACAGCGCCGTACCGAGGTGCCGGACAACGACTCCACCTTGCGCACCATTGCTATATCCATCGTCTCCTGCGAGAGGAGCATTTTCTTCTTTTTCATACAACCGCCGTTTTAGTGAAACTAAAAAAATGGTTAGTGCATAAAATTTAAGCACTTGTTTTTGTGCGCTTTATAATGGGTTGTGTTGATCAAGGCTAAAAATGTTTACACTATCAGTGTGTTTAAAATCAAGTTTTATCTGAATTGGCTGTTGGAGGCATCAGAGTGGACAGGTGTTGTTTAATTTATACTTGACTCACCGTTTTCCTCTATGGTAAGTACTGCTTCTCTTTGTTCCCCAGTAGCTCAGTCGGTAGAGCGGGTGACTGTTAATCACCATGTCCGTGGTTCGAGTCCGCGCTGGGGAGCCATACGAATACAGGGCTTACAGATCCATGTCTGTAGGCCCTTTTCGTTTGGTGGAACAGCGCTGTGCCGCTCTGGTTACAAACGTGGATGCTCAAAGGGGTGTCTGGAATGAAATCTCAAGAATAAGGAGTAATACGCCCATGGGTGTCTATGCAAATACAGTCAGCTTTGCCCAATACCGGATACAGGGTGCATTGCCTCAAGAAGACCGGTTTCAGTGGCTGAGCGCAGCTCTTGCCGGAAGGCAGTTTCATTCTATAGAAGAGAGTGCCGAGGAGCAGTCGGAGGGGTGGACCTGTACTGATACGCCTGATGATCCGCTGTTTGAGGCGCCGCAGCGGTTCTGGCGCGACCGCTACCTGTTTTTCAGCTACCGTCGCGATCAGCGCCGGATTCCCGGTGCGCTGTTAAAATCCCATGTGGGCAGGGCTGAAGGTGAGTATCTGGCCAAGCGTCCTGAACTGAAGCGCCCGCCCAAGCGGGAACGGGAAGAGATTGCCGAACGGGTCAAGTTGCAGCTGCTGGCACGGAGCCTCCCGGCTCCCTCAACGATTGACCTGGTCTGGCAGATGGACCAAGGTGTCTTGACGCTTTTTTCGTCATCGGCCAAGGCCATGGAGCGGTTTGAGGAGCTGTTCAGCAAGAGTTTTGAAAACCTGCGCCCTCAGTTGATCTATCCCTACAGCCGTGCCCTGGCATTGCTTGACGAGACAGCGCGTGAACAGCTGGTGTTACAGAACCAGGCGGGTTCTGAGGCAGCTCTGGAGGAGATCCAGGCCAATCGTTGGCTGGGAGAAGAGTTTCTGCTCTGGTTACTGCATGCGGGGCTGGAAGGGGAGGGGTTCAGGGTGGCGGCGGCAGGTCACTTTGAAAACGGCACCCCTTTTTCGGCCTGGATTGATGACCGGATTCAGCTGCAGGGAGGAGGCGAGGGGGGACCACAGAAGGTTGCGGTGTCAGGGATTCAGGATCGTTACCTTGAGGCCCGATCTGCGCTGAAAAGCGGCAAGGCTATCAGCAGTGCTGCCATCCATATGGAAAAAGACGAGCTCCAGTGGCGTTTTGTACTGAATGCAGAGCTATTCACCTTCAGTTCGTTCAAGTGTCCGCCGGTCAAGGTTGAACGTGAGGGGGTTGAGGAGTTGACGGAGCGGGAGTCGGCCTTTTACGAGCGACTGTATCTGCTGGAGGCCGGGCTGCAGATGTTTGATTCGCTGTTGTTGCAGTTTCTGGCACAGCGGCTGGGTGCCAGCTGGGCCGCACGGCTGCAGGAGATCAGCGCCTGGCTGGAGGGTGAGCAGGCATGAAGTTTATTGACGAAGTGACGCTTTTCTGCGCATCCGGTCACGGCGGTGCCGGCTGTGTATCGTTCAGACGAGAAAAATTTATCCCTTTTGGCGGACCGAACGGCGGTGACGGCGGTCGTGGCGGTGATGTGATCTTCGAGGCGACCAGCTCCCTTTCAACCCTGCTTGAGCTGCGTCACAAGCCGCACCAGAAGGCAGAACGGGGCAGACACGGCATGGGCAAGGACCGCCATGGTGCTGCCGGGGCGGATCTGACTATCAAGGTGCCGGTGGGAACCCTGATAAAAGATGCTGAAACGGATGAAGAGCTGGCTGACCTGACCGAAGATGGGCAGCGGATTGTGTTGTTTAAAGGCGGCAGAGGGGGACAGGGCAATGCCCGTTTTGCCACCGCAACCAACAAGGCCCCCAAATTTGCCCAGCCGGGCGAGGAAGGTGAGGAGCGCAAGCTGCGTCTGGAACTGAAACTGATGGCCGACGTGGGGCTGCTTGGCCTGCCCAATGCCGGCAAGTCGTCACTGATAGCCAAGGTTTCGGCAGCCCGTCCCAAGGTGGCGGACTATCCCTTTACGACCCTGGCCCCTTCGCTGGGGGTGGTGGCGTACAAAAATTTCCGATCATTTGTCATGGCCGATATCCCCGGTATCATTGAAGGTGCCCATGCCGGTGCCGGACTGGGACACCGCTTTCTCAAACATCTTGAACGTTCAGGCATGCTGGTGCACCTGGTCGATATCTCAGGACTCCCTGAGTCTGATCCGTTTGCCTCCTTTGAGGCGGTGAATCGCGAGCTGATGCTCTTTAGTGAAGAGCTGGGAAACAAGGCGCAGATCGTGGTGTTGACCAAAATGGATCTGCCGGAAGCACAGGAACATTGCGAGCAGGCCGTGGCGTGGTTTGCGGAGCGGCAGGTGCCGGTTTATCCGATCTCATCGGCAACCGGCCAGGGTATTGAGGCGTTGCTGGATGCCATTGCAAGGCGACTGTGGTCACAGCCTCAGGAGGTGTGGTAGATGCGTCGTGAGCTGTTGAAGCAGATAAAACGGGTTGTGGTGAAGGTTGGCAGCCGGGTGCTGACCCTTGATGACGGAAGTCTGGATCTGAGGGTTATCGGGCGACTCTGTGATGAAATGGCCTGGCTGCGTCAGCAGGGATTTGAGGTTATTCTGGTGTCATCCGGCGCAGTTGCGGCAGGACGCGCAGTCGTGCGGATCAACGAGCAGGCGCCGCTCACGATTCCTCAAAAACAGGCTGCTGCTGCTATCGGCCAGCCACTGCTGATGCAGGCATACCAACAGGCCTGCAGCAGACATGGGTTGATCACCGCCCAGATACTGTTGACTGCCGATGATCTGGCCAACCGGCGTCGTTTCCTGAATGCCCGCACCACGCTGGAGAGCCTGCTTGCTGCCGGTGTGCTGCCGGTCATCAACGAAAACGATTCAGTAGCAGTGGCAGAGATCAAGTTTGGTGATAACGACAACCTCTCCGCTCTGGTTACCAGCCTTGCCGAGGCTGATCTGTTGTTGATCCTGACCGATATTGACGGCCTGTATGATGCCAACCCGGCAACCAACCCTGATGCACGTCTGATCCCGCTGGTGCGGGGGGTAACCCGTGAGATTGAACGGATGGCCGGCGGCAGCGGATCACAGGTGGGTACCGGCGGAATGGCCACCAAGGTCAGTGCCGCCAAGAAGGCGGCTCGCTATGGTGTCCCGACCATCCTGGTACCGGGCAGACAGCCGGGGATTATCGCTGCTGCAGTTTCGGGTGAACAGGTGGGCACTTTCTTTCTGCCAGCCAAAGATGGTTTAAATCGTCGCAAACACTGGATTGCCTATACCCTGCGTCCTGCCGGAAAAGTACTGGTTGATGCCGGTGCACAACGAGCTTTGCTTGAAAAAGGGACCAGTCTGTTGCCTTCAGGGATAACCGGTGTGGTGGGGCGGTTTGAGCGGGGGAGCTGTGTACGTATCTGTGGCCCTGATGGTGGTGAAATTGCGCGGGGGCTCACAGATTATGCAAGCAGTGAGGTGCAACAGCTGGCAGGGCATAAGAGCGCAGAGATAGAAAAGCTGTTGGG
>DIUB01000183.1 GCA_002422265.1 Geobacter sp. UBA6169
CGCCATCGCCAACAGGTGCATGACACGATTGCGGGTTGCCTTGATGCGACCCTGCGGGAATCCCCCTGGCTGCAGAGAAGGGAACCTGTTTTCCAAGGCACCGCACCGCCCGCAGAACACAGGCCGGTGGACTACCGTGATGGTGTGCAGCAGGCGCTGGATCGTTTTATGACCAAACCGGCAGTACCGATGCCTCAGGTTCGAGAACAGAACAGCGATTACTCGGCTCCGGCTGTCGTGGCAACGCCACTGGCGCCGAGAGGATATTTCACCGGCATGGCGGTGATCGGTCAGTTCAGGGCTGCCTATATCCTCTGCCAGGCCGACGACCGGCTGGTGATCATTGATCAGCATGCCGCCTACGAACGGGTGCGCTTTGAGCAGCTGAAGGCCGCTTTTACAGCTGACGCCATCGAATCCCAGGGGCTGCTGCTGCCGGAGACGCTGGAATTGTCCTTCAGTGAGGCGGAGCTGATCAGCCGCCACCGTGAACTGCTGACCTGTCTGGGGTTTGAACTGGAACCGTTCGGAGGACCGACCTGGAGAATCAATGCAATTCCCCGTATTGCGGAAGGGGCGGCCGCGACGTCGCTGTTGCGCGATTTGCTGGCCGGACTGGCGCAGCAGGGCACCAGCAGCGCCTTTGAAGAGATCAGGGATGAGCTGCTGGCCAGGGTGGCCTGCCATTCTGTGGTGCGGGGCAGTCGTCACCTTGACCGGGTGCAGATGGAGGCATTGCTGCAGGATATGGATCGAACCGATTTTTCTGCCCACTGCCCCCACGGCCGACCGGTCTCCCATGAAATAACCCTCAAAGAGCTGGAAAAGATCTTCGGGCGGCTATGAAGCAGCACGTATTGGTCATTACCGGCCCCACCGCCTGCGGTAAATCTGCCCTGGCCCTTGAGCTGGCCCAACAGCTGGATGGTGAGATTGTCTGTGTCGATTCGCTGACGGTCTATCGCGGGTTTGATATCGGCAGTGCCAAGCCGACCGCCGGTCAGCGGGCGATGGTGCCTCACCACCTGCTGGATATCTGTGATCCGCTGCAGCCGTTTACGGCAGCGGACTTCCAAAAGGCTGCTACGGCAGCGATTACCGATATCACCAGCCGAGGCAAACGGCCGATCCTGGCTGGCGGCACCGGGCTTTACCTGCGGACGCTGTTACGCGGTCTGACCGATGCGCCGGGGGAGGATCCGCTGCTGCGTCAAACCCTGCGGCAGTGGGCCGAGCAGGAGGGGCCAGCCGCGCTTCTGACCGAGCTGCGTGCTGTTGATCCTGCCACGGCGGATCGCCTGCACCCTAACAATCTGGTCAGGATCATCAGAGCGCTGGAGGTGTACAGGGTAACCGGCATCCCCCTGTCTCAGCTGCAGGCGGCCCACGGTTTCAATGAACGACCGTTTGAGGCGCTGCAGTTCTGCCTTGAGCGCCCCCGTGAGCAGATCTATCGTGCTATTGAGCAGCGGGTTGACACCATGCTGGCTGACGGTCTGGTTGCCGAGGTGCAGCAGCTGCTGGCGTCCGGTGTCCCTGTTGACTGCAAGCCGATGCAGGCCATCGGTTATAAAGAGGTGGTGGCCCATCTGCAAAACGGCCTTGATCTGGAGCAGATGACCTTGCTGATCAAGCAAAACACCCGCCGCTTTGCCAAACGTCAGCTGACCTGGTTCCGGGGCGAGCCCGAGCTGCAGTGGGTTGCATATCCGGAAAACTCTGCTACTATCCTGGAAGCGGCCACTATGTTTTTCAGATAACAAAGGAGAAATGCACTATGTCCAAGACCCCGTTCAACATCCAGGACCAGTATCTGAATCAGTCCCGCAAAGAGCGTGTCAAGGTGGTTGTCCGGATGATGTCCGGCGAGGCCCTGGAGGGGCAGATCAAGTCATTTGACAATTTTTCGGTGTTGCTTGATGCAGGCGGGGATATCCTGATCTACAAGCATGCCATTGCCACCATTACCTCGGTTGACGGCACCTTCCGTCTCCACCACCATCCCTGAAATGTCATCGGGCAGCAGCCTTCCGTCCCTGCCCGTGCACTGTCTCATGATATACGTACTTCCATGCGCGGTCTGATCATCACCTCCGTAGCGCCCGGTTCACCGGCTGACCGCGCCGGTCTTGCGGCCGGTGAACGCCTTTTGACCATTAACGGCCAACGGCTGCGTGATCTGATTGACTACAGCTGGCTGGTCCATGATGATGAGCTGGAGCTGACGGTCTGCAGCCCTGAGGGGGAGACCCGGCAGGTCTTACTTGAACCGGAGCCGGGTGAGCCGCCCGGTCTGATGTTTGCCGCTCCTGAACCGAAGCGCTGCGGCAATAACTGCGTGTTCTGTTTTGTGCATCAGCTTCCCAAGGGGTTGCGGCGCCCCCTGTACGTCAAGGATGAAGACTACCGCCTCTCCTTCCTGCAGGGTACCTATGTGACCCTGAGCAATCTGAAACCTTCAGAGCTGCGTCGGATTATTACGCAACGGCTCTCGCCGCTCTACATCTCGGTCCATACCGTTGATCCGCAGATCAGAGAGCAGCTGCTGGGGCGGCCGGGTATTCCGCCGATCCTTGAACAGCTGCGGGCACTGGCCGCCGGACGGATCGCCATGCACACGCAGGTAGTGCTCTGTCCCGGTCTGAACGACGGCGCCTTGCTGGAGGAAACCGTGCAGCAGCTGGCAGCCCTTTATCCGGCGATACAGTCGTTGGCCGTGGTGCCGGTGGGGCTGACCGAACACCGGCAACGGCTGCCGCAGCTAAGGCCGGTTGATCGTGACTATGCGGCTGTTTTTCTGGACGTCTGGCTGCCGAAGATGCGGCAGCTCAACCGGCAGCTGGGAGAGCCGTTTCTGCAGCTGGCGGACGAGTTTTTTCTGAAGGCCGGGTACCCATTTCCGGCTCTGAAGGAATATGGCGATCTGCCCCAGTGGGAAAACGGTGTCGGCATGGTCCCCTGGTTTCATAAAGATGCTGCCGCCGTACTCAGACGGGCCAGGCCGCTGCAGCCGTTTGATGCCGTTATTGTTACCGGTCAATCAGCCTGTGAGGTGGTGCAGCCGTTTCTGGCTGAGCTGGCAGCAAAAACCGGCTGTGGGCTGCGGGTCGTGGCTGTGCCCAACCGTCTGTTCGGCAGCAGCGTCACGGTGGCCGGTCTGGTCTGCGGTCGTGATATTGCCACAGAGCTGCAGGGAAATCTTTCCGGCGAGACAGTCCTGGTGCCGGAGGTGATGCTGAAGGAAGGGGAAGGCTGTTTTCTGGATGATATGACGCCGACAGAGCTGCAGCAGCAGCTGGGGGTGCCGGTGGTACCTTTTGAGACAACGCCGGGCGGGTTGTACCGTCAGTTGCGCTGTCTGAGCACATTACATGCAAAGGAGAAACAGAGATGAAAACACGATCAATACTTGCAGCAGCAGCGGCTCTCGTCTGTCTCAGCACTGCAGCCCAGGCCGGCAGTTTTGATGTTGGCGCCCGCTATGGCCGCACCCTTGAACAGGACGGTAACAACGTCGAGGTTGCCGCCCGCTGGATGCCGATGCCGTTTGTCAGCCTGGGGGCATCGTTGGGATACGCCAATCTGCGGTATGACAAGGGATGGTACTACAAGAAGGCCGACACCATGCCGCTGGGTGCCTATGCCAATGCACATCTGCCGCTGGTACCGTTTGTGAAACCCTATGCCGGGCTCGGTGTGATGTACTACAGCGTCAACAACATCAG
>DIUB01000210.1 GCA_002422265.1 Geobacter sp. UBA6169
TTGCTGGCCCCTGGCCCCCGGACCCCGGACCCTCTGAAGTACATCTGATCGGCAGACGGGTGGAAGAGGCGTTGACTGAGCTGGAAGGGTTCATTGATCAGGCCGTGCTGGCCGGACAACGTGAAGTAAGAATCGTTCACGGCATCGGTACCGGCACCCTGCAGCGGGCAGTACGTGAGTTTTTAGGGCGTCACCCGCAAGTGAATTCCTTCCGTAGCGGGGAACCCCATGAGGGGCGAGATGGGGCAACCGTAGTTACCCTTGAGGCCTGACTTCAGCATGTACAGAAGCTGGTAAGAAGCCATGACAATGGCGCGCGGATGACGCTGATTGAGCGGATTCACGCAGATAGCTGTACATATTCATAATCAGCACAGTTCCGCTAAAATCAGATTTGATCCGCGTGCTATGTTTTTGTGGAGTTCGAGACACTGTATGGACGAATTTATTATCGATATTACCGAAGAAGAGGTCCGCCGCGAACGGGATAAATCACGGGAACTGCGCCGCAGCCGCTGGTGGAAGAACCGGCTGGCTCTGGGGATCTGTCACTGGTGCGGTCAGCGCTTTACCCCGGAAGATCTGACCATGGATCATGTTGTACCGGTTACCCGGGGTGGCAAGGCCAGCCGCAACAACGTGGTGCCGGCTTGTAAGGAGTGCAATAGTCGCAAGAAATACCTGCTGCCGATGGAATGGGAAGAGTATCTGGCCAAGGCGCGGCAACCGGAAGAGGAGCAGGCATGACAGCACGTTATAAAGTAGTGATTTACGACTGCGACGGGGTGATCCTCGACTCGATCGAATCCAATTACATCTTCTACAACCGGATCATGGCCGGACTGGGCAGGCCGCATATTGACCGGCTTTGCGAGGTGTCTGAACGGGTACTGCACACCTACTCCTATCTGGATGTGATTGAACATTTTTTTGGCAACGACCCCCAAAAGGATGAAGCCATCGCCATCGGCAAGACCATCCGTTACAAGGAGCTGATGCCGTACATGCGGCGTGAAGAAGGGCTGGTGGAGACACTGACAGCGCTGCAAGGCAAGGTAGATCTGGCGGTCTGCACCAACCGGGCTTCTTCCATGGAGATGATTATTGAGGACTTCGGGCTGGAGGGGTTCTTCGGCTGTATCATGACTGCCGGCAAGGTACGCAACCCCAAGCCGCATCCTGAACCTCTGCTCAAAGTGCTTGAACATTACGGCATCGGCCCGCAGGAGGCGTTGTTCGTAGGGGATAGTGAAGTTGATATGCAGGCCGCCGCTGCGGCCGGTGTTCCGTTCATCGCCTACAAATCAGACCTGCCGGCACTGGCGGTGATAGAACGGCATCAGGATCTGCTGGAGCATGTCCTGTGATACAAACGACCTATGTCATTGATGAGCGCGTCTTACCAGTGGTCTGCATTCATGGCTGACTTAAACCCGGTGATCGGTTCGGAACAGCAGGGACGGCGCCTCGTTTTTTGTCACAGCACCCTGCATTTCCAATAGTTCGGCTCTCGCTTCTGATGCATGACCGCCAAGACATAGACCTTTTCACCTTCAACCCGGTACAACAGACCAAAAGGAAAAGAATCCACCAGGCAACGCCGTACAGAGCCGGATACAATCGGACAGGCTTCCGGGTGGCTTGCTATCCGCTTGCCGGCTTGAGCAACTTCTCGTAAAAATCGTGCGCCTAGCCCCGGTTGACAGGCGTGATACCAGCGGGCCGCAACACGCATTTCCGCTTCGGCCTCAGGGTGAAGTTCAACCGGTTTCATACCAGTTCTTTGCGGGCATCGGCCAGTGCTTCCTCCAAAGAACGACAGGTCACCTCACCAGTTTTAATCTGGTCATACCGTGTTTCTGCCTCACGCACCCAGAGAGCTTCAATATCTGGATCATAGGTTTCCTGTTGTTTTTGATACTGGAGCATCCGCTCATACCCTTCAAGGCTAAGTAACACCAACTCACCATGACCTTTACGGGTAAGAAAGACCGGTTCATCTTGTTTGAGACAGATATCTGCAAGTTGATTCAGATTACTTCTCAGTTCCGATAGGGGATGTATATGCGGCACGGCTGCCTCCTGCTGAGTAAGTTCCCTTCGACTCCGCTCAGGGAACAGTTTGTGCGCTGAGCGGAGTCGAAGCGCGTTTCAAGCAAGTTACTCTACAAAATAGAGCGACGTAAAACGGCGTGGACCGCTTGTAATGACTTCAAGAGCATCTGTATACCACAAATCAGGGTTCGGCAAACCAACAAAAAAGGCGCNNTTACGGTTAATCCCCATAATATCCGCTGCTCGCACCTGGTTACCCCTTGTTTTTTCAAGCACATAGCGGATTAACGGGCGTTCCACTTGCTCCAGTACCCGGTCGTAGATATCCCCCTTGTCCAGCTTCTCGATTCCGTTCATTGAGCTGCGAAGTTTGGCCTCGACAATCGCCTCCAGCGACTGTTCCTGGGGCATGGCATGGATGGTGTCCTGACGGTTTGTAAGGTTGGAGAAATCATTAATCGTCAAAATAGGGTCATTAGACAAGATTACAGCTCGTTTAATGGTGTTTTCGAGCTCTCGTACATTCCCTGGCCAAGAGTATTTACAAAGCAGTTCCAGAGTATCAGTTGTACATTGCTTGATCACAATTTCTTGTTCGCTGCAAGCACGCTCAAGAAAGTACTCAACCAGAGAGGGGATGTCTTCGCTACGTTCACGTAGTGGAGGCAAGTTAATCGGCACTACGTTCAGGCGATAATAAAGGTCCTCTCTGAATTCACGGTTTCTGACCCGCTCCTGCAGTTCCTGGTTAGTTGCAGCAATTACACGTACATTGATTTTGATGTTCTGTGAACCGCCTATCCTTGTGATCTCCTGCTCCTGAAGAACCCTCAGAATCTTTGCCTGAAGGTCAAGTGGCATATCGCCTATTTCGTCCAGAAATATTGTGCCATGGTTTGCCTGCTCAAACTTTCCGGTCTTGCGATCTGTAGAACCGGTAAAAGCGCCTCGCTCACTTCCGAAGAGCTCGCTTTCAAGCAGATCCTTGGGGATGGCTGCGCAATTTATTGCGACAAATGCTTTGCCTAATCTATTTGAGTTAAAGTGGATAGCTCTAGCGATCAGTTCCTTGCCTGTACCTGACTCACCTTGAATAAGAACTGTAATATCACTATTTGCTACTTTGCCAATGGTCTTGTACACCTCCCTCATTGCCTCGGAGTTACCAGTAATATTATTTTCTAACTGATAATGGTCTTTTAATTCCTGTTTGAGAAGGGTGACCTGATTCCTAACTTCACGGGCCCGACTTACTTTTTCAATGATTGCATCAATGACCTCAAGGTCAAAAGGTTTGGTGATGTAGTCATAGGCACCACGCTTCATGGCTTCTACTGCGTTTTTCATGCCAGCGTCAGCAGTCATCACAACTGCTAGAAGGTCTGGTCGTAATTCTCTGGCTTTATCCAAAAAATCGAGGCCTGACATACCCGGCATTTTTATATCTACAATAACGAGGTCGTACGATTGCTCTCTCACCAGCATAAGCGCCTGATTTCCATCCGCAGCCAGATCAACCGAATAACCCTTTTTGCGCAGCGCCTTGGAGAGAACCCACCGCATGCTCTCTTCGTCGTCGGCCACCAGAATCCGATGCAATCCCATAACGCTATCCTTTCGCGGGTGACTGGATCAACGGCAGCAGTACCGTAATCCTGGTCCCCTGTCCCGGCTTTGAATCAATTTTAAGCATACCGCGATGCTCAGCCACGATCTTCTGACAGATGGCAACCCCCAGACCGGTGCCGCCATCTTTGGTACTGAAAAACGGTGTGCCAACCTTGGCCAGGTTCTCGACACTGATCCCCGGCCCGGTATCGCTGACCTCCACCGCCACCATGCGCGAAATGCTCTCATTCCGGGCCAACTGGTATTCGGCCAGCACCCGGCTGGAGACCGTCAGCCTGCCCCCCTCGCTCATTGCCTCAAGGGCGTTACGAATCAGATTCAGAAAGACCTGGGTCAGCTGGGCCTCATCAGCCATAATAGGCGGGATACTGGGATCAAAGGCGGTGGTAACAGAGACTTCGCGGCTGCCGGCTGCTTCTCGCTGCAGCAGCATGATATCCCCCAGCACCATATGCAGGTTCACCGGCTGATAACGCGGCCCCCGCGGTGAGGCCAGCTCCAGCAGCTGGCGGATAATCTTGTCGATCCGCTCCGCCTCCTTGATCATCACCCGTGGATATTCAAGCAGCTCGCTATCACTGTCCAGCTCCCGCTCCAGCAGTTGAGCCGCACCCTTGATACCTCCCAGCGGATTTTTGACCTCGTGTGCCAGTCCGGCTGCCAGGGTACCCAGGGTAGAAAGCCGGTCTGCCTGTCGTACCGCCGCCTCCAGCTCACGGATCGAGGTCAGGTCACGCAGGGTCAGAATCACACCAATCGCCTCACCATCAGGACGCAACAGGGGAAAAGTGGTGGCATTTACCGGCATGACCCGCCCGGTAGGACAGAGTACCACATTATCCTGATCAGACAGGGAAACACCGCTGGAGGCAGTCCGTCCTACCATTTCAACCAGCACCGGTTCAGCAACAAAGGTGTCGACAAAACAACTGCCCAACACCTGACGTCGGGATCGGCCGGTCATCTCCTCGGCGGCCGGGTTCATCAGGGTTACTGCACCCTCCCGGTTGATGACAATAACACCATCACCAACGCTGTCCAGCACGGTCAACCCGTATTCGCTCAGATCCTCATGTGACAAAGTACGCTACGCTCCTGTCTCCCTGATCTGTTCCAGCAACGTCTGTAACTCTTTACAGTTACGGGCCCCATGCACCTGCCTGCGCAGGGTAGCTGCACCGGCAATTCCGTGCAGGTACCAGCCCAGATGTTTCTTCATCTCACGTCCGGCAACCGCCTCTCCAAGTTCACTGATACACAGTTCCAGATGACGCTGTGCCGTTACTGCCCGTTCCGGGGCGGAGACAGGGGACGGCTCCTTTCCTTCAAGAAGCTCGCGTGTCTGACGGAATATCCACGGATTACCCAAGGCACCCCGAGCCACCATCAAGCCGTCGCAACCGGTCTCAGCCAGCATCCGCTGACAATCCTGCGGGGTAAACAGGTCGCCGCTGCCGATAACCGGAATTCTGACCAACTCCTTGAGTCGCGCAATCTGGCTCCAGTCGGCCTGACCACTGAACATCTGGCTGCGACTGCGGGGATGCAGGGTAATGGCATCACACCCTTCCGCCTCGGCTATCCTGCCCACTTCCAGCCAGGTATCATCACCACACTGCCAGCCGCTGCGAATCTTGATGGTCAGCGATATGGTGACAGTCCGCCGCACAGCGCGAATAATGGCGGCAATTCGTGCTGTATCTTTCAGCAGGGCTGATCCGGCACCGGTACCCACCACCTTACGCACCGGGCACCCCATATTGATATCCAGCAGGTCTGCCTGATCAGCCACCATTCCAGCGGCCTGGGCCAGCAGAGCCGGGTCGTCACCAAACAGCTGCACCCCCAGGGGGCGGTCAGCGGCCGAACTTGCCAAGAGTGCCAGCGTCTTTACCCCTTCACGAACCATGCCGTTCACGCTGACCATCTCGGTAAAGGCCAGGCACGCACCCTGCTCGCGACAGATCAACCTGAAAACATGGTTGGTAACGCCTGCCAGAGGAGCAAGCAACAGGTTGTGATTGAGGGCAAGATTGGCAATAGAGAGCGAACGCAGTAACGACACAGTTGGACTCCTGATTATTTTTTCTACACAAGCGACTCTTTTTTGTGCATTACAATACTGCACTGTTGCGCAACATGCTAACCGTTTTTTCTTGCCAAGCAGCTGCAATTAACGCTTTAATAGGAACAATAAAACTCAAGGAGAAACCACCATGTTCGGTATTGGCATGCCTGAAATGATTGTCATCCTGGTCATTGCACTGATTGTGATCGGCCCCCAGAAACTGCCCGAGCTGGCCAAATCCCTGGGTAAAGGGTTGGCTGAATTCAAAAAAGCCTCAGATGATTTCCAGCGGAACATGCAGGAGGAAACCCGCCGGGAAGAGGTAGACGAGCTCATCAAGAAAAAACAGGCAGAGGAATCGGAACTGGCTACCGCCACACAGCCCAAGGAGACTACCTCCGCAGATGAAAGCAAAAAATCTGCCTGATTTTTGTTCTACTAGGTACCAACAGAAAAGGCCGGGAAGTCCCCCGGCCTTTTTGTCTGCTGGCTCCTTGTATTCTGAAGACTACTTCACTTCAATATTAATCTGCTTCGGTTTAACTTCCTCTTTCTTGGGCAGCGTTACGGTCAGCACCCCTTTTTCGCATGTAGCGGCCACCTTTTCCTGATCAACTGTAGCCGGCAGTTTGAAGCTGCGCTGGAAAGAGCCGAAGTAACGCTCGATCCGGTGGTAGTTTTCCTTCTTAACCTCGCTCTCATGCTTGCGCTCACCCTTGATGGTCAGCAGACTGTCCTCAATCCGGACATCAATATCCTTTTGTTCAACGTCCGGCAGCTCAGCCTTCAGAACGATTGAATCCTGGGTTTCGTAGATATCCACCGCAGGCTGCCAGATACCTTCCTTGATATCTTCGCCTGAGTAATCATTGTTGCCCCAGGAGAGATTCAGCAGGCGATCCATCTGATCCTGCATGCTGCGCAGTTCGCGTAACGGGTTGTACTTTACCAGTGCCATGATGTTATCCTCCCTTGTTTTTTGATAGGTACTGCTGTTTTCTGATCAGAAGATAAGCACTTTTTGTATCCTGTCAAGGGGGCTACCGACTCAAGCGCTGGAGTGATGTTCCATCAGGGGCCAGCAGCTCCACCTGCATCGGCATCCTGCCAACGGCATGGGTGGAGCAAGAGAGGCAGGGATCATAGCAACGGATACCGTGCTCTACCCTGTTCAAGAGGCCCTCATCCAGTCTGCTGCCGGAGAGGTATTTTTGGGCAATCTGCAGCACGGTGCGGTTCATGGCCAGGTTGTTCTGCCCGGTGGCGATAACCAGGTTGACGTAGCTGAGCAGTCCCTGATCATCCACATGGTATTCGTGGAACAGGGTACCACGCGGCGCTTCCACCACGCCGATGCCGACCCGGTTGTTGGTGCGGGCATGGCTGCGCACCTGCTCATCCAGCAGCTGCGGGTCTTCCATCAGCTCACCGATCCGCTCCAGACAGTAAAGCAGCTCAATCAGTCGGGCCTGGTGATAGTAAAAGCTGCCCAACACGGGCCCGCCACCATCGCGGAACTGACGGAACCGCGTCAACTCCTGTTCGGCCTGGGGTGTTCCGGCATAGCTGGCCACATTCAGACGTGCCAGTGGACCAACCCGGTACATGCCTGCATCACCGTCTGTTCCAGCTGGCTTATAGGCGGGAAACTTGAGGTAGCTCCAGCTTTTACTTTCTTCGCCGATAAACTCGTCATAGCGGGACGGATCCGTATCACCGGCCAGATGAACACCGTTACTGTCAATGAAACGTAGCAGGCCGTCGTACTGCTCCAAGCCGCCATCAGGCGTCACCAGCCCCAGGAACAGACTGGGGAAGTTGCCATAGCAGGCAGTTTCTTCCTGCAGACGTTGCAGGGCTTCATAGCCCAGCGCCAATGCCTTTTGGGCGGTTGTCAGGGCCTCAGGCAACCGGGCCGCAATCCAGTCACGCTTATCAACGGAAAGCGGTTCCCGTACCCCGCCTGAGACTGCCCAGGCCGGATGCACTGAGCGATCTCCCAGCAGCCGGATGGTTTCCTGCCCGAACTGCCGCAGCCGGATTCCCTCCTTGGCCAGCTCGGGCAGCGCCTCGATCAGGCCGATCAGGTTCCGTTTGGCCGGATCACTCTCCATCCCCAGTAGCAGATCAGGGCCGGAGAGCAGGAAGAAACTTAAGGCATGGCTCTGCACCAGCTGGGCGTAGTGCATCAGACGCCGCAGCTTCTCCGCCGCAGGGGGAATTCTGACCCCTTTCAGGGCATCCCCCGCCTTGGCCGACGCCAAGGCATGGCTGACCGGGCAGATACCGCAGATCCGCTCGGTAATAGAGGGCATTTCACGGTAACTGCGCCCCACACAGAACTTCTCAAACCCGCGAAACTCCGTGACATGAAAACGGGCATCGGCCACTTCTCCGGCATCATTCAGCTGGATGGTGATCTTAGCGTGCCCTTCAATCCGGGTGACCGGAGCTATGGTAATGGTCTTTGACATACATTCTCCAAGCATTAACAGCTATGGCCCGCAGATAACGCGGATTGAGCGGATAAAAAAAATTAAACAGAGAGCAGGTCACGAAAAAACAGAAAAAATCGTATTGGGTAAAACAAAAAAGATGATTGTTGTCTCTATGTCTTCGACGGTGTCAAAATTTTTGTGTAATTTTGGATCGTATCTGCGTGAATCGGTTCAATCCGCGTCATCCGCGTGCTATAAAACTATCCAAACGTCCGTTGATCTTCGCTCAACTGTACCGGTTTACCTTCCATAAGAGCCGAGATAGCCGCCAGGATCCGCTCCGGCTCCGGTGGGCAGCCGGGGATATAGGCATCCACCTCTACGACCTGATGCAGCGGCAACACACGCGGCAGCAGTTCCGGCAGCACGGCGCCACCATCGTCATCACTGCGGGGGATACTGCCGGGTCCGGCCTGGTAAACAGCCGTCAGCAGATCATCCACACTGAAAAAATTGCGTAAACTGGTTACATTGCCGGTAATGGCGCAATCACCGAAACTGATCAGCAATTTTGAATTATTACGCATCTCTTGCAGCAGCTCCAGGTTTTCCATGTTGGCCACCGCCCCTTCGATCAGGGCAACATCAACATGCTCAGGAAATTGTTTGGCATCCACCAGCGGCCCGTAGACCAGCTCAAGGGAATCGGCCAGAGCGACAAGCTGTTCACCCAGATCAAGAAAGCTCATGTGGCAGCCGGAGCAGCCCCCCAGCCAGGCCGTAGCCAGACGGATTTTACTCATGCCGGCCTCCTTTGGGCTGCCAGACGACGCCGTTCAAGGATACGGTTCAGGAAGCCGCGTTCCTTGATCATCTCACCCACCGTGGCTCCTTTCCGGAACAGGGCACCAGTGGGGCAAAGCTGGACACATTTGCCGCAGTCGGTGCAACTGGTGCTGCCCCCCCAGGGGCGGTCAAGGTCGGCCACGATCCGACTGGTGGAGCCACGCCCCCGCACATCCCAGGTGTGCGCCCCCTCCACCGCATCACAGACCCGCACACACCGTAAACAGAGCACACACCGGTTATGGTCCAGGGCAAACCTCTCGCGACTGGCATCCATCGGTAGCTGCTGGTGCAGATAGTCAAAGCGAACGTGATCGATTCCCAGCCTGGCAGCCAGGGTCTGCAGCTCGCAATTGCCGTTCTGCACACAAATCGAACAGGTGTGGGTTCGCTCTGCCAACAAAAGTTCCACCAGCATCTTGCGATACTCAATCAGTTTGTCGCTGTGGGTGGTGATCTCCATCCCTTCAGCCGCCCTGGTAACGCAGGACGGAACCGGACGGGGACTGCCCTGCAGTTCCACCAGACAGAGGCGACAGCCGCCAACCTCTTCAAGCCCGTCCAGATGACAGAGGGTGGGGATGTCAATCCCCCGCTCACGGGCCACCTCCAGAATGGTCTGCCCCTGACGGGCACCGATCAATTCATTATTGATGGTCAAGGTTATGGCTGCCATCAGAAACCCTCCCCGTCACTGCGTGAGGCTGCAATCCGCTGCAGCAGCTGTTCACCCAGCAGATGCACCGGCAATTCATGCATACTGCAAACCCCGGCCGGACAGCGACGCTCCTCAACGTGGGCTTCGTACTCCTGCCTGAACCAGCGCAGGGTAGAAAGCACCGGATTGGGGGCCGCTGCCCCCAGGCCGCAGAGTGACGTATCTTTCATCATCAGACAAAGCTGCTCCAGGTTTTTCAGATCGCGACTCGTGGAACTTCCGTTGCAGATGCGGGAGAGCAGGCGGTAGATCTCCACCGTGCCGGTACGGCAGGGTACGCACTTGCCGCAACTTTCATCCAGGCAGAACTCCATAAAGAAGCGGGCCACATCCACCATGCAGCTCTGCTGCCCCATCACGATCAGGCCGCCCGACCCCATGATCGAACCCAGGGCCTGCAGACTCTCATAATCTACCGGCGTATCCAGCTGCTCGGTCGGGATGCAGCCGCCGCTGGGGCCGCCGGTCTGGGCCGCCTTGAAGGCTGCGCCGTTTGCCATACCACCGCCGATCTCATAGACGATCTCCCGCAGGCTGATCCCCATCGGCACCTCAATCAGGCCGTTGTTGACCACCTCGCCGCACAGGGCAAACACCTTGGTACCGCGGCTCTTGCCGTGGCCGATGGCGTTGAAGGCCTCCGGACCGATCTTGAAGATGGACGGAATATTGCCAAAGGTCTCCACGTTGTTGATCAGGGTGGGACAATCCCACAGACCGGCCTCAGCCGGATATGGTGGCCGGATTCGGGGCTGCCCGCGCCTGCCCATGATGGAGGCCAGCAGCGCAGTCTCTTCACCACAGACAAAGGCGCCGGCACCGATCCTGATATCTATTCTGAAGCTGAAGCTGGAATCCAGCACCCGGCTGCCCAGCAGACCGGCCTTTTCAGCATCCTTGATCGCGCTGCGCAGCCGCTGAGCCGCCAGGGGGTACTCGCCCCGCACATAGATGTACCCCTGCTCCGCTCCCACCGCATACCCGGCAATGGCCATCCCTTCCAAAATGCGGTGCGGATCAGACTCCATCAGGGAGCGATCCATATAGGCGCCGGGGTCCCCTTCATCGCCATTGGCCACCACAAACTTGCGTGGCCCGTTCTCTTTATGCACCAGCTGCCATTTCAGGCCAGTGGGGTAGCCTCCGCCCCCCCTACCCCGCAGTCCGCTGCGCACCACTCCGCTACAGACCTCATCCGGCGACATATCAATCAGCACCTGGGCCAGACTGTCATACCCGCCCAAACCGATGTACTGCTCCAGGCTCTCGGGATCGATCCGACCGCTATTGGCCAGCACCAGACGGGTCTGACGGGTAAAGAACGGCCAGTCTTCCGGCAGCCGGTCTTGCTCCGGCAATGACGTGTGCTGCAACGCCGCCTCCAAAATGGCCAGCGCCAGCTCCGGGGTTACTTTCTGCCAGATCAGCTCCGGCTGACCGGGACGCTGCACGGTAAGGAGCGGTCCACGGCTGCAGGGTCCCTGACAGCCGGTGCTGACCAGCTCAAGATCAGCAGGATCACCTAACGCTGCCAACTTCTCCTGCAGTGCAGCGACAACTGCTTCAGCACCGGCTGCCATACAGGGGGTACCGCAACAGACCAGCAGCCGTACACGGCAGACCTGCTGACGGGCAACAACCGATTCAGCCAGTTCAACCAGCTCAACCCAGTTCATCAGTCACCTCCACCAGGCTGCGTAATTTTTCCACTGCACTGTCCGGGGTCTCCGGTCCGTAGACCACATCATCTACAGTCAACATCGGCGCCAGAGAGCAGTTACCCAGACAGCGGGCCGTGCCCAGCGACAGCTTGCCGTCCGCCGTCGTCTGCCCGGCCCTGACCCCGACGGTTTGTTCAAGCCGGGCAACTATTTCGCCAGCCCCCTTGACATAACAGGCCGTTCCGGTGCAGACAATGCACGAATGCTCACCCTTAGGACGCAGCGTGAAAGAATGATAAAAAGTAGCCACTCCGAAGACCTGACTCTCCGGCAACTTCAGCTGGCCTGCCACATAGGCCAGCAGTTCGCGGCTCAAATGGCCAAACGCCTCCTGAGCCGTATGCAGCACTTCAATCAGGGCATCCGGCTGATAGCGCAACCGTTTCATCGCCCGATCCACCACCTTAAGACGGGGATCAGCAGCCAACACAGGGGGGCCTGCAGTATGTTCAGCCATGGTATCAGTCTCCGCTCGGCAGGTTGATAGCCAAGTCATACTACAAAAAAGCTGCTTGTCAATCGCAGCGGCNNGCTCAGTACTGGTCAGCTCAGCGCACAAACTGTTCCCTGAGCCGTAGGTTGAGCGGAGTCGAAACCGGAGTCGAAGGGAACTTACTCAGAGAGGAAAAACCCGAGATGCTCAAATACAAAGTGGTTGAACTTTCAAATGTTACGGAAGAGACAATTGAGGTGGCTCTGAATGAAACCGTGGCGGCAGGCTGGCAGTTCGACGGCATGCAGTTTGCCATGCGAGAAAGCAGCAAACGCCCGGCCATGGCTTTTCTGCTGTTTACCCGTGAAACTGACGTATGACTGTCGTACCTTAATCAGTCGGGGTGGCCTATTCAGGCTACCCCGATTATTTTGATGGTGAATACCAGGTCGCTTTGCCTGTCCCGTTTTGCTCCAGGTAGCTTTGCTGCACTAGCTGCCTCAGATGCAGTTTGGCCGTGTTTCGATTAATGGCCAGCAGGGTGACGGCTTCAGTTATTGTCAGCCGCCCACGTTCCCTTGCCAGAGCTAGTAGCTGCTCAGATACGGGTGGCAAACGTTCCAGCAGTTTTTCGCGTTCAATTTTCTGCAGAAGTACGTCTTTCTGCTTTTTCAGGCATTGCAGGAAAAAACGAGTCCATGCGTCCAGGTTCTCTTTCTCTGTGCGTATCTGCTTCTGTGATAACCGTAACGAACGATAATAGCTGTCCTTGTTTTCCTCAATGACCCTTTCCAATGAGCTGTATGGCACGTAGAAGTATCCGGACTTGAGTAGCAGTAATGTGGTCAGAACACGCGACAGCCTGCCGTTACCGTCTTGAAACGGGTGTATAGCTAGAAAGTGTACAGTGAATGCTGATATCACCAGCAGCGGATGCTGTTCAGGACCGTCTAGGAGCTGTATCGTACTTACCACCAGATCAGTCATTAAGCGAGGTGTGTCGAAAGGCGTGGCGGTCTCGAAGATTACTCCGATGCTCTTGCCATCGGCATCAAATGCCTCGACATTGTTTGCCAGCTTCTTGTATTCGCCACGGTGGCTTGAGTCTTTACGACTATATTTGAGTAGCATGCCGTGGAGCTGCTTAATGTGGTTCTCACTGAACGCAATATGTTCCCACGAAGAAAAGACCGTATCCATTACTTCAGCATACCCAGCTACCTCTTCTTCGTCTCGTGAGCGGAAAGAGCTGATGTCCAGGTTACTCAGCAGCAAGTCCACCTCACGATCGGATAGTTTGGCACCTTCTATCCTGGTGGATGAACCCACTGATTCGATAGTGGCGACTCGTCGTAGCGATTGTAGCTTGTCAGGTGCTAACCTGCCCAGCGACTCCCAGCGACCTTTGAACTCGTCAATCTCCGCTACCAGCCTTAAAACATCAAAGTCTATGGTGATGCTATTTTTTTGAATCATGTGTCGGCTCCATACCCGCAACAATACCCTAAAATACCCATAAGTACAATACAGGTAAATTTATGCACAGATACACCGGTGAAGGGGGAAAATGATATGAAGGTAGCAATGACGCGAGGATGCAGGTGATTTTCTGTACTATACAATTACTATACAGTAGACAAACAAAAAGGGTCAGCCTTGTGAGCTAACCCTTTGTTTTTATTGGAGCGGGAAACGAGATT
>DIUB01000167.1:0-1480 GCA_002422265.1 Geobacter sp. UBA6169
GCCATCCTGGCTACCCTGGCCTTCCCCTGCCGCAGGGCAGAGGAGATGTGGGATGAGATCTATGTCCGCCAGAACACCGGTCTGGGCATGGCCAAGGCCATTGATCACTAACCAGACGATGGTTGTCATCAGCTGAACAGTTGCTATACTTGGGGAGGCTTCGGCCTCCCCTTTTTTTGGAGTATCTGCATGGCGACAGCAAGCCAATCTGAAACCGCCGATCTGCTCGATCTGCTGCCACCCCTGCAGCAGCTGACCAGCTACTGCACCCTGCCTGAGATCTCGCTGGCCCTGGAAGAGATCCGCACTGATATTACAGCGGTGCGGCGAAGGTTTGAGTCCTGGGACGCGCAATCCGCACATCAGCAGCAGCTGATTACCGCTGCAGATTCCTCTGCCCTGAAAAAACTCCATGATGCACTCAACCAGATTGAACTGGAGCGTTTCACACTTTCACAGTCGGCGGTCAATCTGCACCGTTTCTGCACCCATTACCGTGGTCTCCTGGCCGAACGGGCGCTGCAGCTGGTTACTGAAGATATGCAGGCCTGCGGCCTGGGCGGACCGCCGGTGCCCTACGCCCTGATCAGCATGGGCAGTGATGGTCGTGAAGAACAGACCCTGATTACGGATCAAGACTATCTGATCGTCTATGGGGATGGGGGAGGGGAAGCGGCAGATCACTGGTTTGCCGAATTCGGTACGCGGCTGGTTGATTGCCTTGAAACAGCCGGGTTCAAGCGCTGTACCGGCGATATCATGACCAGCAACCCCACCTGGCGAGGCTCCTTCAAACAGTGGCGCAAACGGCTGTTTGCCATTGTTCGCTATGAAGTGGAGGATTTTGCCAAAAACATGATGGACCTGATTGTGCTCTCCGATGCCCGTTTTGTCACTGGCGACCGGATTATCGGCGAGCAGCTGATCGAGCTGATCCGCGATATGGAAAAGGAGCACTTTCAGGTGCTCTGGAGCATGGCCCGGGCAGCAACTGAAATGAAGCTGGCCCTGGGGTTCATGCGCAAGCTCTGGACCGAACCGTCCGGCGAGCACAAGGGAGAATTCAACATCAAGCTGCTGGCCTGGGCACCGCTGGTCATGAACATCCGCATCCTGGCCATGAGCCAGGGGATTCCGGCAACCAATACCGTACAGCGGATTACCCACCTGGAACAGGAGGGGAGCTTCTCAAAAGAGGTGGCCGATGGCTTGCGGGATGCCTACGAGATCCTCACCCGTTACCGGATACTGCTGCAGATCAAGCAGATCAAAGGTATTCAAAAAGATTCATATTACCTGGACCCCCTGCTGCTGAACAGTGAAGAGCGGGAACGGCTGCGCCAGGCCGTGATCCTGGTGGAAGACCTGCAGAAGCAGATCAGAACCAACTTCAACATCGTCTAAACCCTTGACACAAGCCGCCTGCATCGTCTATAAAAACCATCCCACGCGCGCTTAGCTCAGCGGGAGAGCACTGCCT
>DIUB01000167.1:1564-3857 GCA_002422265.1 Geobacter sp. UBA6169
GTTCTCAGCGGTCCTTGCGCGGCACCACCACAATCCCGCAATCAGTAACCGTGTAGCCCTGCTGGCGGTCGGCCTCATGGTTGTAGCCGATCTCGGTGCCGTCCGGAATCACCACCCCTTTATCGATAATGGCCCGTTTGATCCGGGCATGCCGGCCTACCGTGACATTTTCAAACAGGATAGAATCCTCCACCAGGCTGTAGCTGTTGATCTTGCACATCGGCCCCAGGATGGAGCGCAGCACCGTGCTGCCGCTGGTGATGCAGCCGCCGGTGACGTAGGAGTTGATATTGACACCCCGCCGCCCCTCTTCATCAAAGACCGTTTTGGCCGGGGGCAGGTTGCCCTGGTTGGTCAGGATCGGCCATTTGTAATTGTACAGGTTCAGCTGGGGCGAGACGTTGATCAGGTCCATGTTGGCCTCGTAGTAAGCCTCTAGGGTGCCCACATCCCTCCAGTAGCCCCGTTCCTCAGATTTCATCCCCGGTACCTGGTTGTCGCTGAAGTTGTAGGCAAAGACCCGGTCCCCCTTTTCCAGCATCATCGGTATGACATGCTTGCCGAAGTCCAGATCCTCGTACAGTTTCTTGCCCTCCAGCAGCACCTCGATCAGCTTGCGGGTAGGGAAGATGTAGTTGCCCATGGAGGCCAGACAGGTGTCGCGTCCGGGGATTGTCTCGGGATTTTTCGGCTTCTCGGCAAAGGCGGTGATCCGGTTGTCGTCATCAACGGAAAAGATTCCGAACCGGTTGCCCTCTTCCTTGGGGATCTCAAGGGAGGCGATGGTAATATCGGCCCGGTTCATCCGGTGGAAATTGATCATCTGGGTCACATCCATCTTGTAGATATGGTCGCCGCCAAAGACCGCCACATAGTCGGCATCGGCGGTCTCCACAAAGCGCAGGTACTGCAGGATCGCATCGGCGGTGCCGCGAAACCAGGATTCGCTGTCATTACTGGTTTCCGGTGAGATGGCCACGCAGAACTCTCCCAGGCCGGTCCACTTGCCCCAGGATTCGCGGATATGCTTGTTGAGCGAATAGGCGCGGTACTGGGTCAGGATGTACATCCGGCGGATGCCGGAGTTAAACAGGTTGGAGAGGACGAAATCGATGATCTTGTATTTGCCGCCAAAGGGCACACTGGGCTTGGCCCGCCGCAAGGTCAGCGGCATCAGTCGCTCGCCCTTGCCCCCTGCCAGCACCATGGCTATGGTATTTCTCCCTAAATTGTAGGTGTCGTGCATGGCAACCTCCCGTTTGATTCTTTTTTTTTCAGCTTACCGTGAAAACCGCTTCTGTCAAGAATACACAGGTTTTTTTCTCCAAACAGGGTGATCACCCTATTGTGTGCGTGCTGATGCCGTGGTATCAGACAGGTGAATACATCTCATGAAAAACCAATCAGCCCTGAGGAGTACCCACCTCCATGAAACTCCAGCTGTCGGTTATCTATGCGGAAGATGACCTGTTTACCCGGGAACTCTATGCCGAGATGCTGCGGCCCCTCACCACTGACCTGCGCCTGGCCTGTGATGGAACAGCGGCGCTGCAGCTCTATCTTGAGCGCCCCTGCGACCTGCTGCTGACCGATCTGATGATGCCCGGCATGGACGGGCTGCAGCTGTGTGCCGAACTGCGCACCTGCAACCCTGATCTGGCGGTGGTGGTGATCAGCAGTCACGATCAGGGGGATCTGCTGCTCAGTTCAGTCAACCTGGGGATCGACGGTTACCTGATCAAACCGGTCAGCGCAGAACTGCTGCAGCGGACGCTCTCGCGGGTAAGCGAGCGCCTGGTGGCGCGACGTCAGCTGGAAGAATCGGCCCGCACCTGGAAGTACACCTTTGATGCCATGCCTGACCTGATTGCCATCCTTGACAGCAGCTACCGGGTCGTCAACCTCAACCTTACTGCGCAGGAAAAACTGCAGATACAGATCAGTGATGCCCTGGGCCGTGATTACTGCACCCTGCTGCATGAAAACGGCGGGATTGCTGATGAATGCCAGCTGCACCGCGCTCAGGGGAGCGGTAGCTGTCTGAAGGTCTGCCATGATGCCGTGGCCATGTTGGGCGGATTTTACAAGGTTTCTCTTACTCCTGTCTGTAATGACAGTAACCAGGTAAGCGGTCTGGTGCATGTCTCCCGCGATATCACCGAAAAAACCGTGGCCGAGCAGGCTCTGCGCCATTTCAGCACCCATGACCAGCTGACCGGGGTCTACAACCGCTGCTGGTTTGAGACCGAGCTGGATCGGCTGCGTAATGGCCGCACCTGGCCCATATCGGTGA
>DIUB01000127.1 GCA_002422265.1 Geobacter sp. UBA6169
GGGAATGTTTCTGAAGATGAGTTCTAATCAGGAAAATCAATAAGTTGTGACGTCTGCTTTAATCAGTCTTGGCTAACTGGAGCACTGCTGGAAGAACTGCCAGCACAGCTATTGTCAGGGCTATCCAGATGTTCTTCACCAGTTCACCCCCTGCAAACTCTCTGGTCCGTTAATAGTCTGTTTCCGGCAGAAGTGACATCGTACTCGCAGATATTTTTTACCAGCTCACGCAGTATATTTGAAATTTTGTCGGTTCTACGTCCTCCCAGACGCTTGAGCATCTTCAGCTCCTGATCGCTGACCCTGAATGAAATGATATGGCGTAACGGTTTACCATCCTGGCATTTTTTAGGCATGCTTTTGTCTCCTGTACTGTGTTGTGCATAAAATGTTTCAGCATGAAGTGCTTACCCCGGCTATCTTATCAGGTGTCAAGACAAAGACGCTGACGCCTTGAAATCCAGAAACCGAACGCCTCACGAATCACTTCTGCAGAATCTTTTGATGTTGCTTTGGTAATACGCTCCATAGCCCGCTGTTCTTTATCCGTAAGCGTAAGGCTGACGATGTTTTTTGCTGTCTTCTCTTTCTTGATGTCCCGATGATCTTTACGAGGATCCCTGATTGCTGACTTTGTACGGTGTGGCATTGCGAAACCTCCTGACTCTGTAGTGTTAAGCAGCCTTTTCTGCTGCTCGAAAGAACCAACCCAAAAAAAAAGACCTTTACCCGCAATGCATTGAAGCATTTTCGGGTAAAGGTCTTGCTGTCGATTTCTCGTCCCGCATCCGGACCAGGTGGTCGTATTGACGAATACGGGTCGGCTATTTGATCCAGCCGCTAGCTACTCCCCTTTTACAGTTGGACACGCTATTGAAAACAGTTTCGAATGTCAAGAAGATTTTGAATCCCGTTATTATGGGCTATAAAGGGGCCTCAGCTCGTCTTGATCACACTATGAGAAATGGTTAACAGCGCCCTGAACGCCTCTGCAGCAGGCGACAAGGTTCTGCCGGACAGCCAGACCAGGTAGAAGCTGCGCTTCACCTCAAACTCCTGTACCTGCACCATGGCCAGGGTTCCATCAGCCAGTTCCCGGGCCACGGCCATTGATGAGATAAAGGCATACCCGCCTCCTCCCAGAACTGCCCGCCGCACGGCTTCACTGCTGCCCAGCTGGGCTACTATCCGTAATCCCCTGGGATCAACACCGGCCTTCAGCAAACAGCTGTCCACTGCCTGACGGGTGCCTGATCCACTTTCACGGGTGATCATCGGCAGCTTGATCAGATCATCAATCCTGATTGGCTGCTGCTGCACCCGGTCAGGCCCACATACCAGCACAATCTGTTCATCGCCGATCTCCTCAAAGACAAACAAACCTTCAGCCGCCGGTCTGCCACCAACCACGGCCAGCTCAACCAGATCGTCCTGCAGCAGACGCAGCACCTCGCGGGTATCCCCCTGCTGCAGCTCAAGCCTGACACCGGGCCAGGCAGTGGTAAATCTGCCCAGCAGATCAGGGATCAGGCAGGCAGCCGGAATGGTGCTGGCCCCCACCCGCAGGGTGGCCTGTTCCAGCCCCTGAAAACGCCTGACCGCCTCAATTGCTTCACTACAACAGCGGCAGATCCGGACCGCATGGTCATAGAACAGCCGACCGGCCTCAGTCAGGCTGACCTGGCTTGCTGAGCGGTCAAACAGACGTGCCTGCAGCTCATCCTCAAGGGCGCGGATATGCTGGCTTGCGGTTGACTGAGCCAGGCTGACCGCCTCTCCGCCCTTGGAAAAACTGCGGGTATCCGCAACCGCCAGAAACACTTCAAGCTGCTTGAACGTCATAACCCCTCCATCGCTAATTACGATAACTCAAAGCGCTTTTCTACCAGATTATCTATTTGCCAGGCAACGGTTCTTCTTGGTATCAAAACATTCAATTTTACGCATACAAAGGAGACGCACCATGATGAAACAGCTTGCAGCAGCCCTGATCCTTACCCTGAGTACCGCCAGCGCAGCATTGGCAGCCAATTACATTGAACCGCAGGAGCTGAAAGAGCTGCTGGACAAGAAGCAGCCGGTGATCCTGGTGGATATCCAGCCTGCTGCTGATTTTGAAAAACAGCGTATTGTCGGCTCCATCGAGACCAACGCCTTCCCGGCCAAAAGCGATGAGGAAAAGGCCCGGCTTGACAAGACCCTGCCGATTATCAAGGCCTCCAAGGATCCGGTGGTGGTGGTTTGCCCCCGTGGCAAGAGCGGCGCCAAGAACAGCTACGAGTATCTGATGAAGCAGGGAGTGGCCGAAGACCGCCTGCAGATCCTTGATGGCGGCATTGCCGAGTGGCCCTACAAAGAGCTGTTTGTGAAGGGACGGTAGAGAAGCAGGGGCAAGGGTCATGGGGCAAGGGGAAGTAAAGACTGAGACATTGCTGGCGGAAATAGCACAGGATTGCACTTCCTGCGGGGAGTGTGTGCGTCCCTGTGCCTTTCTGCAGCAGCACGGCACACCGGCAGTCATTGCCACACAGGGGGATGCAGACGATAACCTGCATAAGGCCTTTGGTTGTTCCCTCTGCGGGCTGTGCGATGCGGTCTGTCCGGAAGTGCTGTCACCTTCAGCCCTGTTTCTGGCCATGCGACAGCAGGCAACGACCCGGGGGCTGGTTGATCTGAAGCCCTACCAGCCCTGGCTGACCTATGAAAAACTGGGCAGCCATCCGCTCTTCCGGCGTGACCTGATTCCTGCAGGCTGCAGCACGGTTTTCTTTCCCGGCTGTTCCCTGCCCGGTACCCGGCCCGATGCGGTGCGGGGACTGTACCGATTGCTGCAGAAGCAGGATGCCACCATTGGCCTGGTGCTGGATTGCTGCGCTAAGATATCCCATGACCTGGGACTGGTTGACCGTTTTGAAGGGATCTTCGGTACGTTGTCCCGGCGGCTGCAGAAAAACGGGATCACCCGCATCCTGACCGCCTGCCCCGGCTGCAGCAAGATTCTGCGGAAGCATGGTTCGGCATTTGAGGTCACCAGTGTCTACGAGGTGTTACTGGATGGTCAAGGGTCAGGGGTCAAGGGTCAGAAAACCGAAGCACTAGATGTTAACCTTGCCCCTTGCCCCTTGACCCTGGACCCTGCTGTTGTTGTCATCCACGACCCCTGCCCTGCCCGTTTTGATTATGCGCAACAGCAGGCAGTACGCACGCTGGCAACGGCTGCCGGTTACAGCATTGAAGAAATCCCCTCCCATGGTGCTGTCACCCGCTGCTGCGGTCAGGGCGGCATGGTGGAGGGGTGCGTGCCGGGAACGGTCAAGAAAGAATCGAGGCTGATTGCCGCAGAATCAGGAGGTCGTCTGCTGATCTCCGCCTGCGGTGCCTGCTGCGAAACCCTGGCCCCCACCACACCAACCGCACATATTGCCGACCTGCTGACCGGCACCGGCAGTTTTACCACACAACCGGTTTCTTCACTAAAACGGTGGCTGAACCGCCTGCACCTGAAATTTGCGAGACTGGTATGAATTTTAAAACCGTTAAAACAGATAACGCAGAGACGCAAAGACGCAGAGAAGATTTTACTGTAACAAGTTACAACAGAAACTACAGCCGGCTTGTTGTTAAGATACATTCAATTCTGGCTATTTATCCCAAACCGGTTTTGAATTTCTTTGCGACTCTGCGTCTTTGCGTTAATAAAACGGTTTTGATTCTTTTAACCGTTCTTTTGACACATCTTCCCGCATTATCTGAAGAAATCCCGATATCCCGGTTTGCGACCGAAGGCCTGAAGGGCTGGGAAAGCAAAAGTTTCAAGGGTGAAACCACCTACACTATCGTGCAGGAAGACGGTAAAACCGTGCTGAAGGCCCACGCAAAAGGGGCCGCTTCCGGCCTGAGCAAAAAGCTGAAATTCAACCCGCAGACCTATCGTTATCTGAAATGGAGCTGGAAGATAGCCGGCACCGTGGCAGGAGGCAATGAAAAGACCAAACAGGGGGATGACTATGCTGCGCGGGTCTACGTGGTCTTTCCCGGCCGTTTTTTCTGGCAGATGCGGGCTCTGAACTACATCTGGGCCAACAAACTTACCAAAGGTGAGTTTGTCCCTAACGCCTTTACCTCCAACGCCATGCTGCTGGCGGTTCAGTCCGGTCCGGCAAAGGCTGGACAATGGATAACCGAACAGCGCGACATCCTGGCCGACTATCGCCGCGTATTTGGTGAAGATCCACCTGAAGCAGGGGCCATTGCGATCATGACCGATACCGACAACACCGGAGCCGAGGCCATTGCCTGGTATGGCGAGATCACTCTTTCAACCAGCCCCTAAGCTCCTTGACTTCCTGATACCTCATGTCACACTGAAGCATCATGATGCAAGGGGGTAGCCAGATGCCTGTGCTGTTGCCTGACACGCCGGAGAACCGGATTCTCTCAGAAAACGTCCACCCGACAGACTGGATTAATCCCGAGCCTGCGCCTTGCTACAACCTGGTGGTTATCGGCGCCGGTACTGCCGGCCTGATCTGCGCTGCCGGAGCAGCCGGGCTTGGTGCAAAAGTGGCCCTGATCGAACGGCATCTGATGGGTGGCGACTGCCTGAATGTGGGCTGCGTACCATCAAAAGGGGTTATCAGTGCCTCACGTGCCCTGCACCATGCCCGTAATGCAGCTGCATTTGGTCTACTGGATGGCCAAAAGACCGGTTTTGATTTTGGCACTGCCATGGAGCGGATGAGAAAACTGCGGGCCAATATCAGCCATCATGATTCTGCCCGTCGTTTCCGTGATGAGCTTGGCGTGGATGTTTTTATTGGTGAAGGCAGATTCAGTGGACCGGACAGCGTAGCGGTAGACGGAAAAACGTTACGATTCAAAAAAACTGCCATCTGCAGCGGTGCCCGTGCTGCTGCGCCGCCGATACCCGGACTGGCAGAGGCAGGCTATCTGACCAATGAGACAGTCTTCTCCCTGACCGAACTGCCGCCACGGCTGGCGGTGATCGGCGCAGGCCCGATCGGCTGTGAACTGGCCCAGGCTTTTAGCCGGTTTGGCAGCAAGGTAACGCTGATTGAGCTTGGTCCGCATATTTTGGGTCGGGAAGACCGTGCTGCTGCCGAGATTCTGCAGAACCGGCTGATCAACGAGAGTATTGATCTGCAGCTGGGTGTAACAATACTCAGGGTTGAGAAACAAGGCAACATCCGGGTGATACTCCTGGAACGTGACGGTCAACAGATTGAAATTGTTGCCGACGAGATTCTGGTGGGAGTGGGACGGGCGCCGAATATCGAAGGGCTGGGGCTTGAGGCTGCCGGTGTCCGCTCTGACCGCAACGGCGTCACGGTCAATGACCGGCTGCAGACGTCCAACCCCAACATCTATGCTGCCGGCGACATCTGCTCCCCCTACAAGTTCACCCACACTGCTGATGCCCAGGCCCGCATCCTGCTGGCCAATGCCCTGTTCATGGGGCGTCAGAAGGTATCAGACCTGGTGATCCCCTGGTGTACCTACACAGACCCGGAGATCGCCCATGTGGGGATGTATGAACGGGATGCACAGGAAAAAGGGATCGAGGCAACCACCCTGACCATTCCCCTGTCACAGGTTGACCGGGCTGTACTGGATGGTGAAACCGAAGGGTTTGCCCGAGTGCATCTGCGTAAGGGAACTGACCGGATTCTTGGCGCCACCATTGTGGCCCGTCATGCCGGCGAGATGATCAATGAGTTTTCGCTCGCCATTACCAATAATCTTGGCCTGGGCGCCATTGCCCGAACCATTCACCCCTACCCAACCCAGGCAGAGGTGATCAAGAAGCTGGCTGATACCTACAACCGTACCCGACTGACACCGCTGGTAAAAAAACTGCTGTCCGGCTGGCTGAAATGGCAGCGGAACTGATGCTGCCGGCGAATCCGGATACCCTGCGCCTGCTGGCGTTCCTGTCCATCTTTGCCCTGCTGGCACTGGCTGAAGCGGTCTGGCCCAGACGGCAGCTTACTGTGGCAAAGGTACAACGCTGGCAGGCCAATATCGGGATTATCATTGCTGACTCGCTGGTGATACGGCTGTTGTTTCCGGTGGTGCCGATGTCACTGGCAGCCACTGCCCAACCCCAGGGCTGGGGGCTGTTCAACCTGCTTGGTGTGACTGGCTGGGTAGAACTGATTGCAGGCCTGCTGCTGCTTGATCTGATCATCTACCTGCAGCATCGCCTGTTTCACCGGATACCGCTGCTGTGGCGGCTGCACCGGATGCATCACACTGATCTGGATCTGGATGTATCAACCGGCACCCGCTTTCACCCGTTTGAGATTGTCATCTCGCTGCTGATCAAGATGGCTGCGGTGCTGCTGCTGGGCATATCGCCGCTGACCGTGCTGCTGTTTGAGATCATCCTCAATGCCACCTCACTGTTCAATCATGCCAACCTGGCCCTTCCGTCAGCTGTTGACCGCTGGTTGCGACTGGTGCTGGTTACCCCGGACATGCACCGGGTGCACCACTCTATCTATCCGAAGGAGACCGACTCCAACTTCGGTTTCTGCCAGCCCTGGTGGGACCGCCTGCTGGGCACCTATACGGCCCAGCCCCGTGACGGCCACCATCAGATGCGGATCGGCCTGAAGGAGTTCAGAAACGCCGATCAGTTGGGGCTGTGGCCGCTGTTGAAAATCCCCTTTGTCCCCTACCGGGTCAGGAGCAACCAATGAACCTCAAAAAAATCTTTCTGCTGCTGATCGGCCTGGCAGCTGTTGGGCTGTTTTTCTACCTTGACTTGGGCCGATTTCTGACCCTGGAGAGTCTCAAGGCCAACCGCCAGCTACTGCTGCAGTATCACGTTGAACACGGTCTGCTGCTGGTGGCAGCCTTTATGGCGATCTACATTATCCAGACCGGGCTTGCCCTGCCCGGCGCCACCATCCTGTCGCTCTCTGCCGGTGCCGTCTTCGGCCCCTGGCTGGGTACGCTCTATGCGGTCACCGCTGCCTCCATCGGGGCCACCATCGCCTTTCTGATGACCCGTTACCTGCTGCGGGAGCTTGTACTGACAAAATTCGGGAACAAGCTGGAGGCAATTAACCAGGAACTTGAAGAGCGCGGACTGAATTATCTGCTGTTTCTGCGTCTGGTGCCTGCCTTTCCGTTCTTTCTGATCAACCTGGCCGCCGGCCTGACCCGGCTGCCGCTGCGTACCTTTGTGCTGGGCACCTTCTTCGGCATCATCCCGGGCGGCTTTGTGTATGTGAATGCCGGTGCCAGCCTGGCCCAGATCAACAGCCTGTCAGACATCGCCTCTCCCCGTGTGCTGGGATCCTTTGCCCTGCTGGGGCTATTTGCCCTGATTCCGGCGTTGTATGCAAAATTCAAAAACAGGGTACAAACGGGGTGACACCATACCCGTTCCGTTGCTTCACAGCCAACAGCCGCCCCGTAGTTGAACCTTTGGGGCGGCTATTGGCTGTATGCTTGATTGTTAACCTTCGATAATGTATTCTTTTTACAAGGAGGTAAGGAATTATGCTTGCAAAGAAGACATCCAAAAACCAGTTAACCCTTCCCAAAGAGGTAGCTGGACAGTTCCCTGGTATTGACCTGTTTGACGCTGCTGTAGAAAACAACAGAATCATTCTTACTCCGGTTCAGGTGACCCCGTTATCGGTATCCCTGGAAAGTATCCGCAAAAAAATGCAACTGCTGGGGCTGACAGAAGATGATGTAAACGGGGCTGTGGCATGGGCAAGAAAATAGCCGCTGTAACTCTGGTGGTTATTGACACCAATGTATTGATCTCCTGCCTCCTGTTCGGTGGCCGTCTGGAACCGCTGCGCAGCCTGTGGCAATCAGGGAGGATAGTGCCGCTGTTGTCGAAACAGACCTTTGACGAACTCCATCGCGTGCTGGCCTATCCCAAATTCAGTCTCAAGCCGGAGGAGGTCGCTGCAATCATTCAGCTTGAAATTCTGCCCTACTTTGAAGTTCTCGAGGTGGTTCCTCAGATTCCACCCACCTGCAGAGATGTAAGTGATGATAAGTTTTTAGGCGTGGCAGCAGGTGGTAATGCATTATATCTTATAACCGGCGATCAGGATCTGCTGGTGCTTGTACAATTTCAGAAAACAAGAATAGTTACCCCTTTTGACTTTCTCTGCTCCTGGGGTAAATAGAGTGGACAGATTGGTATTGCAGCCCTCCTGACCACCTGTTTTTCCCGCCGTATAACTACCAGCCGCCCCGTTGTTGAACCCTTGGGGTGGCTTTTTTGGAACTGCCCGCCATTCATCAGAGTCAGATTCATGATGTTACTTGGTTTATTGGTTATAAACTGCTTTTTTCCGGGATAAGAGGAGACCACCATGGATCTGCAGCATACCCGTACCATCATCCTGCACGCAGGTGATCCGGAGCAGAAACGGAAAGAGATGCCAGATCACTGCAGACAGATGATCCAGCCGGTTTCTTTGAACTGGCAGGGGTTGGATTATCTGATGGTGCACTGTTTGGTGCGCCCGGTTTTTTGCGGTTGAATTTCGATTGTCCACTGAAGCTGTTGCAACAAGCGCTTGCGCGGATGAGAGCGGTTTGTTCATGTCTCAAAATATACCCATAAGGAAACAGAACTGATGAACATTGAAGAAGTACTAAAAAAATCACTGAACGATGAGCGACTTACTGGCTCGGATATTATTGCATTACTCTCCCTTGAACCAACATCTGCAGATGCTTACCGCCTGCTTGCAGCATCCCGTGAGCTGTCTGCTAAAGTATGCGACAGCCAGGCTGAAGTGCATGCCCAGTTTGCAGTCAATCTGGCACCCTGCCCCAAAAACTGTATGTTTTGTTCGTTTGCAGTTAAAAACGGCATATTTAAAGGCAGTTCCAAGATATCCCCGGAAGATGCTGTTGCTGCAACGCTCACCTTTGAACAAAATGGTGCCAATGCTATCTACCTGATGGCAACCGCCTCGTTTGATCTTGCAGAATTCTGTGATTATGGCAGAGAGGTGCGCAGCAAGCTAAAGCCGGAAAGCAGATTGATCGCCAATGTGGGTGACCAGAACCATGTTGGTGCGCAGCAGCTTAAAGATGCCGGTTTTGATGGTGTCTATCACGCACTGCGTCTGCGGGAAGGAAGTGACAGTGAAATAGCTCCTGATCTTCGTCTTCAATCAATCAGAGCTTTCAAGGAAGTGGGCCTGACTGTAGGTACCTGTGTTGAACCGGTTGGTCCTGAGCACACCAACGAAGAACTGGCTGATCTTATCCTGTTCACCGCTGCTCACCAGCCTGCTTTCAGCGGTGCAGCCCGCCGGATCACCATCCCTGGAACAGTCCTGGCGGAGCGCGGCATGATCAGTGAACTACGCATGGCACAGATTGTTGCCGTTACCCGGCTGGCTGTTCCCCATAGCGTAAAAGGCAACTGTACCCATGAGCCCTGTGGCATCGGTGCTCTGGCCGGAGCAAATCTGTTCTGGGCTGAAACCGGAGCAAACCCCCGTGATATCAAGGAAAAGACTGAGGAGGGCCGTGGCCATACGGTCGATGCCTGCCGTACTATCTTCAAGGAGGCAGACTGGCAGACCCTTGACGGGCCATCAGCATTTTTCCGTTAAATGCAGTCTATCTCTGTCATCATACCGGTGCTGCATGAGCAGGAGCGGATAAGCGGGCTGATTGAACATCTGAAGGGTCAAGGGGCAAGGGGCAAGGGGCAGGAAAAACATGGGTTTGAAATCATTGTGGTTGATGGCGATCAGCAGGGTTCAACCATAGCCACCATAGTTGATCATGAAGTTATTGGTATTACAGCTACAAAAGGGCGTGGAAACCAGCTTGCTGCCGGTGCAGAAGTTGCCACCGGCAGCATCATACTCATGCTGCACGCGGATACGCTGCTCCCTGATGGTGGACTGCAAGCTGTTACCGGGGCGGTTGCCAACGGTGCCGACTGGGGGGCCTTCAGACTGGGTATTGACTCACCCGAATTGGCCTACCGGATGATTGAGTGGTTCGTTGATCTGCGCTGTAAACTGTTTGCCCTGCCCTACGGCGATCAGGCCATCTTTGTGACTCGCACCGCCCTGGAAAGCATCGGTGGTATCCCTTTACTGCCACTGATGGAGGATGTAGAACTGGCCCGGCGTCTCCGCAAGGCAGGCAAACGTTTTACCCTGTTGCCGCAACGGGTTCAAACGTCTCCCCGGCGCTGGCAAAAGGACGGTATTCTTCGCCGTACCCTGAAAAACTGGCTGCTGCTGGTACGTTACCTGACCGGAGCAGATCCTGCCAGTCTTGCCCGGCGCTACTGATCTGCCCCCTGATCAGTAATCAGCGAAGCGGCCCCTTGATCGGATCAGGACGAGCCACCCCCTGCTTGTTCAGCGGATTCGGCCGTTCCTGGGTTTCTTCGCCAGGATCTTCTCCATAACCGGTAACAGAGACCTTGTCTCTGGCCGTGGTTGTTTTGGGTTTCTGCACGGGTTTCGCCTTCACCGGACTCATGGCATCCGGTTTCTGTAGCTGTGGCACGGTTGGTTTTTCCTGTTGAGCATTGAGCGCAACAACAGGCATGGCCAGCAGGATACAAACAGATAAAAAGATTGTAGTTCGCATGGTTACTCTCCTTTCAGGGGCCTTTGTCACGGGTCCGCTCAGCGCACAAACTGTTCTCTGAGCCGTAGGTTGAGCGGAGTCGAAACCGGAGTCGAAGGAAACTTACTCAGAGTCTATCGCTCGTTGTCAGAGTTGTCAAATTGCCTCCGGTAATACTGAAAAGCATCTGACGTCATCCTGGTTATGCGTGGTGATGGTATAGGTTGGCAAACCTACGAATGAATGGATAGCGTGACATGCAAAGCAAAATCAGATCAGATAATCAAGTCATTGCCCTGTTCATCAAAGCGCCGATCCCTGGCCGGGTCAAGACCCGGCTGGCCAGGGAGATCGGCGATGAGACGGCCTGCAACATCTATATCACACTGGTTGAGCGGGTTCTGCACCAGATACAAGCCAGTGGCCTGCCGCTGGCTTTGTTTTTTGATGGAGATGCATCTCGGTTGCCTGAATCCTGGCAACAGGCTGCTCACTATTGTATCCAGCAACAGGGAGCAGACCTGGGCGAACGGATGGCAACCGCATTCCGTTATCTGTTTACAGTCGGTGCAGACCAGGTGGTGCTGGTGGGCAGTGATATTCCCGGTATTGATACGGTTTATCTGCAACAGGCCTTTACCCTGCTCCATTCCCACGATCTGGTTATTGGCCCGGCACTGGATGGCGGCTATTGCCTGATAGGCTTTCGTCGGCACTCTTTTACCAGCACCGTGTTTGAGCAGATCCACTGGAGCACTGATCAGGTTTATCCGTTAACCGTTCAGGCTTCAGTACAGGCCGGGTTGTCCGCAGGCATACTGCCAATTCTGCGGGATATCGACACCCTGGAAGATCTTAAGGCGTACCAGACAGCAACAACCAACGTGCCTAAACCTTGACAATCTGAGCTGCAGCCTCAATTATGGCGGCTTTGAAATTACCATTAAAGGAGCCAGCCATACATGTCAGCAATCGATCTTACCTGGAACACTGCCCTGCTCTACCCTGCCCCTGATTCCCCTGCACTTGAGGCTGACCTGTCATCTTTTGACCAGCTGGCGGACGCCTTCCGCAAAAAGTATTTTGAGAAGATTGCAGGACTGGATGCTGCAGCGATTGTGCAGGCATTGCAAGAATACGAGCAGATGCAGACCCGCATGGCCAAACCGTTCTGCTACAGCCACCTGCTGTTTGCCTCAGATTCCGGCAATGAAACCCACCGGGCCCTGTCGCAACGCTGCTCGGAACTGGGCAGTCGCCTGTCTCAGACCTTGCTGTTCTTTGATCTTGAGCTGATGAACCTGCCGGATGAGCTGTTCAATCAGGTATGCAGCCAGCCCGGTGCTGCTGAATTTGTTCATTTTTTGGAAGGTATCCGTAAGTTCAAACCCTACACCCTGCAGGAAAACGAAGAACGTCTGCTGACCAGAAAGGATTTGACCGGCAGCCGTGCCTTTACCAAGCTGTTTGATGAACTGTCTGCATCCTTAACGTATCAGATGACATTTGAAGGCGAACTGCGCGACTTTACGGGAGAAGAGCTCCTGTCACTGCTGCATCACCCTTCCCCGGATATCCGCTTCAACGCCCAGACCTGTTTTCTGGAGAAACATGCAGAATCCGGCAATGCCCTTGTCTTTGGTACGGTTTTCAACAACATGGCGTTGG
>DIUB01000173.1:0-821 GCA_002422265.1 Geobacter sp. UBA6169
TTCTGCATGGTCTCACGCAGTTCACGGCCACTGATGGTTGTCTGATATTGCTCTTCTATCTCGCGGGGGTGCAGTTTTTCAGTAGCATGGCTCAGGATGGCCCGCTTGATGGCTGCCTCATCAGTCAGGGAGGCCAGCCAATCAGGCTCCTGCTGCGGCAGGGGGGAGCGTCCCAGCAGTACCAGCAGCGGCTGCCAGGCCTTAGCCAGGGAAACAGCTGCCTCAGCCGTAACTCCGCGTCCGCCGCCGGTGATCACCACCAGCTCTCCTTGTTTGATCGGTGCAGTACCGCTGGACAGGGCAGGCAGGTCCTGCAATGCCAAGCCGATCCGTCCGCTCCCGGTCAGCCCAACCTCTGCCGGACCGCACAGGAACAGCTCTTCTGCAACTGCCAGGGCTGCGGCTGTCTGATCAGGGAAATGGCCCAGATCTATCGCTTTACATGATACTTCAGGCCATTCATGGCGGGCGGTTTTGCTCATCCCTGCCAGACCGCCTGAAAGTGGATCAGCAATCTGCGAACCGGCCAGACAGCCAAAGGCGCCATCCAGCCGGGAGACTGTGGCAAGCAGGGCGCCACCTTCACGGCTGGCCCGCTTCAGGCCAGGAGCCACCTGCTTGAGCAGTTGGAACCCGTTTTTCAGGAACTGGTCATCAGTACCATCAGTCGGTGCCACCAGCACCAGACCGCTGATCTGGTCAAGGGGCAGAACCTCCAGAATATCCAGCACCTTGGTCAGGGCTACCCGATGTCCTTGGGCAGTCAGGCAGCTGCACAGCTCTGCACTGAAGGGAGAACCGTCGTCAGTGACCACAATCAG
>DIUB01000173.1:911-5296 GCA_002422265.1 Geobacter sp. UBA6169
GGTGTTCAGGACACCCATCTGATCAGGGCCGATCACCGGCGCAGCAGGCAGACGCTCCTGCAGTGCTGAGAGAATCTCCACCCGCTTGATGGAGTCGATCCCCAGGTCGGCATCCATGCTCATGGTCAGTTCCAGCATCTCAACCGGGTAGCCGGTCTTGTCGCTGACTACTGACAGCAGGGTTTCCGTTATAGGGGCAAGGGGCAAGGGGCAAGGGGCAAGATTTGAGCAAGCTGTTTCCTGACCCTTGACCCCTGACCCTTGACCCAGAAATTCTGCAATCTGCCCCAGAGTGTTGAGGATACCCAGCTGGTCAGGGCCGATCACCGGGGCAGAGGGGAGACGCTCCTGCAATGTAGAGAGGATCTCCACCCGCTTGATGGAGTCGATTCCCAGGTCGGCATCCATACTCATGGTCAGCTCCAGCATCTCCATCGGATAGCCGGTCTTTTCGCTGATAACAGACAGCAGGGTGTCGGTGATACGGTTGTCTGGCGCTGACTGAGTCTGAACCGGTACAGGTTGAGCAGGTGGCTGGCTGGCAGCAACCGCTGGCTGCTGAGCCGGAGCAGGTGCTGCAGCCATGGCCGGCGCTGTACTGATAGGTGCTGCTGACAGCGGCATGACCGGTACGCTGCCACCCTGAAGCAGTTGTTGCTGCTGGGCCAGCAGGGTCTGGATGGTGCGGGAGGCGGTCTCCTGTCCTTCCAGAAAACGGCGGTGCAGCTGGGCTGTCTCCTCCTGCATCCTCTGCAGCACCGCCATACCGTCGCGGGTAACCTGCAGCGCAGCAGCCAGGGCGTCACGGGAAACGGCAGGGGCAAGGGGCAAGGGGCAAGGGGCAGGATTTTGAGAAGAAGTTCCTTGGCCCTTGACCCTTGGCCCTTGACCCTGTTCTCTCTCTACTGCCGGCCGCTTGGGTTTCGGTTTGACATAGTTGGCGCCGCAGAGCGGCACCACCAGCAGAGGTTTCTTTGCCGGTGCTGCCGGTGCTTCAAAGCCTGCATCCCATCGGGTCAGATCAATGCTGTACCCCAGTGCACTCAAGGAACAGAGGCAGCGGGCAAGGTCAGCAATACCGTTGCGCTTGCCGTTTGAGCTGTCCAGGGTAACGCAACTGTGCTCACGGTCACCCAGAATCGCCTTGACCAGACCTGTCAGCCGTGCGCCGGGTCCGATCTCCACAAAGGTGCGGATGCCATCGTTATACATCGCCTCAATCTGGGCCACAAACTCAACCGGGCGGGCCAGTTGGTTGGCCAGCAGTTCCTTGATGGCTGTACTGTCAGCCGGGTAGGGGGTTGCAGTGCTGTTGGCATAGACCGGCACGGTCCCATTGCCAAGCCTGATATCAGCCAGTGCTGCCAGAAACGGCGCTGCTGCATCAGCAACCAGTGTGCTGTGGAAGGCTGCCGCAACCGGCAACTGTTTACAGGTGAGCTTACGGCTTGTGCAGGCTGCCTCGGCCAGTCTGATCTGATCGGTTGCGCCGGACAGCACCGCCTGGGTCGGTGCATTGCGGTTGGCAATTACCAGGTTGATCTTTTCCTCAGCCAGCATCTGCTCAACCGCTGCCAGTGGTGCAGAGACTGCCAGCATGCTGCCTTTGTCACCACTGCCTGCTGCCATCAGACTGCCCCGCAGGCGGGACAGGGTATGGAATGAGGTCTCATCAAGGATGCCGGATGCACAGAGTGCGGTCAGTTCGCCGTAGCTGTGGCCTGCTGTGGCATCGCCGGTCAGGCCGAACTCCTGCAGCAGACGCAGTGCCCCCAAAGAAACAGCGCCGATGGCGGGCTGGGCGATCTGGGTGGCACGCAGGTTGGCCTCCTGCTGTGCAGCAGCATCAGGCGCAAAATTGTCCGCAGGGTAGATCAGGTCGGTCAGCCCCTCTGTTATACTTTCAGCCTGCTCCAGGCTGTCCAGCAGCTGGGGGAAGGCGCAGGACAGATCACGCAGCATCCCTACATACTGGGCACCCTGGCCCGGAAACAGCAGGCCGACCTTGCCGGTACTGCTGCCGGTTGCATAGCAGATGCCGTCCGGCGTGGTCCAGTTGCTGTCCGGCTGTTTGGCAAGCATGGTACGGGCCGTGTTCAGAAAGGCTGACAAGTTGGAGCTGCGTTCAACGGTCAGAGCCAGACGACAGGTTGCCTTTGGATCAAAGGATTTCCGTAGTTCTGCTGCCTTGATACGTAGATCATTCCAGCTGATTTCAGCAGGAATACTGTTCAGTTGGCTTGTGATTGATGTAGCATCTGCGCCAGAGAAAGCCAGAATCTGTACGCTGCCGTCCCAATCTGCTACCTCCTGCAGAGGACGGTACTCTTCCAGAATGGTGTGGAAGTTGGAACCGCCAAAACCGAATGCACTGATCCCGGCGCGGCGAGGTGCGTTGTTACGGGTGACCCAGGGGCGCTTGCGGGTGGTGATGTAAAACGGTGTGCGCCCACCGGTAACCTCATCCTGCGGCTTGGTAACCTTGATGGTTGGCGGGATCACCCGGTGGTGCAGGGCCAGGGCTGCCTTGATCAGACCGGCAGCACCAGCTGCTGCCTTGGCATGGCCGATCTGGGACTTGACTGAACTGATGGCGCACCAGGGCTTGTCTGCCTCGCCGAACAGCTCACGGGCTGCCGAGACTTCAACTGCGTCACCCACTCTGGTGCCGGTGCCGTGGGCCTCCAGCAGGCCGATGCTGTCCAGAGTCACCCCGGCATTGGCGCAGGCGTTCAGCACCGCCTTCTGCTGTCCGGCTGCACTGGGGGTGTAGATCGCTTCACCCTTGCCATCGCTGGATGAACCGATGCCACGGACTACGGCATAGATCTGGTCGCCATCTTGCTCGGCGTCTGCCAGACGCTTCAGAACCACGATCCCTAGTCCTTCACCCAGAATGGTGCCATCGGCAGAGGAATCAAACGGCTTGGCATTGCCGGTGGCAGACAGGGCCGGGGTCTTGCTGAAGCAGGTGTACATGAAGATATCGTTAAAGGTGTCAACCCCGCCGGTCACCACCATATCGCTGGCACCGGTGGTCAACTCCATGCCGGCCAGGTGCAGGGCGCTGAAGGAGCTGGCGCAGGCAGCATCCACCACGCAGTTGGTGCCGCCAAGGTCATACTGCTTGCTGATCCGGCCGGCAACCACGTTGCCCAAAAGTCCGGGAAAGGAGTTCTCCTGCCAGCCCACATAGGAATCGCTGATCCGCTGCACCACATCCTCAGCAACATCATCAGCCACGCCTGAATCCTTCAACGCCTCACGCCAGCGGGGATGTCCCAGGCGGGCACCCAGCGGAATCACCATCTCCAGGGCGCCGGTAACGCCAAGAATTACACTGACTCGGCTTCGGTCGTACTCTTTTTCTGATCCATACCCGGCATCTTTCAGCGCCTGTCCGGCTGCTACCAGACCCAGCAGCTGCGAGGTATCAATCGCCTCCAGCGAGTTGGGGGGGATGTTGTATTCCATCGGATTAAACGGCACTTCAGAGAGGAAACCACCCCGTTTGCCATAGGCCTTGTCCGGGGTCTTGGGGTCGGGATCGTACAGATCATCCACCCGCCAGTGGCTTTCAGGTATCTCGGTGATGGCATCAACGCCTTCACGGATGGTGGCCCAGTAGGCGGTTTTATCCTCTGATTTGGGAAAGAGGCAGCCGATGCCGATAATGGCCAGCGGTGCTCCGGCAGTATTGAGGGTGCGGTCCTGATCTGACTGTCTCACGCAGGATACTCCTTGATCTCCGGTTTGCTCTGCAGGTTGGTAGTGTCACTACCGGTAAAACGCAGCAGGTTGGCACGGCTGATGACAGCCGCCCCTTCCAGGATGTTGCGGGCCACGCAGGCTGCGCGGCGGTTTTGTGGGTCTTGCAGAAAGCTGCCACGGACCCATTCATTGAACGATCCCATGGCTGGGCCGCACCAGACCTGATAATCAACGGTCCTGGCAGGATCGCCATCCTTGGCCCAGTGTGCTGCCTGCCCCAGATACCAGCGGAACACCAGCGCCATACGATGCTTTGGTTCACGCTCAGCCCGTTCCACCTGACGAGGGTCGCGCTTGAGGAAAAAACTGCGGGTTTCCTGCCAGATCTGCTCCAGCGGCGCAAGAAACAGGGCCTTTTCCAGTTTCTCACGCTCTGCTGCAGGGATTGATTCAATACTGTCATGGCTGCGGTACAGCTCGTACAGTTTGCTGCCCCGCATGGCGAACATGGTGCCACGCTTGAGTACCTGAACGGTGACTCCCATCTCAAACATATCTGCTGCCGGTGCCATGGTCACATCGGCCTGACGGGTCTCAGCCAGCATCTTGCGCACGGCATCAGAAGTGCCGGACTCGACACAGGCCTGATGCACCGAACCGACCATGATCCAGGC
>DIUB01000204.1:0-5290 GCA_002422265.1 Geobacter sp. UBA6169
GCGGAGCTGCTGGCCTGGTGCCTGGGGTTTCTGGGGCTGGCAGTGCCCCCTGACCTGCAGGGGGCACACTGCGCTGAACTGCTGGCATGGGCGCAACCACGATTCATACCGGAACTGCTGCCATGACCTGATAAACCTCTCATAGCCGCACCGTCTTGTACAGAAAATTTTTGAATTTATACAGCATCTTCCGCTGTTCATCCGCACTCATCTGTTCGGTCAGTGCCCGCAGGTAGCGGGCCACACCCGGCAGGGGTCGCCCGGCAAAGGCGCGGCTCTTTTCAATCACCATCCGCACCACATCCCGCGAGATGTCGTTGCGGGAAAACGGCTCGTAGACCTGCTGCCAGAAATCCCCCCCCTGCCTGATCCGCTCCAGCACACTCTCAGCCAGACGCACGGTCAGTTCCTGCCCATCGGTGGCCTGAAAGCTGCTGCCCACGCCAACCCCGCGAATGGCCTGCCGGATCGCTTCGCCGCCAACCAGGTCAGTTCGTCTGAAAAACAGCGCACGCAACAAAATGGAGCGCAATTCACGGATGTTACCCTCATAGTGATGGGCCACCAGCTCGGCCTTGGCCTCTGCATGCAGTACCGGCGGCTCTTCCGGGTCATGGGCGCCGCGGTAGGTGCGATAGAGTTTACCCAGAAAATGTATGGCCAGGTCCGGAATATCCTCACGTCGTTCATTCAAGGACGGCAGGCGGATGGAAAGCTCTGCCAGACGGTGATACAGGTCTTCCCTGAATCTGCCGGCAGCAATGTCTGCCGGCAGGTTGCGGTTGGTGGCAGCCACCAGCAGCACCCGGCTGAACCGCTCGGTGTTTTCCCCCAGGCGGATGAAGCCGCCGTTGTCCAGAAACCGCAGCAACTGCACCTGGGTCTTGGGGTCGGCATCACCGATCTCGTCCAGAAAGACCACCCCCCCCATACACTCCTCCAGGATTCCCCGCCGGTCAGAGACTGCCCCGGTAAAGGCTCCCTTTTTGTGACCGAACAGCTCTGAATAGGTCAACTCACCGCTGTAGGCTGCGATATTGGTCTTTTTAACCGGCAATTCTCCCTGGGGATTCAGCTGCGAGCGAAAGAGCGAGTTCAAGGTGTTGTACAAGTTGTTGAAGAAAAATTCCTTGCCTGAGCCGGTGGGACCGGTCACCAGGATGGAGGGCAGACCGATGGTGGCCTCTTGTATGACGTTCTTGTGCCAGAGAGAGATCCGGTTGAACAGCGGCGGCGAGACGGTGTTGATGAACTCTACCACTGCCTGCGACGTAGGACTTAAGCCGATGATGTTACCCAGACGGTAGGAGGAGACATGGGGATCTTTGTAGCCCACATCGGTGGTGAGCCGCTGCACCTCCCCCTGCAGACCCTCGATCCGCTGCAGGTCCGAGAGGTGGCGGGCCGTCAGCGAGCCGATAATCTGCAGGATACGACGATGCTCTTCGGTAAAGTAGCCGTAGCGCAGCGAATTGAGGCAGATCACGGCGATCACTTCGCCATCGCAGATATACGGCACCGCAATCTCACTTTTCAGCAGCTCGCTCATGGAGCGATGGAAACAGTCACCAGCCCGTTCTTCATCAACACTGCCGATGATCTTGGGCTGCCTGCTCCAGGCAACATAGCCGGTCAGACTGCGCTCCTCCGGCGGCAGCTCGTGCCCCCCCACCGGAAACGGCGGGATGTAGCGCTTGAGCCATTCCTTGTTTTTGGCCCCGATAATGACGCCCTGCTCATCCTCCACCACCAGCCAGCGCCTGCCCTCCCGTTCCTCTACCAGGGCGATGCTGCCGGTATCGGCTCCGATCAGCTCCGTGGCCTTGGCCAGCACCTTGGTCAGAAACGGCCGCAAGGACGAATCACCTTCGTTCAGCAGGTCGGTGATTTCGGAGAGCACCCTGATCTCCAGGTGCTCACCGCCAACCCCGCTGACCACACTGGCAGCCATCTCGGCATGGCCCTGCAAAAGCCCCATCTCAAACTCGCTAAAACGGTAGGTCTCATGGCAGAAATAGTTGACCAGGCAGATCACCTTACGGGTCCGCGGATCAAAACGCGGTACCACATACAGGCTGCGCAGCGACATCTGCTCAGTCAGTTCGCGCTTCTGCAGGGTATGACGGCTTAAATCATCAATAAAAAGCGGCTTCAACAGGCGTTCATCACTGATCACCCCCTGCGGGTCCACATAGCGGGAGATCAACGAGGCCCCCGGCTCCAGCAGGATAGCCCCCAGCCGTTCGTACTGAAGCTGCAGCTCCGGATCCTCGGCATGACTGGCCAGCGCTGTCAGTGATGCCGTACCGTCTGCTGCCACCACCGGGGTCAGCACCGAGGCCAGCACCACCCGGTCAACCAGACGGACCGCCGAGCGAACCATCTGTCCGGCTGCTTCCCGTTTTTTCGACTCCTCAAGACGCCTGGCCAACTGCACCTGCTGATGGTAGCTGCGGGCCTCATCAAGACGCTCTCCCACCATCAGGACGAAATCTGCCAGGCGCGACTTGACCCGTCCCGTCAGGTGTACCGCCTGCTGACTGTTGTCCACGCACAACACACCGATTGAACGGCCGCGACTGACCAGCGGCATGCACCAGCTTGCCGCAATGCCGAAGCGCTCCGAAAGCGCCCCATCCAAAGGGTAGTCAACGGCTGCTGATGCCGAAAATTCGGCCGGGTACTGACTGACAAAGACCCGTGAAACCAGGGCATCCTGACTGACAATCGGAAAGACCGCCTCATGCAGCTCGGCACTGCTCAGGCCGCCGGCAAAGGCACAGGTAAGGGCCCCGGCAATCAGATCTTCCAGATAAATCCGGATTCGGTCCTGGCCGGTAATCAGCCTGACCCCTTCGGCCAGTACATACACCAGTTCGGTCTGGTTCTCCTTGCCGTAGCCCCGTACCTTGGCCTGCAACTCCAGTAATCGCTTTTCCTGCTCGTCCATGCCTCACCCCGCTGAGGGACTCGGAACTTGCTCATATACCGTTTTACATCTCATCTTCAGGCTGTCTTTGCCGCCCCTTCAATCACAAAATCCTCAGCGTAGCCCTGCTACGCCTGCGGTTTTGCTCAATCAGGGACGACAAATCCAACCTCAATCTGAGCGTAAAACCTGGTACATCAGCAACCCCCAAGTCCCTGAGTACTTTGTTAGCGTGAGCAGAGTAGCCCAGCAACTCTGCTGGGTCAAGATGCGTAATTGACAGCGCCTGATGCTGCGACTACTATACGTTGCTGACAGGAGGGGTACTGATGACACTGGCAAGTGCACATTATATCCAGGTGGTTGAGGCGATGCCGGTGCCGGTGCTGCTGTTGCTGCGCAACGGCCTGATCAGTCATGCCAATGCAGCGGCCGGCGACCTGCTGGCTGCCCTGGATGGCACTCCCCCGCTTGCCGACATCACCCTGGCACCCGGCTGGTTGCAGGAGATACTGGACATTTGTGCCGTTCCTGACGCGACGCTACCGTATCAGACTGAAAAAACCGTTGCCGGAGCTACCGGCTTCTGTTTTTTCCAGATCACCATCACCTCCCTGGCTGCAGAACCCCAACCACTCTGGCTGGTCACCATCAATGACCTCTCCCGGCTGCACCTGATCGAAGACGGGCTGCGCACCCTGGTGGAAGGGGTGTCAGAGGCCACCGGCGAGAAGTTCTTCCAGTTTCTGGTACTGCATTTGGCCCGGGCGGTTGACGCAGACTTCGCCTTTATCGGCGAGTTTGTCGACAAGGAGCGGACCACTATCCAGACCGTTGCGGTCTGTGCCGATAACGCCATACAGGAAAATTTCAGTTTTCCGCTTCCCAATACCCCCTGTGAACAGGTGCTGGCCAGCGGTCTGCGTATCTACCAGAGCGGAGTAGTCAACCGGTTCCCCCTTGATCGTCTGGCCCTTGAAATGGGCGTCGAAAGTTATATCGGCATCCCGCTGATCAGCTCCCACAACAGCACTCTGGGCCCCATGGCCGTTTTCAGCCGCCGTCCGATCAGAGAGGCGCACCTGGCCGCTTCCATGCTGCAGATCTTTGCAGTGCGAGCCGCCGCCGAGCTGGAACGTCTGCAGGCAGAGCGCAGCCTCAGAGAGACCGAGAACCGGCTCAAGACCATCGTCAACTCGGTCCACACCGGCATCCTGGTCATCGACCCCCTCACCCATACGATTGTGGATGCCAATGAGGTAGCTGCCGCCAGCCTGGGGCGGAGCAGGGAAGAGCTGATCGGCAGTTCCTGCCACCGCTTTATCTGCCCCAACGAAGAGGGACGGTGTCCGGTTACCGATCTGCATCAGGAACTGATCAATGACGAACGGGAACTGGTGCGGGCCGACGGTTCCCGGTTCTCGGTCATCAAGACCGTCAGCCGGGTTGTGCTGGACGGCCGTGAGCACCTGCTGGAGAGCTTTGTTGATATCAGCAGACGGATACAGGTGGAGAGCGAGCTGAAGGAGAGTGAGGAGCGCTACCGGATGCTGGTGGAAAACCAGTCCGATCTGGTGATCAAGTGCGACCGGGCCGGCAGGCTGTTGTTTGTCAGCCCGTCATTCTGCAAGCTGTTCGGCCGATCAGAAGAACAACTACTGGGCCAGCCGCTGCTGCCGATTATCCTGCAGCCTGGCCAGACCGGCCATGAAGAGCTGCTCCCCACCACGGCCTGTCCTGAAACCGGCTACTACCGCGAGTACCTCTCGCCCACCGTCAACGGTAATCGCTGGATCGGCTGGGCCTTGCGCTGCACCTGTACAACCGCCGGACAGACCGAGGCGGTCGTGGGGATGGGCCGGGATATTACCGACCGCAAAGAGGCGGAACAGACCATCACCAAGCTGGCCTACCACGATCCGATCACCGGCCTGCCCAACCGCTCACTACTGTATGACCGCCTGAAGCTGGCCCTCAACCGGGCGGAGCGTGACGGCCAGGGGGTGGCGGTTCTGTTTCTTGACCTGGACCGGTTCAAGTCCATCAACGACACCCTGGGACATGCCGCCGGTGACCAGCTGCTGCAACAGGTGGCCGGCAGATTGGAGAACTGTGTCCGCTCATCCGACACGGTGGCACGTCTGGGGGGTGATGAATTTGTGGTGCTGATCTCTGCGGTTGAAAGCGACCATGCCGTCGGCACCGTGGTCATGAAGATACTGGAGCAGTTGGGCGAGCCGTACCGGATCAGCGAGCATGAGGTTTACACCACCGCCAGCATCGGTATTGCGCTCTACCCCCGTGACGGCCGTGATGCCGACGACCTGCTCAAAAATGCCGACATGGCCATGTACCAGGCCA
>DIUB01000204.1:5319-5482 GCA_002422265.1 Geobacter sp. UBA6169
GCACTGGAACGTAACGAGTTTTTTCTGGCCTTCCAGCCCCAGATGGAGCTTTCCAGCGGACGTATTGCCGGCATTGAGGCGCTGGTCCGCTGGCGGCACCCGGAGCTGGGCATCGTCCCGCCGACCCACTTCATCCCGATTGCCGAAGAAACCGGCCTGATTG
>DIUB01000194.1 GCA_002422265.1 Geobacter sp. UBA6169
TGCAGATATGGAGAAAATACTTGAGGAATATCGCCAGCAGCTTCCCAAGGAGTATTATGTAGCCCTGCATCTGCCTTCAACCATTCCTGACGGCAATGCAGCCATCTCCACGGTATTTTCCAAAGGCCAGCCTCTACACCACAGCACGTTTAATTCCTTTGATCATCTGTTTCCATTCAAGGCTGAATCCCGCTGTATGGAGTGTCACCCGCAGGCCCGATCCGGTGAGGTGCTGGGAGCCCTTGAAATCTGTGAAGATATCAGTGACATACGGGATGCTGTCATAGGCCGTGGCATGGTAAGTTTTGTTCTGCTGCTGCCGATTCCGCTGCTCATGGCTTTTCTGGTATCCCGTTTTGTCAACCGTCACCTGGGAGATGCGGTCAGCCGCTTGAATCACAAGGTACTGTCTGTTTCCAGGGTTTCTGATCTGACAAAAGTTGGAGAGGAGCTAGAAGCTGAGCGCGAAACCCTCAAATTTGGTGAGCTGGAAGAAATATTCAGCGGCTTTGGCGCCTTTGCCCTGCGCATAAAAGATGTGGCCGTGGGTAAGGAGTTGCTGGAATTTGAGATCAAGGTGCTGGAGCGGTTCATCATCACCGGTGATTCCATCCGCGACTGGAAGGAGCGGGTCAGTTTTCTGCTGGAAGAGATCAACAAGGTCATGCCTGCATATGCCCTGTTCTGCATCTTCCAGATTGAGGATGAAAGTTTTGACATCGAAGTGTTCTGGTCAGCTCCCCCGTCGGCTACGACCCGCAGTTTTATGGAGGAGATCCTCCATGAACAGGCAAGCCACGAGCATCTGCGCTATCGTCCCGGTTCAACAATCCAGATAATTCATAATATTTCTGATGAATCAAAGCCGCTGCTGGAGATTGGCCGTCATGAGATAGAGCTGGAAACCAAGTCGTTATACCTGGAACAGCCACAGATTGGAGGTGTGGTGGGCATCGGGGTCCAGTCCCAGATCATGTCAGATCCGATCCGCTCGCTGGTGATCAACAGTATCCTGACCACGCTTTTAAATGTCGTGGGCTCCATCAAGGCGATCTACAAATACACCAGAGACCTGGAATACTACGCCACACGCGATCCGCTGACCAACCTTTACAACCAGCGTGTGTTCTGGGAACTGCTGGGCTATGAACTTGGACGGGCACAGCGGCATAATGACCGCTTCGGCCTGCTGGTGATCGACCTGGATAACTTCAAGCATATCAATGACACATACGGTCATCTGGTTGGCGACAAGTATCTGGCACAGATAGCGGACACTATCCACGGCTGCCTGCGTCAGGGGGACATACTGGCCCGCTACGGTGGTGATGAATTTGCCATTGTGCTGCCTGAGACCGATCACGAGCAGACCTATATGGTGGCCGACCGTATCAGGGAGGCGATGGAGGAGATGCTGCTGGTAACCATTGATGGCGCCAAGATTCGCGGTACGGCTTCCATCGGTTTTGCCATCTATCCGGACCATGCTGAAACAGCCAAGGACCTGTTCCTGTTTGCCGATAACATGACCTATAAGGCCAAGGGCCTGGGTAAAAACTGCATCATCGTGCCCACCAACGATGATGTGGTGGAGGTGTTCCAGAAAAGCAACGAGATGTCACTGGTGCTGATGCAGGCTCTGGAAGAACGCTCAATACTGCCCTACTTCCAGCCGATTGTGACCACCGATACCCGCCGGATCGCCTGCCATGAAGTGCTCTGCCGAATGATCGTTAATGGCAAGGTGACCCTTGCCGCAGAGTTCATCGAAGTGGCTGAACGGCTGGGGGTTGTCAGCCGCCTTGACCACATCCTGATGGACAAGGTATTTGAAAAAGTGCAAGCGGTGGGGTATGATGGATTGCTATTTATCAATCTTTCGCCAAAATCTCTGATCCTGCGCGAGTTTGTTCCATCTGTCATCAAGCTGGCCAACCAGTATGGTATACGGCATGACCGGGTGGTATTCGAGATCACAGAGCGGGAGACAGTGAAGAACATGACCCTGCTTGAACATTTTGTGCAGGATCTGCGTATGGAAGGGTTTAAATTCGCCATTGATGATTTTGGCTCCGGATTCTCATCGTTCCAGTATATCCGCAGGCTGCCCATTGACTATGTCAAGATCGACGGGATATTTGTGCGCAACATGCTGAAGGACAGCAAGGATATGGCCTTTGTCAAAACCCTGGCGGTGCTGGCCCAGGAGTTTGGCATCCAGACCATTGCCGAGTATATTGAAAATGATGAACTGCTGAACGCTGTCCGGGACCTGGGCATCAACCTGGCCCAAGGCTATTATACCGGTTGTCCTCGACCGGAGTTTTTAAAAGAGGTAGTATGATCTATGCTTGACTTCTATGGACGACGAATAAATTACCTGCGCCTTTCGGTGACCGATCGCTGTAACATGCGCTGTTTTTACTGCATGCCTGCCGAAGGAGTGAAAAAGATCGGCCATGATACGGTGCTTTCCTTTGAGGAGTTGTACCTGATTGCCGAAACAGCAGTTGGGCTGGGTATTAAAAAGATCCGCATTACCGGTGGCGAGCCACTGGTGCGAGCCGGTATCACTCCGTTTCTGGCACAGCTTACCGCCATACCTGGCTTGTGTCATCTGGCGCTGACCACCAACGGCCTGATGCTGGAGCAGATGGCCGGCGAACTGTTCAGGGCCGGGGTGCAACGCCTGAATGTCAGCCTGGATTCCCTGAAACCGGCGACATTTGCCAAGATTACCCGTGGCGGTGATCTGGCCCGTGTTCTTGCCGGCCTGGATGCGGCCGAAGAGGCCGGGTTTCCGCCGCCAAAAATTAATGTGGTGATCATGCGCGACATCAACGACAACGAAATTCTGGATTTTGTCGA
>DIUB01000193.1 GCA_002422265.1 Geobacter sp. UBA6169
GATGTGGTGCGGATGGTGGTTGAAGAAGGCCCTGCCACCATCCGCAACCTGATCGAGTGGGGGGTGAAATTTACCACCACCACCCAGGGGGATGCCTACGATCTGACCCGTGAAGGCGGACACAGCGCCCGCCGGATCCTGCATGCCGAAGATATCACCGGCCGGGAGATTGAGCGGGCACTGGTGGAAGCAGTGCGGCAGAACCGTAACATCACGGTCTACGAGCACCATATTGCCATTGATCTGATCACCTGCGCCAAGGTGGCCCGGCAGCCGGTTGAGGACAACTGCTGCCTGGGGGCCTATGCGCTTGACATCACCGGCAACCGCGTACTGACCTTCTCGGCCGGAGCCACCCTGCTGGCCAGCGGCGGGGCCGGTAAGGTCTATCTGTACACCTGCAACCCGGATGTTGCCTCCGGCGACGGGGTTGCCATGGCCTACCGGGCCGGGGCTACCGTGGCCAACATGGAGTTCATGCAGTTTCACCCCACCACCCTCTTCCATCCCAATGCCAAATCATTCCTGATCTCCGAAGCGGTGCGCGGCGAAGGTGCTATTCTGCGCCGCCGTGACGGCACCGCCTTTATGGAAAAATATCACCACCTGCGCGACCTGGCCCCCCGTGACATCGTTGCCCGGGCCATTGACAACGAGATGAAGACCTACGGCGATGACTGCGTCTACCTTGATATCACCCACGAACCGGCTGACTTTGTCCGCAGCCGCTTTCCCAACATCTACCAGACCTGTCTGGAGTACGGCCTTGACATGACCAAAGACCGGCTGCCGGTGGTGCCGGCGGCCCATTACCTTTGCGGCGGCGTACAGGTAAACATGGATGGCGAGACCGATGTCAGGGGATTGTATGCCATCGGCGAGGTTGCCTTTACCGGCCTGCACGGTGCCAACCGCCTGGCCAGCAACTCCCTGCTTGAGGCAGCAGTTTTTGCCGGGAGGGCAGCCCGCCACTCTTCAGTCCGGGTGGCCGAGCGCCGCACTGCCACGCGCCAGACCCTGCCGGAGTGGGATGCCGGCACTGCCACCAACAGTGACGAAATGGTGGTGGTCTCCCAGAACTGGGACGAGATCCGGCGCTTCATGTGGAACTACGTCGGTATCGTGCGCACCACCAAACGGCTGGAACGGGCCATGCGCCGCATTCAGCTGATCCAGGCCGAGATTGACGACTACTACTGGAACTTCATCGTCACCTCAGACCTGATCGAACTGCGCAACCTGGCAACCGTGGCCGGGCTGATCATCACCTGCGCTCAACAGCGCAAGGAATCCCGCGGCCTGCACTACACCATTGACTACCCGGAGCGGGATGATCAGAACAACAAAAAAGACACCATCCTCAAAAAACAGTTTGTGTGAGGCAACCCGTGGCTATTGACGAAATCAGAAAACGGATCGACCTGCTGGACGATGTCCTGCTCAGGATCTTCAACGAGCGGGCCCGATTGGCCCTTGAAATCGGCCACCACAAAAAGCTGCTTGAACTGCCGGTCTATGACCCGTCCCGCGAAAAACGGATCTTTGCCCGGATGAAGGCCGACAACCCCGGCCCGCTGGATGACGGCGCCATTGTGCGCCTGTTTGAACGGGTCATCGACGAATCACGGCGGCTTGAGCGGATCATGACCCAGGCGGAGGGAACCACAGAATGATCATCATATCAAAGAAAAAGGCCTCGGAAGAGGCCCTGGACCAGGTCAAGGAGTATCTGGTTAACCACGGCTTTGACTTTCACCAGTCCACCGGCGCCGACCGCACCATCATCGGTGTGATCGGCGATACCCATACGCTTGATGAGCAGGTCATCGGCGCCATGGAGGGTGTGCATCAGGCAGTCCGGATCAGGCCGGAGGATGACTAACCGCATGAAACATCTCATTTTTATGCACGCAACCGCTCCCCCCTCCCAACCTCCCCCCGCTGGGGGGAGGAGTAACTATCTGTCTCACTCCCCTGAAGAGATGAGTACCAGCTTGTCTTCCTCCGCTGGGTGGAGGAGTACCAGCTTGTCTCCCTCCCCAGGAGGGGGAGGGACGGGGAGGGGGATTCAGATGGTACAAGGCTCGAACGCCATGCCCCCCGTACAGACATTCCTCAGCCTGCTGCTGGCACTGTTCCTGCTCATCCCGGCCACCGCCACCTTCGGGCTTGAAATCCAGCCGTTCCGCACGGCCAACCGCAGTCCGCTGGTCCAAATCTACGGCCTGCCGGCCGAAACATCGTCATCTCTGCTTTCCAGCGGGCAACTGCAACTGGGCCTTTCCCAGGATATCGCCAGCATCTACAGCGTCAACAGCAGCGCCACTGAGCAGATCCTGCTGGATGGCGAGCTGTACCGCTGGACCCTGGCTGCCCGCTATGGCCTGACTGAAAAAGTTGAGCTGGGGATTGAACTGCCCTTTGTACTGCAGGGGGGCGGGTTTCTGGACAGCTTTATCATTGATTGGCACAGCTTCTTCGGTCTGCCCCAGGGGGGGCGTGACACCGCCTCCAAGAACCGGCTGCGCTATCGCTATGTGAAAAACGGCGTGCAGAAACTGGACATGACCCACGCCTCCGGCGGCATCGGCGATGTCAGCCTGCTGGCCGCCTACCGGCTGTACGAGCAGCAGACTGCCACCGACCACGACACCATTGCCCTGCGCAGCCAGCTCAAGCTCCCCTCCGGCAACAGCAGCAACCTGTTGGGCAGCGGCAGCGTTGACTTCTCGCTACTGCTTTCCGGCGCCATGAACCGCCGCACCGAATGGGGCACCCTGGGGGTCTATGGCGCAGTCGGCGGCCTGGCCGGCAGTGACGGTGATGTGTTGTCGGATCAGCGCCACAATCTGGTGGCCTTCGGCAACGCCGGCATCGGCTATGCCCCCACAAACTGGATCAATTTCAAGGTCCAGGCCGATCTGTCCACCCCCTTCTACAAAAACAGCTCACTGGCCGAACTGGGCAAAGGCGCGGCACTGGTGACCTTTGGCGGCAGCCTGAAGCTGCCCGGCAACTACCTGCTGGATATCGGCGTGGCAGAAGATATTGCCGTTGCCACTGCCCCGGACGTGGTCTTTCATCTGGGTTTGAGTAAAAGGTTCTAGTTATTTCTATTAGTTAAATCAATTGTTGCGATTTTTCTTGTAAAAAGCACCCCGGTAACTTGACATACTCAAAATCTGTGTTATCAGTAATGGCAGACTTGTATACAAAACTTTAGCACCGATGCTCTTTCCACTATCTTCCGACGAAACCGCAAACTTTGGGTAACCAAAGGACGCAAAGCCACCTGTCCTGCCAGGGATCGAGGGGCTGCCGAACCGGCTACGCAGCAACCCTGCACAAGCCCACCTGTACTGAGGGATTGTACAGGTGGGCTTTTTTCATACAATTGGCAGATGCAACACAGCAGAGCTTCATTTCGAAAGGAGGAACAGCATGAAACGGTTTTTATTTTTATTGATGGGCGTTTTACTGATGGCAGGGCTTCTAACCGCCTGCAGCGACGACGGCGGCGGTACTCCGGCGCCAACCACTACAACCGTCACCACTGATGCCAGCGGGGCAACCACAAAAGAAGTCACTGCAACAGCAAGCGGGGCTTCCGTCACCATACCACAAGGCACGGTATTCAAAGACAGTACCGGCGCCATACTCACCGGCACCCTCACCATTACCGTTACCTACGATGCAGCACCCGCTAATCCACCTGCCGGCGCAACAGCCGGGGCCTTTGCCAAGGTAACCGTTACCAGCGATAAAGGCGTTGTGGCTGCCAAGGCATCGTCCGGGGTCGTTAAAAGCGCTGATCAGCAGTTGAATAATGCGCTTCCGGTCACCCTGGCCATTACCACCGATGCAACAGCGCTGCCGATCTATTCTTCTGCCGACGGCAAGGCCTGGACATCCGAAGGCAAGCTGGCAGCAATCAGTTCTGGTAAGGCGACCTTTGATATCACCACCCTCACCAAACCCTACTGGGGCGTTTTTGTCATTCCCACCACCACTGCCGCTGTCAGCGGCACTGTTGCCACCAGCTCGACAACCGTCAGCAAGGCCGCACTGATCACCGACGGTGTTGCCGTGCAGATCACCTCCTTTGATAAGGCCGGCGAAAAACTGGGCGAAGCAGCCGTTACCTCCAACAGCGCCGGCGGGTTCCTGGCCCAGCTCAAACTGTCCGGCGGAGGCGGTTACCTGATGGTGGTGGCCACCAAGGAAGGCTATACCCAGTTTCAGAAACGGATCGACTACACCACCCCCGGCAACATAGAGCTGCGGGCTGTGCTTGAGGCAGCCAAGGTGGCCTTTGCCACCCCCGGCAGTCCTCTGAAATCCGGTTTAAGCAGTTCAACCGAACCCTCCTTTAACTTTGCCCTGGTCCGCTTGAGCGATGGCACCAAAAAAGCGGTTGCCGGCAGCGCCATTGCCGCAGCCAAGGCAGCCGGCGCCACCACCGAGGTGGGCATTGAAATCCCGGCAGCCAGTGTCCCAGGTGTTGCCAAACTGCGGGCTGAAATGAACACCTATGAGCCGGCCACCCAGTCAGACCGGTTCCCCGGTTCCTATACCGGCGTGGATGGCAGCGGCAGGGAAGGCAAGATGATCTCCCTGGCCTTTGACTCCCTCAATATCAGTGATGCCGACTCAGGCAAAGGCCTGGGCGATGTGGCCAAGGCCCTGGTCAAATCAGGTGTTCGCAAGGCAGCTGACAAGACCACCACCATTACCCGGCATATCTATTCCAGCAGTTGCGACAACCTGTTTATAGAGGATTATGGGCCTGCAACACCAGGCTGGCAAGTCCCGGTCTGGACCTTGAACCCCAACTCCGGCAAATGGGTTTATATCGGCACCGGCACCATCGTGGACAGTAGTGGCAACGTGATTGCTTCCCCCACCAAAACTGCCTGCGGCGGCAATGACTACTATCTGAAAATCCTGGTGGCCAACGAAGAGTTTGCCAAGTACTGGTGGAACCTGGATCATATCATCTTTGATCAACCCACCGAGGTTTGTATTGAGGGTACCTTCAGCTATAGTGACGGCTCGCCGTTTGCAAGCCAGGGGCTTTCACTGTACGGCAATAATATTGACGGCACCTACGGCACCACCGGCTCAGATGGCAAGTACAAGCTGAACACCGTACTGCTTAACAAAGACAATACCGACCGGAAGGCCAAGATTTCCTACTACAATGAAAACGGCGGCTGGGTAGAGCAAAACGTAACCGTTGGCTCCGCACCCTGCGGCAGCTTCTCCAAAGCAGACTTCCAGAAGCCGTGCAAGGTATCCGGCAAGCTGGTGGATGCTGACAACAATCCAGTCCCCTATCGCGGTATCAGCCTGCAGGGCTCCAATTTCTATCGCTGGGCCTACAGCGATGCCAACGGTGCCTTCTCAAGCCTGGTCAAGTGCAGCACCAGCATTGATATCTTTGCCGGCAGCGACACCAAAGCAGCAACCTTCAATGTCAACAGCACGTTAACCGCTGATGAGAAAACCGATGCCAATGCGGAAGTAGTACTCAATGACATCACTATTCCCAACAGCCCTCCAACCGGGTATGGCTATTTTCCTAATCGCTCCATCCTGCTGAACAAGACCCTCTCAGCCTTGCTTTCAGCCTACGATGAAGAAGGCAACTACCCGATCAGCTGGACCCTGACCGTGGGCAGCGCAACCAAAACCGGCAGCATTGATGCCACCACCAGCCTGCCGGTGCAGGCAGATTTCACCGGCCTGACTGCCGGCGAGTACGCGGCAAGCCTGAAGGTGAAAGACAGCAAGGGTGCAGAGCGCACCGTTGCGCTCGGTACGGTGACCGTATCAGACGGTTCCCGCGCGCCGGTTGTCAACCTGAATGCTGATCGCAGCTACGTCTCAACCTGCAGCCAGACCAGGATCGTCAACCTCTTCGGCAGCGCCTCAGACCCAGATGGTGATGCCTTAAGCGGCGCCTGGAGTCTGGAGGGTGGCACTGCACCAAGCTGCAGCGGCGGCACCGGTACTGGCGGTTATATTTCAGCCACCTGTGCTGCAACCGTGCCGCCAACAGCCGGCACCTACACCTACACCTACCGGTATACGGTTACCGACAACAACGCCCCACCAAAATCAGGCTTTAAAACGGTCAGTATCACTGCGCAGAACGGTACTCCCTACACCTCGGCCTTGCGGTCCGATAAGACTCTGGTTGAATTTGGTGCCACCGGAGATGCCCGCACCGTCACCCTGACCGCCAGCGCAAACGACCCGGACGGTGATGCCATTACCGGCGCCTGGACCGTTGGCGGTTCACCAATCTGCAGCAACGCATCCGGTACCGGTACCATCAGCAACGCCACCTGTACCTACACGATCCCGACCGCTGCTACACTGGGCCAAACCTTCACCTTCCGCTTCACACCATCCGATTGTGTTGGCGCAGGCAGCTACCGTGAAGTGACCGTAACTTACGGTACGGCAGCCGATGTGACGGTTGTGGTTCAGTAAAACAGACACAGGCTGGGAGCCTGCTGCGGGCTCCCAGCCGCATCACCAGAGCAAGCCATTCCCTCAAAGGAGGAAACCGATATGTCCAAACGACGCATTATCATACTGCTGGCCATGGCCATGATAGCCGCCGGCACCACCTTAACCGGCTGCAGCGGCAGTGGCACTACCGCCTCTGCCCCGGCAGCAGCAGCCAAAACCGCTGATGTCCGTATCTCTGCCGCCTTTCCGGTCACTGCAACAACTTCCGCTGTTAAAAGCCTGCTGCCTGCCGACACCCAGGCAATCTATGTCTATGTTTCAGACAAACCGATTTATGATTATTACCAAATGGCCCAGCTTTCCTACAAACTGAAGCTGACTCCCAGCCAGGCCAGCGGCAACATAAAGCTGGTGCCGGGCAACTACTGGTTCTATGCTGCCGCCTTTGATACCGTCACCGAAATTGAAGGTAAACCCAGCGGCACCATGCTGGCCGGTACCGCATCCGGCGGTGTGGTTAATGCAGGCAGCAACCGGGTGGTGCTCTCATTCCTCAACGGCCAGTGGACCGTGGTGGATACGAATAATAACCCAAGCCATATTGAGCTAAGCGACAACACCACCCGGCTGTACGACATTATCCTCGGTGGAGAGCAATATCCGCAGCAAGGTTACGCCAGTAAAACGGCCCTGGATTTCAGCAAACCTTATGGCATCGGCTGGGGACCCATGCGTTACCGCTTTAATAATAACGATACCGCCGACACCTCTGGCACCATGTTTTCACAGTTTATCGGTGATACCAACACCCTGGTGCTGGATGGCGGCATGTACAACCTGACCCAGAAATGCAGTAATTCCGGAGAAGGTCACTACATGGTCAGTTGTGAGGAAAAAGCTGGAGACAGGATGGTGATGATACCCGGCATTCAGGATTATGAATCCAGCAGCGGCAGCAGTTCCGAGAGTGAGCTGCTCCTCGGCTCCGCCTATGCCTTGCTGCCCAATGGGGGCAGAACCACCTTTACCCAAAATGGTCAACCCTTTGACCTCTTCAGCAGGTTCACCGCTGCTACCCTGACCGACGGCGCCACCATGACCGGCAACCTGGTAGAAATTGCAGTAACCACCTACACCAAAACCTTGAACACCACCCCCAGCCCGGCAGCAGCTAAGGTTGCGGTATTGCCCAAAAAATCGATATCTCCCAACACCCTGTACAGCGGAGTGACCGCAACCCACACTGAAATGTACGTCTGCGCCACCAAAGAAATCCCCAATACAGGTACTTGGCAGTTCAATGGTGACCCGATTAAGTTTGGCACCGCAACCTGCTATGAAGGGGGCTCCATCAGAAATTTCGACCTACAGACCAGTCAGCTGATTACACCCAACCCTGGTGACTTCTCCTACGGTCTGGCCCCCACAGATCCGAACAACCTGGGAGACTACTGCCACGAGTGGGATTCCAGTCTTAATACCTGTAAAATCAAGGCACCGCCTACAGGTGATGTGTATTACCCGTATAATTTTATAGCTAAAAAATCGGATACCAAGACTGCCATTGACTATGGTTCATTCAAAGTTAACTTCCATGTACAATCAGCAACAACCGGCAATATCTATGTTTACCCCTTCCGCGCCAAAGGCAGCACCACGGTTACGGCAGCAAGAAAGTAACATCAGGATCAAAACAGCAGTATTCAGAGGGGCGGCAACAGCCGCCCCTTTTCTTTTGGACGGTTAAAGGGTATAAACATGGTTACGCTTTCTCCGCGAGCTTCGCGACTCCGCGTGAGAACCGACTATTTTCAGATCTTTTTCGTTGCGTCGTAGCGCCGTTGCGTGAACTGCTTTTCAAAATGTATCAAAGAGTACACAACACCGGCAGACAGGTAACCAGACCTAAAACAGGGATATGCCGAAAAATATCGTTCTCTCAACCAACTGATCCACCTGATCGGGGTAGAGTTCAGCAGAGACAGCCGGAATATTGTCGGGTTTGATGTCGAGACCATACTGCCGTAACATTTATTATTCTGTGAGGTTCCACTATGCACTGCCTTCGTCTGCTTTCCATCCTTCTGTTCCTGCTGCTGCTCACTGCTCCGGTCAACGCCGTTGATTTCAGGTCTGCCCATACTGCTGCCTACAAACAGGGCGAACTGATCGTCCGGTTTAAGGATGACACCAAAGGTGCCAAGAGCCTGCAGGCAGCCAAGGCCAGTTCACTCCACAGCTTCAAGCAGATCAAGGCACGCCACATCCGTCTGCCGGAAGGGACCACGGTTGACCAGGCCCTGGAGCAGTTACGTGCCGATCCCAACGTACTGTATGCCGAACCCAACTACCGGGTCCGCAAGGCCCTGGAGCCCAATGACCCACGTTATCAGTCCAGCAACTCTGCCACGGCCTATCAATGGAACCTGCCGATTATCTCATCCCCAACTGCCTGGGACACCTATACCGGCCCTGCCGCTGATTCGCTGATTGTGGCGGTGCTGGACACCGGTATCGCTTACAGCCACCCCGATCTGATCGCCAACCTCTGGATCAATCCGGGCGAGATCTGCGGCAACAGTATTGACGATGATGCCAACGGCATTGTGGATGACTGCAACGGTGCCAACTTTGGCGGTTTTTCACCGGGCAACCCGTGGGATGACGATACCGCTGACAGCCACGGCACCCACCTGGCCGGAATCATCGGTGCGGTGGGTAATAACAGCATCGGGGTAGCCGGCATCAACTGGCGGGTCAGGCTCATGGCGGTCAAGTTTCTGCACGGGCCTGAGGGGACCGGTGATCTGTCCGATGCCCTGCGCGGAGTGGAATACGCCCTTGCCAAAGGGGCAAAGATTATCAACATGAGCTTTGAGGTGGATTACGACTCCCGATCGTTGCGGGATGCCGTGGCAGCCGCTGATAACGCCGGTGCACTGGTGGTTTCAGCAGCCGGCAACACCTTTCAGGATCTGGATACCAACCGCGTTTATCCGGCCTCCATCCGAACCGCCAACAACATCACTGTGGCAGCCTCCACCCGCACCGACAGCCTGGCATCTTATTCCGGTTATGGCCGCCACACCGTTGATCTGGCTGCGCCAGGCGGCTTAAGCACCGGCAGTACCACTGCCATACTCAGCACAGTTTGGCTGAATAACGGCGCAACCCTTTACCGCACCACTGCCGGCACCTCCATGGCTGCTCCCCATGTAGCCGGCGCTGCAGCGTTAATCTGGAATGCCTACCCCACCCTGACCGCCTACCAGATAAAGGCTCGCATCCTGAGCGGGGTTGATCAGCTGAGTGCCTTCAGCAGTGCCACCATCACCGGCGGCAGGCTGAATCTGGCTAAGGCCCTGGCTGCCTTGAATACGGCAGCGATCTTCAACGTTGCACCCTTAGCCGTATCAAGCGGCGGCAGCATCACCATCACGGGTGTCAATTTCGGTAATACTCAAGGTAGTGTCACATTGGGGAATACAGCTCTTACAGTAACGACTTGGTCTGACATCAGCATCACCGCAACTGTGCCTGCTGGCACCACGAGCGGTACCCTCTACGTCAACAATAGTGGCGTCGGTTTTCCAATTTCGATAGTTCCTGTTCCTGGCGTAAGTTTAACCAGCTCGGCAACCTCGGGAATTGCACCGTTTAATGTCACCTTCAACGCAACGCTGACAATTCCACCAGGCAGCACAATTACCAAATATGAATGGGATCTTGGCGATGGTGTGTATAAAACCATAGCAGGGGCCACAACAGATTATACGTACACCTTTACAACATCAGGCAGCTTTACCGTCCGTTTTAAAATTACTGACAACTACGGACAGACCGCCGAAGCCAGCAAGATAGTCGTGGTTTCAGCTGGCCCCCCGGCTGTGTCGTTGTCGGCATCTCCTAGTAACGCTGGTGTCGCCCCCTACACTGTCACACTTACCGGTACAATCAGCAATATCGCTCCAATTGTTAAGTATGAATGGGATCTTGGAACGGGAACGTATCAATCTGGATCTAGTGCCGTAATCACTCATACTTTTACACAATCGGGAATTTTCCCTGTTAGACTTCGGATCACCGACAGCAACGGCAATACAGCAGAAAGCACAATCACTATTGCTGTTGTCGCCCCCAATTCTCCACCAGTTGTGACAATCAATGTAACACCCACAGCACCAACAACTAATGCCTTAGTTTCATTTTATTCAACCGTGGCTCCATCTTCTCCAATTGTTAAGTATGAATGGGATTTTGGTGATGGAACCCCACCAAGCTCAGGCACTGCCACAACCTCGCACACCTACACTACCACGGGCACCTACACCGTCATGCTAACCGTTACCGACAGCACCGCACAAAAAGGAACCGGTACCGTGACCGTAACCGTTGCCCCCCCTTCCGGTGGCGGAGGCGGTGGCGGTGGCGGCGGCTGCTTCATCGCTACGGCAGCCTGGGGCAGCTACCTGCATCCCAAGGTGGCACTGTTGCGGGCTTTCCGTGATCAGCAGCTGCTGACCAACGGGCCGGGCCGGCTGTTTGTCAAGGCCTACTACAGGGTCAGCCCGCCGGTGGCTGATTACATTGCCCGCCATGAATCACTGCGTACCGTTACCCGCTGGGCTCTGACTCCGCTGGTGCTGGCTGTGGCGCATCCGCTGGCAGCGCTGCTGGTGATGCTGGCCTGCCTGCTTGGAGTGGGGGCACTGCTTAAAAGCCTCTGCACAACCCGTACTGAATGATTGACCTGCTCTCACCAAAAGCGCAGTACCAGTTCAGCCTTGCAGAACAACACCTGCAGCAGGGCCGCCACCAGGCGGCCCTGGCCTGTTTCAAGCAGGCGCTGAAGGCAGCGCCCCGGCACCCGTTCATCATGTTTCGGATCGGCATTGCCAACCACCTGCTGGAGTTGCGGGACGAGGCGATCCGCTGGTACCGCAAGGCGCTGACTATCAACAACAACCTGGGTGAGGCCCACAACAACCTGGGCAAGGCACTTTTGGAACAACGCCGATTTCAGGAGGCTGCCGATGCCTTTGCCGAGGCAGGGCGACTGCTGCCCGGCTCGCCGGTGCCTCCGGCCTCACAGGCATCGGCCCTGTTGGGTATGGGCAGGCTGGATCAGGCAGAGCAGCTGTGCAAGGATGCCTTGCAGCGTGACCCGGATTATGCCGAGGCCCATTGGAACCTGGCCCTGATCCTGCTGAAACAGGGCCACTACGCCGAAGGTTGGCAGGAGTACGAGTGGCGCTGGCGAACCCCCTCTTTCCCCTCACCCCGCCGCTCCTTTCCCTACCCGGCCTGGGACGGCAGGCAACCTCTACGAGGCAAACGGATTGTGATTCATGCCGAGCAAGGCTATGGCGACACCATCCAGGCTGCCCGTTATCTTCCGCTGCTGGAACAGCAGGGGGCACAGCTGATTGTGGCCTGCCAGCCACCGCTGGTACGTCTACTCAGCTCGGTTTCACGCACCATACAGGTTCTCCCGTTCGGCAGTGCACTGCCGACTGCCGATTACCATCTGCCGCTCTTTTCATTACCCGGCCTGTTTTCGCCTGACATTGCTGCTATCCCGCGCTGCTACCCCTACCTGCAGCCGCCGGTTGAGCAGCTGCAACACTGGTCTGCACTGTGCGAAGAAACTGCCGCAGGCTTCCGGGTGGGACTGGCCTGGTCCGGCAAACCAAAGCCGGACCCCGGTAGATCAATACCACCACAACTACTTGCACCGCTTGCACAGGTGGCCGACATCAGCTGGTTCTCTCTGCTGGTAGCCGATCAGCCCAGGCAATCTGGTGTCCGGCTCCCTTTCCCTATGCATGATTTTTCTGGTCAGATCAGCGACTTTGCCGATACCGCCGCCCTGATCAACCATCTGGATCTGGTGATCAGCATTGATACTGCCGTAGCCCATCTGGCTGGTGCGCTGGAAGTGCCGGTCTGGCTGCTGCTGCCAACCCCCTGTGACTGGCGCTGGATGATTGACCGCAACGATTCACCGTGGTACCCCACCATGCGGCTGTTTCGTCAGCCCTCAGTTGCTAACTGGTCATCTGTTGTTCGCGAGGTACTTGGGCAACTCTCGATATTCACGCAGCACAGGTAGGTGCATCTTGCTGGTTTTCTCTGAGTGTACTGCAACCTCGGGAAAGGCAGCTGTTTTATCACTACAGCAACGATCCGGGGCAGTATCTACCGCCCTTTCTTTTTTGCTGCCTTCGGGATATAACACCGTATATTCTACAGCTGCAGGTGAAACCATGACCGCACATAAAAAACTGCCCATCGGCATACAGACCTTTCAGAAGATCCGCGAAGCTGATTACTACTATGTGGATAAGACCGGCTTTGCGCTGCAGCTGATAGAGAATGGCAGCCATTACTTTCTTTCACGTCCCCGCCGGTTCGGCAAAAGCCTGTTTCTGGACACCCTGAAAGAGCTGTTTGAAGGAAACGAGCTGCTCTTTCGGGGGCTGTACTGCCATGATCAATGGAACTGGTCCGTTCAATACCCGGTCATCAGAATCAGCTTCGGCGGCGGGGTGCTGGGATCACGCAAAGATCTTGATCAATCATTGCACCACCAACTGACCCGTCATGAACAGTCTGCAGGTTTCTCAGCTGCCTTTCCTGATCATCGCAGCCGTTTCATGGAACTGATCCGCCGTCTCTCAGACCAGACCGGCCAGCGGGTCGTGGTTCTGATCGATGAATACGACAAACCGATCCTTGACCGGATTGAGCAGCCGGAAGCCGCCTTGGAGATCCGGGAAGGCTTAAAAGATTTCTACTCTGTGATCAAAGACTCTGATGCCTACGTCAAATTTGCCTTTTTAACCGGGGTCAGCAAATTCTCAAAAGTCAGCCTGTTTTCAGGGCTCAACAACCTGGAAGACATCACCATCAGCAGCACCTACTCCGCCATCTGCGGTTACACTGATACCGATGTTGACACTATGTTTGCCCCTGAACTGGAAGGGCTGGACAGGGACGAGATCAGAACCTGGTACAACGGCTACAACTGGACCGGCGAAGCAGTCTACAACCCGTTCGATCTGCTGCTTTTGTTTCGTGAGCGCCAGTTCCGCCCGTTCTGGTTTGAGACCGGCACCCCCACCTTTCTGATCAAGCTGCTGTCAGCTGCACAGGTCTCCTCTCCTGAGCTGGGCGCCAGCTTTGCCAGCGCCACCCTGCTCTCCACCTTTGACGTGGGTAACATCCCGCCCGAGGCGCTGATGT